>JBKDHA010000019.1:0-18916 GCA_046335555.1 Bacteroidota bacterium
ATACAACTCTTTGCACCACAAACTACAGGAATTACATCAGCTGATGAAGTAATAAAATTGGTAGTTGAGCGTGCTCAAAGCAGCCTAAAACAACATGTTGCAAGTAAAGGACTTGACCCTGTTGATTCGGAAAATCCGGAAAAACTTACGCAGCAGGGAACAGAGGTAGAATTGATACAAAAAAAAGCAGCAAATCAATTAACCAGAGACACGCAAAAGGCTATAAATTATCCGCATCTGCATTCAGGTAATTTACTTCAGTTAAAGTCTTCTTCAAGTGGAGTAGCACAACTTGGTGCTAAAAAGGCATCAAAAACCGGAGCTGTTAAAATAGTTCGTCCGGGTTTTGTTGGATCAGTGAAAGTGATGCGAAAAGATGCCAAATCATTACATCCAACAGAAAACATACACATGGCACATCGGCTGTCGTGGGAATCCATCAGAAATACAATAATGACTAATGATAAAGTCAAAATCGAAACAATGGTTAATAATTTATCTATACCTCAGCGTAATTTTGGAGACCCCCAAAATGGAGGTGTGAAAAAAGGCAATAAAGATTATTACAATGCGATTGTTGCCTTTCATAAAGCTCATCCCAAGGATCTTGAAGGTCTTGCAAAATTTTTAAATTCATCACCATATAATCTCCGTCCTGGCGATGGACAAACAAACTCCTCAATAGGTGGTGATCCAGATGCACATTTTGATGAAACTCTTCCAAATGAACCAATGACACCTCAGTCAAGAGCCCTCCTTCCCCATACAACTGTTGATAGTTCTGATTTTATGACGATGAGTGATTTTGCCGACTGGGAGGCCAATTTTTACGACGAATATGTTGTTCCTGCAATTAAATCCGTTGAAAGAGCTACCTAAATCACAAATTCACAACTAAAAAGCCCGCTCCAAAAACATGGAGCGGGCTTTTCATTATTGGTGTGCTGAAAATCTTAATTCAACTTCATAAAACGGCGAACAGCAGTTTTTCCGTCGGCCTCAATGGTGAGGAAATAAACGCCCTGCGGCAGTGTGCTGATGTCGATGGTTGTGCCAATAGTACCGAAACTATCGAGATTGATTTCTTTTACCGCTTTACCGTCTATGCTAATAATTGTAAGACGGGCAGCACCGAAATCACGGCCGGGATTAACTGTAAGTTCATTTGAAGCCGGAACAGGGAAAATCTGAAGCGCGGCAAATTCAATGGCTTCAGTAACTGAAGTCAGATCGGGCTGTATAGCACCGGTATTGGTCAAAGTAACTAAATCCCCTGAGCTATTGGTTTGGCTATTGGTAGCATTGAAAGCCCCGTAAATAGTAACCGGACCACTTGCCGTTGCGGGTGCTGTCCAATCCCAAGTCCATGTTTTAGTGCTGGTCGGGGCTGATGTTCCGGCTGTGCGGTGAGTAATGTATTTGCCTGAAGTTTGGGCTTGAGTTTCTGTAGCATTGGTAGCCGTAAATGTTCCGACCCGGTTACCTGCACCGTCTTGCGGGCTGGCCTGAAAACCAAATTTGGTTCTGCCGGCAGAAGTAAAGGTTGCGGAAATTTGGTAAGTAAACCCGGGTGCATAACCCGAAGCCGGGATATTGTGGGTAATGATTCCCTGTGCGTTTGATGGACTTCCCGAATGACAACCAGTACAGGTTGCACCGTTATTATCACCGGGAGCACCGGTTCGACCTACGGGTGAGCCGCTTGTATTTGAAACAGCGTCAGGAATTCCAACAAATGCAAAGAATCCAGCAATTATTGCGAAGCTAATCAGAAGTACTTTTTTTATCATGGTAGATTAAGTTTTTTATTGAGCAAAACAAATGTAGCTACAAGTATTTTTATTTCAATGGACAAAAGTACTTTTTAATGTGAATTTTCACTGGATGTTAATTCGTGAATTTTCATCGTCAAATCACCGCGCAATTGTTATTTTTGCGCTTCACAATAACAAACAGCCATCCAATACAACTCGATATGGGCGTTCTCGTCAGCAAAAACTCTAAAGTAATTGTACAGGGCTTCACCGGAAGTGAAGGCACTTTCCACGCAGGTCAGATGATTGAATTCGGCACCAATGTGGTGGGCGGAGTAACACCGGGCAAAGGTGGTACACTTCACCTCGATCGTCCGGTTTTCAATACCGTTTCTGATGCTGTTGCACAAACCGGTGCCGATGTTTCCATCATTTTTGTTCCCCCGGCATTTGCTGCCGACGCAATTATGGAAGCTGCTGACGCAGGAATTAAGGTAATTGTTTGCATTACCGAAGGTATTGCCGTGAAAGACATGGTAGCCGCCAAAGAATATCTCCGCGGCCGTGATGTACGCCTGATCGGGCCGAATTGTCCGGGTGTAATTACCGCCGGCGAAGCCAAAGTAGGCATCATGCCGGGCTTTGTGTTCAAAACTGGAACAGTAGGTATCGTTTCAAAATCAGGAACACTTACCTACGAAGCAGCCGACCAGATTGCCAAAGCAGGACTTGGAGTAACCACAGCCATCGGTATTGGCGGCGATCCGATTATCGGAACCACCACACGCGAAGCTGTTGAGTTGCTGATGAACGATCCTGCAACCGAAGGCATCGTAATGATCGGCGAAATTGGCGGCGGACTCGAAGCCGAAGCAGCACGCTGGATCAAAGCCAACGGCAACAAAAAGCCCGTAGTTGGCTTTATCGCCGGCCGCACAGCCCCCAAAGGCCGCACAATGGGTCACGCCGGTGCAATTGTTGGCGGAGCCGAAGATACTGCCGAAGCCAAAATGGAAATCATGCGCGAATGCGGCATTCACGTAGTTGAATCGCCCGCACAGATTGGTAAAACAATGGCGCAGGTGCTCGGAAAAGTTCCAGCTTAACCGGCTTGACCGGCTTCGCCGGAATGTAAAGTGTTGAGTGTAAAGTGATGAATGTAAAGTGATAAATTTTCCGGCTTCGCCGGATACATATAATTGAGAACGGGCAGCCAAAGGCTGCCCGTTCTCAATTATAACAACAATGCTGTAAATGCTTTTGATATCCAAAGCCCTGTCGGGACGCGATGAATCGCGTCCCGACTTTGAGATTCAATATCAAAAACAAAACAAGCTTTTTATTATCAAAGACATTTATAAAGCAGTTTCTGCGGTAACTTTGCATTGCTTATGCTTCGTCATTTATCTGTAAAAAACTACGCGCTGATATCGCAGCTTGAAATTGATTTCGGGCAGGGATTAACCATTATTACCGGAGAAACCGGAGCAGGTAAATCAATTCTTCTCGGCGCTCTTGGCTTGCTGCTGGGTCAGCGGGCAGATACGGCGGCGCTTTCGGATGCTGCTGAAAAATGTGTGGTGGAAGGGCAGTTTGAGGTAAAAGGGTTTTCGCTTGAACCGCTTTTTCTTCAACATGATTTGGATTATGCGGCAACCACTATTATTCGCCGTGAGGTAAATCCTGAAGGGAAATCGCGGGCATTTATTAATGATACGCCGGTAAATCTCACCGTGCTGCGTGCTGTTACCGAAAGGCTTGTAGATATTCACTCGCAGCACGAAACCCTTACGCTCAACGATTCTGGATTTCAGCTTTCGCTGCTCGATTCGCTGGCTGCGCATGCTGATGAGCTTACTGCTTACGGCAATCAGTTTGTACAATATCGCAAACTGGGTAAGAAACTTGAAGAACTGCGAGCACAGGAAGCTGCATCGAGGCGTGAACTTGAATTCAACCGCTTTCAGTTTGAAGAATTGGATGCCGCTAATCTTGTGGCTGGCGAACAAACCGCTGCCGAGGAAGAATTGCAGACTCTTGAAAATGCAGAAACGATAAAAAGCGGTTTAAGCAAAGCAGTTTTCACTTTAGACGGTGCCGAACAGTCGCTTCTTCAGGCATTGGCAGAGGTGCGGAATTCTGTCGGCCAGCTTGCAAAATACAACCCGGCCATTGCTGCTTTGCACGAGCGGCTTTCGGTAAGTCATATTGAACTTAAAGATATTGCCGCCGAGCTTGAAGACCTCGAAGGCAATGTGCAGCACGATCCTGCACGCATCGAACATCTCACCGCAAGGCTCGACCTGATTTATCGTCTTGCACAGAAACACGGCGTTAAAACGGTTGAAGAGTTGCAAGCCATTTGCGCCGACCTCGATAATAAAATAGCCGCTGCCGGCACGCTCGAAGAGCAGATCAATGCAGCCGCTGCTGAATTAGCTGCATTGCAAACCAAACTGCAATTGCTGGCCGCCAAACTCAGCAAAAAACGTCATGCAGTTGCACCCAAGCTTGTAAAAGCCGTGCAGGAAATGCTGCAGCAATTAGGCATGCCCAATGCCGTGCTTGAAGCAGATCTGGAGCAACTTCCCGAACTTCGCGAAACAGGTACCGACAAAGTAACATTCCGATTCAGCGCCAATAAAGGTGTTGCACCGCAGCTGTTGAGCAAAGTAGCTTCGGGCGGCGAACTTTCGCGCCTTATGCTCAGCCTCAAAGCGCTGCTGGCACAGCACACCGCCCTGCCCACCATTATTTTCGATGAAATAGATACCGGCATTTCAGGCGATATTGCTGCCAAAACAGGGTTGATTATGGAGCAAATGGGCAAAAACTTACAGGTTATCGCCATCACCCATTTGCCGCAGGTAGCCAGCCGCGGACAAAACCACCTGTTTGTTTATAAGCTTGAGGGCAAGCAACGCACAGAAACCAGCATTCGCTTGCTGAGTAAAGACGAGCGCATTGAAGAAATTGCTAAAATGTTGAGCGCCGGAAAACCCGGCGATGCTGCGTTGAAGAATGCGAAGGAGTTGTTGGGGAAGTAAAGTTTACTTCTCCGCTTCAGGCGTTTGATGAAAATAACTGAGCACCCGTTTTAGTTTCCAGTTCCCGTTTTCGAGCAGCCAGAGATGTGTAAAACGCGCTGTGCTTGTCAACTGCTTTTCTTTTCTTGGAGGCGTTTCATAAAACACATGCTTTCCGGTTTGAATTGCTCCGTACAACACATCATTATTTTTCATAAGGTAAATTTCCAAACTGCCCGGCTCTAATTCTCTTGAGGGCTTGAATTCACTTTTACAAAGACCGGTTATTGAACGAATAAAACTTGTATCGGAATTACTCGCGCCTGATTTATCGTGATAAAATTCGAGATCGGGAGTTATTAATGATTTTACCAGAGCCGTATCGCAAGAACTGAATACTGCATCAAACAGTAAGCTGTCTTTTATTTTTAATTGATTAAATACTTTTTGTTCCTCTTCTGAATACTGGCGTTTCGTTTCAGTAATTATTTCCTTCTGAATATCAGGAACAGATTTCGTTTCACAACTCGGATTAATAAGAGCAACGGCAACCAGAAAAATGAATAAAGGTTTCTTCATAAGTCAAAATTCAAATCGAAAAATTAAAGTGTTAGAGGTGAATTGAATGATACTATTTTTCACTATTCAGCATTGGTTTTACGGTTAAACTTAATTCCAAAACCAACCTGTGCTGTAAGCAACATTGTCCACGATCTGCCCGAAAGTTCTGATGTTTGATTAATTACACCTTCAGCATTTGGAGCGTAAAGAAACGGACAATAGCCAAGAGCAATATAAGGCGAAAGCAAGGTTTTGCCTTTTGTTTTCAGGTAATAACCTGATTTCAGATGTACGCTTCCTCCTATGCTGTATGTCTTCAGATTTTTGTCATATACCACAATCGGTTCTCCGTTAATACGGCGATTAAGAATTCCTGTTTTAGCTGAAATCAATAATTGAGCATACAATCCCGAAAGTTTTCCGGAATACTCATGGTGAAAGAGATAACTCAGGTCTAATAAATGCAGGTTCAGGGTATTTCCCCAATTATCGTTTTCGGCAGTGCTGCTGATTCGGGAATATGAAATTCCGATGCCTTGTTTCACGCTTCGATCAGATTGAAACAGATAACTCAACCCCGCAGAAGCACCGTGCATGAGCAAAGGTTGTTTCTGACTCAGATGCGGGCGACTGAAATTATAGGTTTGAATGGCTTTGTCGAATTGTCCGGAGTAGAAATACGAATACGAAAGTTCAGCCGAAAATGACTGAGCATTCAGGTTATTCACCCAAACTAAAAACACGAAGCCTGCAAAGCAGATGCGCTTCATTTCTCAACGCTTTTTAAAAGATCAATAACTGCTTTGTAGCCTGATTCTACAGCCCCCTGAACGGTTTGATGATGACCATTGATATTCATTGCTTCGCCGGCAAAAAACAATTTATCATTTACCGGCTGAGCCGCAACAGCTCTTGCGTCGTTCATGCCAACAGTGCTGTATCCGTATGCACCTTTGATAAAAGGTTTGCTGGTATAATCGTGAACCGATGAAGCAAGGAACGAAGCTGTGGCCTGTCCGCTGTAAACGCTATCCAACTCCTGCAGCAATGCAGTAGTTATCGCATTATCGCTGCCAAGCGCGTGCAGATAAGCTGCCTGATCGCCCATTACAAATGCGAGAAGAATATTATCCGAAGTAGTTTTCCCGACCGAATCATCAATGTACGCTGCACAAATTGTACCTCCGATAAGAATTGGCTCAAAGAATTTTGTGCTGAATTTCAAAAACACTTTCATGCCCGGTCCCATTCCAATTTTTGAAAAAGCTTCAGTCTTTGCAGCAGGAAGCGCGGGCGTAAAACTAATTTCGTTGAGCTTTAAAATAGAAATTGGTACTGTAACAATAACCTTGTCGGCTATCCATTGATTGGAAGAAGCATCGGTTAGCTGAATTTTTTCGCCAGCATAATTAATGCCTGTAATCGGAGTGTTCAGTACTACTTTATCAATTACAGGGCGGGCAATGTGTGCATCAATGAAATCAAAATAAGTTGCAGAAAATTTGAAATCATCATCGCCCGACACCCAGTTTTCTTCTTCTTTCTTGTTCCAATAAGCCGAAAGCAATGAAGCTGATGCCCCCTGATCGCCGGCAATTGCCTCTATAATTGTATCGTACTCGCTGCCGAATCCTTGCTGATGTGCGTAATCTTTAAACGATACATCCGGCAAATTTTCGCCTTCAAAAATGAACGGATCTTCGGGTAATTCTGAAACAAGTTGTCCATTAAACCAGTACGCATATTCAGACAAATCAAGAGTTACCGGAGTATTTGTTTTCTTTATCAGATCACCAAGAATATTATTATTTCCGTGAAGCCATTGAGCACCGGTATCTATATCATAATCGGCAAAACCAGATAACTTTCCCATTCTTCCACCGTGCGTGTTAGATGCTTCAAGAATGGTAAAATCAATTCCTTTTGATTTAAGAATATAACCCGCATACAAACCCGCTGCACCAGCTCCTATGATAATTACTTTGCCATCATAATTCTGATCTTCAAACAAACTTTTTTTCCTGCAAGAGCTCAGAATACTTGATGGAAAAAGCAATCCGCCCAGCGAAACTAAGGCCGATTGCTTCAGAAAATTTTTCCTGTCCATATATTATTTGATGAATTGCATCTTTCCTAAAGTAATCAATGCACAGGATAAAACTTTACAAAACAGTTATTTTTTTAGTAATCATTTCAGTGCCTCGCTGAAACCTTAATACATACACACCTGGAGCCAGATTGCCGGTTTCAAGTTGAAGCGAATGCTGTCCGGATGCTTGTGTTCCTTGTGAGGAAGACAAAACTTCTGCCCCGAGATAGTTGAAGAGTTGATAAGAAACATTAATTGCTGCCGGTAACGAATAATCTATCATCAAATAATCGTTTGCCGGATTGGGATAGCAATTAATCGTATTCGTAACCTGTGTTTCGTTTACACCAACAGGAGCACAAAGTCCCGGTATGTTTGCATCCAGCCATTGAATACGAATGCGGATCCATTGCTTCAGCGAATCTAATTCTCCGTAATAAGTGGTTGCAATAGGACCGTCGTCGGGAGCAGGGCCGCTAACACCTAATATCGGCCATTTCTGAAAATGTCTTGCCTGTGCATTTTGAACTAATTGTCCGATGCTGTCGATATAAGCAAACATATAAGCTGTGTCTAACATTGTTTGTCTGTAATCATCATACGCACAGCGAAGTTCATTGGCAAAGGTGCTGTCCTGCAACAAACGCACATACCAGCCGGTCGAATAATTATCAGTAAAACAATCGTTATTCAGGTGCGCCCAGCCGCTGCCGCCGTTGGCTTGATATATTTGACAAATAGCCATGTTTTTCCATGCCCAGTCGAAATCCCAAACCGGACCGGCATGCAGTTTTCCGCCATTCGAATATTTATCCTTGTGAAAGAAAACACTTTTCTTAAATCCATCGGCATTTCTGGAAACTTCATTCACAATAAAATAGTCGATAAACGATTTTGTATCCATGTATTTCCGGTAACCGGTTGCAGTATCGGCAAAATTTGGACTGTACAATGCAGTTTCAAGACTGTCTATATATGAAGCTATATATACTTTCTGAGCAGGCTGTATCGCAAACTCATCGGGGTATTCATAAACGAAGTGAACATCAAATCCGGGATGATCAATTGGCGAATAATTGGACTGAAAACTATTGTTGGCATTCCAATAGTTTTGTTGCAGAATATAACCTCCTGTTAATTCATCACCCAACGTATCTTGCGGATTCAATGTGGCAATGTCCACACGATTTCCATCGCGTTTAATTTTCTCACCGATTACATAAATTCCTTTGTAAGAACTGTCAACAAGTACTTCGCACAACTGAGCGCGAGGTGTGTAATTTCCCATTTCGCCAAAAAGCTTGTACGAAATCAGGTTTTTCACAAGCGAACGGTCGTTGTAGTTCGAGAGCAAAACCCAATCGTTTTCGGCAGGCATTCCTAAAATAGAAACATTATTATTTCCTCCTGCCGAGTCGCGCGTTTCAAAACCATAAGGGCTTTGCGGATAACCTGCTGATGTAAGTCCGCGAATTTCAATGCCTACATGCCCGTTGTAAATATTTGCGCTATCCGTAACATAGGTGATATTATTTACCCCATTGTATTTGATTTCCATGAGGCAATTAATTTTTGTATCCTCAATTATGGTTTGCCCCAACGTATTTATCATAACAATAGGCAATTCGGAACTGTCGAGCGAAACTGTACCCAAATCATTTACACACAATTCAAAACTACCGGATGCACCACCGTAGCCAAAAACCTGAATGTAAAGAGTGGCTCCGGGTGTTGCATCATACAGCAAGAGATAGGAATAATAGCCATTGCCGTTGTCATCATCGCATGCTACATACTGCGGATTCGTGCAGGATGTATCCGTCCAGATAGCAATACCAGTATCGTTTATGCTTCCGCTGTCGGTTTCGAAACTTAAATTCCCGGAAGCAGGAACCAGCATTGTAAACCAAATATCTCCGCCCTGATAACTTGCGCAGTTCGGATTCAATCCCGATCCCGGAAAACCAACATTGCTGGTAAATACACACTGACCGGTATCAATAGGAATAGCGGTACACGGGTGACTTCCGGCCAAAAGCGGCGTATTGCAATTTCCAACAGTTGAAAATACATTACCGTTATCGGGATTGGGTCCATCCTGAAAAACAATATTCCACGATGAATCCTGTATCACATACGAATTTTCGTTTTCGTAACTGCCTGCAGTATAAAATGCAGTTAGCGTATCACCGTTGCATACGGGTATAAGTGCAGTACTTCCATTGTTCAATGCACTGTATGTTCCGGCAAGTGTGTTGTTGATGAAAATCTGAAGCGTTGCACCATTCCAGCCATCACCATAGCTGTCCTGCATCGACAATCTGTAATTACAGCATTGAGCGCTTAGACTTATGCTGTTAATTGCTAAAAAGCAAACAACCGAAAACAGTGCGATAACTCTATTCATATTGAAAAATGGTAGTTTAATTCTTGTTTTGGGAGACAGAAACTTGCGAGACTACAATTCAATAATAGTTTAAAAAATAGTGCGAATTGCAGGAAGTGTCAGATTTAATGCTTCTCCCATTTCAGATAAGTAGAAACAAAACTTAAACTAGTTTTTTTTCAGCGCAAAATCTTCTCCATCTTCCGGCCTTTCGCCAACTCATCTACTAGTTTATCAAGATACCGAATCTGTTTGGTGAGTTGATTTTCAATTTCCTCAATTCTATAGCCGCAAATAACTCCGGTAATCAGATGTGCATTGGGATTTAGTGTTGCGCGCTGAAAGAAAACTTCAAACGTTACTTTTTCATTGATGAGTTCTTCAAGTTGTTTATCATCAAACCCGGTAAGCCATGTAATTACTTCATGTAATTCTTCTTTCGTTCTGCCTTTTTTCTCCACTTTAGTAATATACAAGGGATAAACAGATGCAAATGTCAGTTTTGCAATTCGTTCATTGTGTGTTGCGGTAGTGTTCATCTGTTAGCTGCTGAGATGAATTGAAATTATTTAAAAACAGGATCTGCTCCAAATTATACTGCCGAAAACGGTTCAGCAAAATGCAGCTTATGCTGTTTCTTTTTTTTGTCCCGAACGGCCTAATTTCATGAAGTATTTCTCGAAATACTGATAAACAAAATAACTGATAAGCAACGTAGATCCAACTGCAGTAAGCAAACGAACAGATTCCGGAAAAACATAAACATGGTTACCAATAAATTTAAACGCGATACCCGTTAATGTATAGATTATTGGATGCAGCAAATAAACTGAATAGCTTGCTTCGCCCAGAAGAGTAAGCGGTTTATGAATGATTGACGGAAGCGTGAATGTGATTTTGTAGAATGAAATACAAATCAGAAAACAACAAGCTGTAAAAATCAATCGGTTTATGCCGGTTACTAAGTGAATTGAATCACCTGATACTGGATAAAAAATGAATAGACCAAGACCGGTAAACAGCATCAATAGTACAATTGCTGTACTTAATTTTAATTTATGCAGCAGTAATCCAATTAAAAATCCACCGAGAAAAAGAAAGACCTGATTCAGCGGATTTACATAATTGCGCCATTGTTCCCCCAGCGTTTGATCCTGACTAAGTTTGAAAAAAGCAAAGTACAGATACAACCCTAAAATAACTCCAGAAAGTATTGTTATTACTGGCTTTGAGGATTTTGCAAAAAAGACAAAAAACGGGAAGAATACATAAAAAACCAATTCATTGCCAATTGACCAAACTCCCGGAGAAAAGTAGGTATCCCATTTAACAAACCCGAATAATCCGCTGAGGTTGAGAGACAGATCACCAAAATCCGGTACTTTTTTAGAGAGCAGTATAGCAACAATTGTAACCAACCAAAGCAGAGGGAATATTCTGAAAACTCTTTTCTTAAAAAATGAAATTATTTCATCTTTCGAAGGTTTCATTTTATTGTAATAAACATAGTAAAGTGTAAGGCCACTAAGCACATAAAAAATAGAAACTCCGTAAATTCCTAATCTGCCCATAAACGTACTTGCGTCGTATTTGCCAAGCGTCCAGGTCAGGTAATGATAGATCATGATGCCAAAAGCAGCTAAGCCTCTTAAGTAATCTAGATTATGGAGTCGGTTCATGCGGTTTGTTGTTATTGCTGTGCGAGTTTACGAAAACAATTTGGCAGCAAAACAGCTTGTTGCATGTAAATCTGCATACAAATAAACAGAGCACAGGCATTCTGCACTATTTTTCAGGGGAATCGTATATTTACCCCCACAATCCAAACCAAAACATGGCCAACAACCTTTTGAAAGGAAAACGCGGCATCATTTCAGGTGCGCTTGACAGTAATTCGATTGCCTGGAAAGTGGCAGAACGTGCTCATGCCGAAGGTGCTCAGTTTACGCTTACCAATGCCCCTATTGCCATGCGTATGGGCGAAATCAACAAACTGGCTGAAGCTACCGGCTCAAAAATTATTCCGGCTGATGCTACCAGTGTTGATGACTTGAAAGCATTATTTGAGCAATCGCAGGAAGCTCTGGGCGGAAAAATTGATTTTGTGCTGCATTCTATCGGTATGTCGCCAAACATCCGCAAAGGCAAGCCTTACGAAGATCTGAACTACGAATTTTTCAATAAAAGTCTTGATGTAAGCGCGCTTTCGCTGCACAAAATGCTGCACGTTGCTTATCAGACTGATGCCATTGCCGAATGGGGCTCTGTAGTTGCACTTTCATACATTGCAGCACAGCGCACCTACCCGTTCTATACAGATATGGCTGATGCCAAAGCCCTGCTCGAATCAATTACCCGCAGCTTCGGCTATCACTACGGCAAGCACCGCAAAGTGCGTATCAACACCATTTCGCAGTCGCCCACAAAAACCACAGCGGGCGGCGGAATTGCCGGCTTTGAAGACTTCTTCGGCTTCGCCGATCAGATGTCGCCGCTGGGTAATGCCAGTGCAGATGCGTGTGCTGATTACTGCGTGAGTATGTTTTCCGATTTCACCCGCATGGTTACTATGCAAAACCTCTTCCACGATGGCGGTTATTCAATGACCGGAATCAGCAGTGAAGTAATGGAGTTGTTTGGCAAGAAGGGCTAAAAGTTACTTCTTCATAAAATAGTACGCGCCGCTTTCTGTTGAAAGCGGCGCGTTTTGCTTTGTAGCTAAAACATCCGGTTGCAAACCGGATGCAGCGTAGTGAAAAACATCCGGTTACAAACCGGATGCAGCGTAGTTTTGCAAACCGGATGCATCCTGTAAATACAATTAAGGAGATTCTTTCAGCAGCCGAATATCTTTCTGCTGCTCACCCATTGCGCCAATATCAAATACAATAATGGTTTCAATAAGTTGTTTGCATCCGGGCGCATCAACTGTCATTACATATTTCCCGGGCGGTAATGCCAGCACAAAGCGGCCGGTGCGAGGATTGGGACGATATTCACCAACTGATTCCTGTGTTTTGGTGTTGGTTACATTCATCAATACACCTGAAAAATCGAATACCGAATCCGGCGGGAGAATTTTACCCACAACAGCGGTGAAACTTTCCTGCTGCACATCGTTAAATACTACGCGCCAGATGTCGAGATCTCCCATTCCGCCCTCGCGTGTGGCTGAGATATAGGCGATGCGGTTGTTTTCGGTGAAACAGATGGTGCGGTTGTCTTCGGGTGTGTTAATCGGATAGCCGAGATTTTGTGGTGTTGACCAGATGTTATCTTCTTCATTCCACACACTCATAAACAAATCGAAACCGCCCATGCTGTTGTGTCCTTCGGATGCGAAATACAATGTATGTCCGTCGGCCGACATGAACGGGAAATCTTCGCGATACGGAGTGTTGAGTGCACTCAGGTTCTGAGCTTTGCCCCATTCGCCGTTGGGCAATTTTCGGGCAATCCAGATATCGGTTTCTCCTTCACCTTCATCACGCCGGCTTGCAAAATAAATTTGATTGCCGTCGGGCGAAAGACTGGCTGCTGTTTCAAAGCCTTCGTTGATGCTCAAACCCATTTTTACCGGTTTGCCGGGCGTTTTCCCGCAGGGCGAAAGATAAATATCGCCGGCAGTTGAAATGTTGTCGATGTAAACGGTCATCCAGCTTCCGTCGGCCGAAAGCCCTGTAGTTTGTTCATCGTAGGTGCCGTTTACTTGTCCGCCAGCATTTTTTGCTTTCTGAAACAATCCGTTTTGCGAACGTGTCAGCCAAATATCAGACGCATAGTAGCCATCCATTTCTACAGAGCCAGCTCCCAGATTACCTTTGCGGCGCGATGTAAAAACAAGCATCGACTCGTCGGAAGTCACAAACGGATAATAATCGGGAAACTCGGTATTGATTTCTTTGCCTGCGTTTTCGAAAGTTACATCGAGCGGGCGTTTGGTAAGCAATTTGGCGTTCTGGCATTGTGAAACACCAAGCTGCGCTTTCGCTTTTTCTTTTGATGAAGTTGCTTTTAAACTGTAATTCTGATAGGCTTTTATGGCTTCATCAAATTTATAGCCGAAATGATACGCCTGACCGAGGTAATACCAGTTTTCAGGGTCTGTATTGGATTGTTTGGTCAGGTATTCAAAAAACGGAATTGCCGCTTTTTTATCAATATTGGTGCGGAGATAACAGATGCCAGCCCGCTGGTTGTACTCGGTATTTTTGTATTCTTTTTTGGCTAATGCTACATAAAGCGGAAGCGCCATTACAAAATTACCGTGCGAATAATGTTCAGACGCAAGGGCAGGATCAACAGCACCTGCAGATTTGGGTTGAGCGCCCAACCGCAAAAATGTGCCGATCACAAAAAGCAATAATACAGAACGATGCAGCAAATGCGTTCTCACGGGGTAATAAAAATGACTGGTTTGGTGTATTGAGCAATGATTTACGCCAGCAAAAGCAAAACGCATACCATACTTACCAAAGATAAGAAAATCGGAATAAAATGCAGGGGCATTATACCCTGATGTTGAAAACTCAGAAATCAGAAACCTGTATTGCGCCTTCTGTTACTCTGCAATTATCAATCTCTGTGTTGCAACGAGTGCTCCGGATGTAATTCGCAAAAGGTAAATTCCGGGCTCAGTTTTCTGCAAGTCAAGCACTTGCTGCGCCGCCACAGTTGCCGGCCATTGCTGCTCCAGCACTTTGCAGCCTTTTACATCAAAAAGTTCAATACCCGTTTCAGTGGAAACATCAGGAAGCTGAATGGTTACAAAATTCTGGCAGGGATTTGGAAATACCAGCACCTGAAACTGGTTTTCGGTCTCAGCAATACCAACGGTCTGATCTTGCCAAATGAATTTTAGTCCAGTTATCGGGAAGATGGAAGAACTCATCGTGCAATTCCCTGTTGCAGCTGCTGATGCAATCGTTTGCTGCCAGTTGATGTTCGTTGAACGCGAATTGAAATCGGTATTCAGAGTGCCGCGCAAGCCAACCTGAAAACTTCCGGCCGTGTTCATAACGGTTACAACATCATATATTGTTTCAATTGTATTGGTTGTTTCATGAAGCACAATCTGAAAATTGAAACAGTCGCCATTGCCCATTCCGAAGTAACGGCCGGCTGATTTCCACTGAATTATACATTGCCGGTTTGGAGCTGTACCAACGGTTTCAGACCTTATTTCACCAATGCTGGTAAGTGTAATGTTTGATAATGTAGCTACTGCATTCTGACTGATAGTAACTGTTGTTCCGCTGATTGCTGTAACAGTAGTTCCTGTTAAAATGCTGTTTCCTGTAATTGGTGCGCCAACATACAAACCCGTCGGTACATTTGTGCAAATAACCTGATTGCTGCTTGCTGTTATGCTGCCTGTAAACCTGTATCCCAACTGAAGATCGGCACCAAGTACTGAAATCAGATTCCCGTTTTGCGATGCGGAAATCGGACCATAATTACTCTGTACAGTTGTACCGCCAAGCGTAATAAATCCATTTATTGAAACGCCGAACTGCGTGTACAATATTCCATTATAGCTGAACGTAAATCCAATATTATTAGCCGGATAGGTATTGTCATCAAACGTACCTGATGTAATTACAGTTCCGCCGGTAATTGGTGTGTAAGTAACTGTATCCTGAGAAAACAGGTAATTGGTTGCTACCTGTGCATGAAGGCCGGAAGCAAAAATAAGTGCAGTAATGAGGGGCGTAAAGAGTTTCATGGGCGTTTCTTTTGATCCAATTTACAAAACTATTGAGTTAATCAATGCTTATCTTAGTTACAAAAGTTGACGATATATCACATTTTCCGGGTATTCAGCATCTTTCTCATCAGGCAGATAAACAAATCCGGCTTTTCTGAGCAATTGTAATGAAGCCGTATTACGAAAATTTGTACAAGCCTTTATTTCAAATAAATTCAATTCTTTTCTTGAATAGTTAATTACTGCATTTAGCGCTTCTGTCATAATCCCTTGTTGCTGATACTGTGGCATAAGTTCATAACCAACTTCAGCAGATTTTCTGTTCTTGGAGAATTTCCAAAGGCAAATTGTACCTATCAATTCCGATTGTTCTTTTTCAGTAATGATCCAATACAAGCAATTTCCGCATTCAATTTCAGCTACAATTCTCTTAATAAATGTTGCAGCTTCTTGTTCAGAAAAATGTTTGCCGCGTTTTAAAATAAATTTGTTTACGGCTGCATCTGAGCGCAGAAGGGAAATACTCTTCACATCCGTGTCTAGCGGTTTACGCAGTTTCAGACGATCTGTTATAATTACAGGAAATGAACTTCCAGTCATAAACGCTATAAAATAAAACACGGCTGTTTTTTTTACAAAAAACAGCCGTGTCAAGTGTATTGTAATTGCTTTGCGCCAATCTAATATCCTCTCACCCTCACGTACTGATACTTTTCATACGTTTCGCGGTTTTTCACAAAATCTGAGCGGTAAGTTGGCCCGAGTACCATTGCATTTACTTTCACCCATTTCACTTTTGTCATATCAACACCGCGGGCTTCGAGCGCATTGTTGATTACAGCCTGAGCTTTTGCAGCACGGTCTTCGGCAAGTGCTTTATTGGTCGGGAATTTTCGTGTAGGTACTTGTGAAGCCGCTGCTGTAATGCGGAAGCGGATATTTCCGTATTTATTGATGTGGGCTACGCAGGTATCTATAAACTTTTGGAAATCCTGATCCTGCGGATCAATTTCTGAAATGTTGTACTTGAAGAACATTTCAAAACTCATATTCTGAGTGCTTGTAAGTTCTCCTTTTACATCGCGGACATTCCGTTTCGGACGAACAGCAACCGGATTAAGTGTATCTCCGGGTATATTGGGCTGAGTTTTCGGAATTTTCGTTTTATCTATTGGCAAATCAGGATTGAGTTTACCGAGTACAAGATCACGAAGGTCAACTCCGCGGTCTATTACTTCAAACTCAGAACCCATCGGCACATCAATAATTTCATTGGAGTATTCCTGCCCATCAACTACATAACTAATCAGATATGTAGCACCCGGAGGAAGAATAACCATGAACGTTCCTGTACGTGAGTTTGGGCGGTATGTGCCTTCGAGTTCGCTGGTTTGCGTATTGGTTACATTAATCTCTACAAACTGTGTAAGCGGTGATCCGTCGATATTATAAATGCGGCCTTTCAGCAAAGTAAGCGGCTGTGATTTGGGCTGCTCAAGATTTGCCAAATAAAGATCTTTTCCGCCTTTTCCATCAGGCCGGGTAGCCGAAAAGTAACCGCGTTTACCATCAACAGATGTGATAAAGAAAACATCATCATCGGTTGTGTTAATCGGATAACCTGCATTTGTTGGTGTGCTCCAGTTTCCTTCATCGTCTTTCACGGTAAAGAAAATATCGAAACCGCCCATTGATGAATGTCCCTCAGATGCAAAGAACAATGTAGTTTGATCGGGGTGAATAAAAGGTGCATCTTCATTGAAAGCAGTATTCACCTGCGGCCCCATATTAAGAGCTTTGCTCCAGCGACCATTGGGAAGTTTAACGCAACGATATAAATCGCGGCCGCCAAAACCTCCCGGACGATCACTCACGAAATAAAGTGTTTGTCCATCGGCAGAAAGACAAGCATGAGGCTCCCAATATTTTGTGTTAATGTCGGAACCAAGCGGCACAGGTTGCGACCAATCTTTCCCATCGCTTACGCTGGCGTATATATCACCACCGTTTTCATCTTTGTAAATGAAAAGAGTTTGACCATCAGCAGAAAGAGAAATAGAGGCTTCGTTTGTGGGAGTTTGAATGTACGGGATAACGCGGGGCGTGCTCCAGGTACTGTCGGGTTTGCGTTCTGAAACAAAAATATCTTCGTAAAAATCACCGTCAGGAGTTCTGGGACCTTCGCGCTTTGACGTGAAGTAGATAGTATTTTCATCGAGCGAAAATACCGGACTGTATTCATCCAACTCACTGTTTACGCTGTCGGGCAGCAACGTAAGCGCAAGCGGTAATGGTGAAGTAACAAGGATTTTTGCTTGTGCGCACCAACGCAAACGGTTTTCAATTTCAGCTGCGAGTGTGGCATTCCGTGTGCCTATAATGGCTTTGTATTTGTTAAAATAAACCTCTGCCGAATCGAATTCATAATTAAGATGATACGCCTGTGCGGCAAAATAGTAACTCATTTCAGGAGCCTTCTTCTGTCGGTAGTCGTATTCATCGTAATTACGGGTTACATCACGAACTGCACGGCTTAAATAAGTAAGAGATGTTTTTTTATTCAGACCAACTTTAAGAATACAGAGACCTACTTTGAAATTGATATTTGCTCCCGAAGAATCTGTGCGGTATGCTTCCTGAAAATAGCGAAGTGCCTCAGAATAATTCTCTTCAGCTACCAGCAGGTTGCCCTGATTAAAATTCTGGCGAAAATCGCCGGAGACAGGCTCTTGTGCTTTCGCAGAGAACTGAATCAGCAGCAAGATTGTGATAAATGAAAATCGTTTAAGCATCATATAGCGTGGTCAGGGAAGGCTCGATACCTGTGTTTACACAAGGTATTCAAGCAAAAATAAGCAATCCCTGCAATTACAGCACTGTATCTGATGGTAAGCTGCTATTTTCCGCCCTTATTTTTCAAATTTTCAGGTACTGTAATTGGAATAATTACATCCTGCAGCTTTCCGTCAACACTCAGAATCACAAATTCAAAGCGGCGGTTGAGCGCCATGCCCGGTTTGTTGGGAGTTCCGTTAGGGTTGTAATTAATAGCAATCGGCGCTTTTTCGCCAAAGCCTTTGGTGCGCAAACGGCTGCGGTCTATACCATTTTCAACAAGATAATTGGCCACACTCTCGGCCCGCTGTTCAGAAAGACGCTGATTCAGCTCGTCGCTTCCGCTGGCATCGGTGTGTCCGTCGATTTCAATAATTATTTGCGGATAAACTTTCATCAGCTTTACCAATTTATCCAGTTCAGTCTTTGATTCTGGTTTCAGCACCGATTTCCCGGAGTCGAAGAAAATATTGCGCACTACAAGCTTTTGTCCAACCTGCAGCGGAGCAAGTTCAACCGGGCGCTCAATTTCCTGATAGGCCATTGAATCAGTAATGT
>JBKDHA010000020.1:0-13414 GCA_046335555.1 Bacteroidota bacterium
AGAAAGGATTTTTTAAAAAGAAAACTTCCTTTATGCTTTATTGACTTGGTGTATATTGAAAAAAATACACGTCGCTTAGCATCGCGACGCTACGTGTGATTGTTGCATCAAAGACAATTAGCCCCAAACAAAAAATGGCGTACTAAACAGTACGCCATTTTTTGTTATTGCGCTGAAAAATCTAGAACAGACCGTTGATTTCTGCGTTGATTTTATTCATGATTTCGCCGAGGTGTTCGGGATTGTCCATGAATTTATTTTCATCAACATCAACGATAAGCAGTTTACCGAGTTCGTATTGCGAAATCCACGCTTCATAGCGTTCGTTCAAACGCTTGAGATAGTCGATGCGAATTGCATTTTCGTATTCGCGGCCGCGTTTTTGAATTTGATTAACGAGCGTAGGAACCGATGCACGGAGATAGATGATAAGATCAGGCGGCTGAATGAGTTCTTCCATGAGCCGGT
This sequence comes from Bacteroidota bacterium, assembly GCA_046335555.1. Taxonomy (GTDB): domain Bacteria; phylum Bacteroidota; class Bacteroidia; order Palsa-965; family Palsa-965. The sequence continues at coordinate 469 of JBKDHA010000020.1, forward strand.
AGAGCGCGAAATAGTTTTCAAAATCACGCGTAGTCATCAGACCCATTGCATGAAGGTTGGGCGCAAAAATGTGCGCATCTTCATAAATGGTTCGATCCTGAATGACATTGATTCCCGATTTTCGGATGTCAAGCATTTGCGCGAAACGGCTGTTCAAAAAGTAAATCTGCAGGTTGAACGACCAGCGCTGCATATCCTCATAAAAATCGGAGAGGTATGGATTTTCGTCGGCATCTTCATAATGTGCCTGCCAGCCATACTGCTTTGAAAGCAATGTGGTAAGCGTGGTTTTTCCGGAGCCGATATTTCCAGCTATTGCAAGGTGCATGTGTGATTCTTGTGTGTGAATTTACTGGGCAGCGCTAAAGTAACAAAAAGGTGCGGCTTATGCGTGCATTGTTGATTTCTTCGTAAAACGAAATTACTGATATCAGGTCATGATTTTATCCTGGTCTGCCATTTTGGTATCAATAGCATCACGCAAACCGTTTCCGAGAAACATAAACGCCATAACAAGCAGCATGATTGCAAGCCCGGGAACCAATGCCAGAAAATAATCGCCAACCAGAATATAGCCGCGATAATCGCTTATCATAATTCCCCAAGAAGGTGTAGGTCGCTGTGCTCCTATGCCGAGAAAACTAAGCCCGGCTTCAATCAGAATAGCGCTTGCAAAATTATGAGCTGTGATTACAATAACGGGCGCAAGAACATTCGGCAAAATATGTTGTATAATAATACGGCTGTTTCTGAACCCAAGAGCTCGACCGGCTTCTACAAATTCTTTCTCCCGGATGCTGAGAATTTGTCCGCGAACAACCCGGGCTGTATCCACCCACATGGTAAGACCAACGGCCATGAACACCGGGAACATTCCTTTGCCAAGCACAAGTGTAATTGCAATAACCAGCAGCAGGGTTGGAATCGACCAAACCACATTGATAAACCACATAATCAGATCATCTACCCAGCCGCGGAAAAAGCCGGCAAGTGCGCCCATCAGCATTCCGATAAACAGCGAAATAGTTACAGAAACCAAGCCCACAAACAGCGAAATGCGTGTTCCGATAAGCACCCGGCTAAACAAATCGCGGCCATGTTGATCGGTACCGAGCCAGAATGTTTGTTCGTGAATATTACCGGTTATTTCGCGGCGAAGCTGATTCCATGTCTTACGAACTTTCTGCGTTTCTCCGATTACAAAAAACTCTTCAGCACTTGCAGCCGTATCGGTGCGACGTGCTTTCATTTCATCTACCGCATAAACAACATCTGTCATTCGCTCGCGATGCACTTTCCCGGGTTTTCCGCCCTCAGTCCACTCATGCCAGAGAACGGCATCGTCCTCAAACCAGTAATCGGTAATTGCGTGATATTTATAATCATTAGGTTCACCAAAAATCATCTTTCTGAAAAAACCTGTAGTATTTGCATCATCATGCTTCCGCAAACGAATAAGCTGGCAACTGAAACCAGGTTTGCAGATACTCAGCTCATCGATATGTGTATCTGCATCAGGACTTCCGTCGGGCGTTATTGTATAGCCAAACAGGGCAATGAGCATCATCAGCGCAATGATGCCGAGTCCCAAAAGCGCAAGTTTATTTTTACGGAGACGTTTCCACGCATTTGCAGCCAGCGAAGCCGCTCTTCCGCTTCCGGTCTGAGCTGCATCGGTTTCTGTGAAGGCAAGCAGTTCGTTATCTGCGGGCTCCTGCATGGTTTATGCTTGAGGTGTTTTGGTTAAATATTTCCTGTTTTTCCAACTGAATCGACCTGCAAAAGCACCTATCGTAATAAGCGGTGTGCAAAGCTGATATACAGGCCACGCGGCAATAAACCAGAGCAGCAAATTGGTTTTCCTGAAAAATGCGACGGTTAAAGATAGCAACAAAAAATCGGCTGCAAATTTTAGAAGTATGTTCAACAACAAGAGTAAAATCAGTTGCGGAAAAAAGCATGTGAGTATCAGCAGCAGCCAGAGTATAAAACTGTTTGCTGCAACAGCTGCGCCAATAAACTGAATACGCCCGCTGCGGTAGTAGTTATATTTTGAAGCCCAGCGGATACGCTGCGCGAAAAATTCGTTTAACCGCTGAGCCGCAGCAGCGGGCACAGCAGCCGAAACATTATGCACCCATTGCACTGTGCCCGGCTGCTGTGCATGTGCACGCAGCAACAGCAGAACATCATCGCCCGAAGGTGTTGTGTCGTTTGCATAGCTTCCGGTTTGTGCGGGCAAACTGCGCACATAACACATACTTGCTCCGCTTGCAGTAAATGCAACACCGCCGTCAAGCAAACCTGCAGAAACAGCCTGAACAGCTATACTTTCTGTTTCCTGCACAGCTTTCAGCAAACCATTCTTGCCCTGCAGCACTATCGGCCCGAAAGCCATCTGCACATTGCCCTGTATCTGTGCCGCAAGCAACCTGCTCCATTGCGGAGGCGGAATGCAATCGGCATCAGTTACAAGTATTATTTTTCCGGATGCGGCTGCAATTCCGGCCATAATTGCGGCTTTTTTGCCCTGCTGCTTTTCATCGAGATGCACAACCCGAACACCGGGAACACTTGCAGCTATTTCGGCTGTATTATCTTCAGAATGATCGTTCACGACAATAATTTCGGCTGCGGCTTCCTGCGCCTTCAATGCCTGCAAACAATGTAAAATAGTATCTGCTTCATTGCGCGCCGGAACCAGCACGGTTAAAGCCGGGAGTTGCTGTTTTTCCGAAACTGTTTTCGGTAATCGCGAAAAACGAATAACCGGCGGCAACAGCGCAAACAGATAAGCTGCTGCTGAAAAAATTACAACAACAAGTACGATCTCATTCATGATCGTCGGCTTTAAAAAAACGAAAATGCAGCACAGGCCATATTCCTGCAATAGCGGGAAGCCCAACGTTTACAGCCCATAGCACCAATGCAGCACTCAAAGCGGCAGGTTCGTTTCCGCTCATTCCTCCTATTACCGCTGCTGCTGCTGATCCGCGGACCACAATTTCGGTAAATGCAAATGTCGGAATAAGGGTAATGAGTCCGTAAGTAACCGCCACAGCAGCAGCCAGCAGAAAAGCATCAAGATCAATACCTGCAGCGCGGAGCAGAAGCATAAACTGAAACAGATAGACCAGATAACGCAGTGCCGACAACGCCAAAATCACAGCCACTGTTTTTGCAGTGATACCGCGCAGCGTACTGATCAGTTTTTGATACTGCACATTTCGCCGAACCAGCAGAAATGCTGCGAAACAAACGGCAAGTACAGCAAGGCCGAACAGCGCCGCCTGAAGAAGGTTAATTTCAGGCAGCAGCAGCAAATCCTGAGTAAGCAGAATGCCCGCCGCCGCCGCAAACGTAGTTACAGCAAGCTGTGCAGCACTTCCGGCGGCGGCAAGTCCGAGTGCTTCAACACGCACAGTCCGGGGAAGAAGAAAAATGCGGCCGGCGCTCTCACCAATACGGTTTGGAGTGGCTGTGCCGGCAGTAACTCCGGCAAAAACTGCATTCAGCGCCTGCAAAAAACTAAGCTGATGCAAGGGCTTTACAAGCAACTTCCATTTCAAAGCTTCGAGGCTCCAGTTCAGCGGCAGCAGCAAAAAAACGCCAAGCCAAACATACAGCGGAGCATCAGCAAAATAACTGAACTGTACCTGTAAAGCGCTGCGGTTTGTATGTTGAACTAAGTAAATCAGCGCAGCCGAAACAATTGCTACCTTTAGCAGCAGCGAAAGCAATCGGATCTGAGCTCGTGCGGGTTTCATCTCGGTTGCCAAAATAAGCAAAAGCAAGTGTCAGCAGCCGCTTCGTCTAAACCACTTATTGATAAAGTTGTCCTCGGTATCGACCCGGGCACAACAATCATGGGTTTCGGAGTTATCCGAATTACCGGCCGAAACATTACCCTGCTTGAAATGGGTGTACTGCGCCTCGAAAAAATAGCCGATCATCCGCTCAAACTAAAAAAGATTTTTGAAGAAACACTTGCACTGGCCGACAAACACAAGCCTGATGAATTTGCCATTGAAGCACCGTTCTTTGGGAAAAATGTGCAGTCGATGCTAAAACTAGGCCGTGCACAAGGTGTTGCAATTGCCGCAGCACTCAACCGAGGTCTTCCGATTTTTGAGTACAGTCCGAAAAAAATTAAGATATCGATTACCGGAAACGGAAATGCGTCTAAAGAACAGGTTGCCGCCATGCTTCAGCAGTTGCTGAAAATACAGGAAATGCCAAAATATTTAGATGCTACCGACGGGCTGGCTGCCGCTGTTTGTCACTATTTCCAAAACACAGGGATTGGCGGAGAACCTCAGAAGAAATTTGGTAGCTGGGAAGCTTTTTTAAGTAACAATCCGGGACGGAAACTAAAATAAATTAGTTGATTTATTTCAATAGTATTTTTTTGATTTCTATAGTTTAAGAAACTGCATAATAAATAGTAAATACATTTTTGACCGGCGGTTACTTCAGCAAGCATCATTAGGACATCTCTAAAAATTCCAAATATCCCGTTGAGCTTGTCGCCAAAACCCTTATTTATTTGACATTTTTTTTGATATATCATTATAAATATATAAATACTTATATTAACAAATACATCCTGCTTCCCGATCTTATTTAAGTGTAAATGCATTCATCTCGCTCCATTATCTTTTGCAAATAGTGCAACTATTTTATCATATATTAAATTACTATAAACAAATAACTACAACATTCACAAAAAGATTCTCTGTGAAAAAACGCTACTTTTTAAAGTGTTAAAATGCTCTTTTTCTGAACATTAACTTTTTTTACCCCCCGAGATAGTCTGTGAAAACTGCCCGAATTTTTCCTTGACTTCGGCTTTTTGCTGCCGGAACTTGTAGTATGCAATAAACCGGTTAAACAACAGGGTATTTATAGCCTGTTAATTCATAAGTAATACAATCTCTTATCTCAGCAATTATGTATGTAAATGAGCATCCCTCTAACTCCAAATTTCTGTACACCGCAGAAGGAAATTTTACACCCGACGGTATGCAGCAACATTGTGCTGTGCTGGAACGTGAAATTAACTGGCTGCGCAATGTAATAGACCTGCGTTTTCCAAAAGCCGGAGAAAATTATGCCTACAACGAAAAGGCCGACTGGACTACGCTGTCTCCACCTGATCTGCTGAATGAAAAAGGCCCGTATCCGGCGCTGGTGAATCACCACAAACTCGGCAGCGAGGAACGTCTGTTGCTGGTGCTCACGCTTGCGCGGCAGATTGATAAAGCAGCATTGAGAACGCTTTCTGATTTGGCAATTCAAAATCAGGAACTGCTTGACGAAGCTGGGTGCTACATGCTAAATACAAACAGAAGTTTGGTTATAACGCTGAATACACTTCTTACATTGGTAGCTGGCAGTAACCTCGCATTGCGGCAGCAAGCACGAAATGCAGTGCTGCGCGACGGACAATTGCTGCTCAATCAAGTAATCGAACTTGAGCTGCCACCTAAGTTCAATGCTCAGTTTGGTGATGCCGAAAAAATTCCGGTACTGGCCGCTGAATATGCTGAGTTTCTGCAATCGGGCAAACCTCCTCGCCCCGATTTTGGCGAAGGTTTTCCCGCACAGCTTGTGAGCACAACACTCGACTGGCAACATCTTATTATTCCCGAACCCACGCTCAACGAAGTGCGGTTAGCCATGCGCTGGATGAGTCACGGTGAGGCATTAGTCAAACGCAGCGGAGGCACAGTAAACAAAAGTTTTCCGATACTTTTCTTCGGCCCTCCGGGCACGGGAAAATCGCTCACGGCAAAACTCATCGGCAAGGAATTCGGCAAGCTCGTTTTCCGCATTGATCTTTCGATGATGGTGAGCAAATACATTGGCGAAACAGAAAAAAACCTCTCGCGTCTATTCAAACGTGCCGAAGGAAAAGACTGGATTCTGTTTTTTGATGAAGCCGACGCGCTGTTCGGAAAACGCACACAGGTAAGCGATGCCCGCGATAAATGGGCGAATCTTGAAATGAGTTACCTCCTGCAGCGCATCGAAGAATACGATGGACTTTGCATCCTTGCGTCCAACCTGCGCGATAATATTGACGGAGCCATGCTGCGCCGTTTCCAGTTTACAATATGCTTCCCTCGCCCCAACGAACAGCAGCGCGAAGAGCTCTGGAAAAAATTGATTCCGCAAGGTTACAGCTACGAGAATATTGATTTCAAAAAAGTACGTCAGCAAGATTTAACCGGCTCTAACATTGCTAATATTCTAAAGCAAACCGCACTTGCCGCCGAATCCGAAAACAGAACTGTGCTCAGCAACACAGATATTGTACGCTTTATTGAACTTGAATTGATGAAGGAAAGTCGGACTATTAAGCAGATGCGTTAATTAATGTATTGAATTATAAAGCATAACCTCCATGTCGCATAACCTCTTTGCCCACGAAGAAGATGATGAAAACTATTATGGTTTTCGGAAGAATCCGCAGCAGGAAGCTCAGAAGCTTGAAGAAGAAGAGTTTGAAGACTCAAGAATCAATTTTGAGCTTTATACCTGGCCGCGTATTTTAAAAAACATGAAGGCTGGGAAAGCTGTGAACGCTTACGATGCGTATGATGCGCGTATGTATGGTAGTTATAAGCAAAGGCAGGAAGTTGAGGGGTATAGGAAGGCACTAGTATTTGCTCCGACTGTTGTTTCGCAAACGGAAGAGGAGAAAAATGCGGAAAAAGAAAAGAATGTAGCTGCTGCTGCTGCAAAAAACGATGCCGGTTCGATAGATGAATTACCTGCAGCTGTAAAAATTTATGTAACAGTATCAGGCGATACACTTCATACAATATCTGAACAGAGTGAAGTATTTATTGTTGAAATACTACGCCTGAATAAATATATTGCAGCACGTCCCGGCACCGAAATTTATCTGAACGACATTATTCGTTTACCGGAAAAATCGAAAATAGGAATACCAGAGAAAATTGCTGGAACGGCAAAGCCCGATGAAGTATTTTCCGAAAGTGTGCCGGAAAATACGATGGCCCCGGTTGCTACAGGCAATCCGGATGATAATTTTGGGTATGCATTAAATCCAGATCCGCAGTATTATTTTACGTATGGAATTTATTACAACCAAATTGTTCCGGCAATAGCTGTTATTACTGATTCGCGTAAACAGGCGCAGGAATTTGCCGAAAAAATGGACTATCGCTTTTATTACAATGTTGATCCGGTTACGAAAAAGAAAAGCATTTTACGACAAAAAGATGCTGCCGAAATTTTTAACCGTGAGCATTATATGTTTTCAATTGAATTGATTGATGAAGTAAATTCGGTAGCACAGCAACAACAGTTGCGTGATGATGCCGTGAAAGAAGGTAATCTTGGATCGGCATTTACGCTGTTGGTTAAAAAAACACAAGAAATTCTTTTTGCAAAAAACTATGTCAATACTGGAATGTATGACAAAACCACGCGCAGCGAGGTAAAAAAATATATTCAGGCAAAAATCGAAAAGAACCGACTTGATACGGATAATTATGCAATCGAAAATTTGCCTGAGACAATCCGAGAAAATGCCACAATCGCACAGCAGGTAGCAATTTCTCAGATTCGGGGAACAGAATTGCTGTTCAGGTGCGCAAGTATATACAAGTCGAAAAACTGGACGGAGAAAATGCGTTCCGATTATTTCTACAAGATGCTTAAATATCGAGATGTTGAACCAAACTGGTCAATTGCCGAATGGAAAGTATTAATTAACCAGCAGCAGTATGTTAGCAACGGGAAGAAAAAAAACATATCATATATCCCTACCCGAAAAGCATTTGACGAAAAAAATTACGCTGCTGATTATAAAAAACATGCCGAAGCCTGGCATTTCTTCAAACAAGTTTGGTCAGGAAACGATTTTGTACCATTTGCAGATACTCAACTCTATCTGCTGCTTGCTCTTGAAGGTGCAAAACCATACAGTGAAAGAGTGAGCGGACGGTTTACACAGTATGAAGATTTCAGAGACGCGCTGAATGCCTATTTATATAATGTGGACGACGGTAGTACTACCCAGCAAAATGTGACTGATCCCAACAATCCATCATTCAAAGGTTTCTACGAAAACTATCTGTACAAAGCCACTGATGAATTTTTGAATAATCGACAAACTGATATTTCTGCTCAATATTATCGATATGCTGGCTTTGATGATAAACCTAAACAGCCGTTGGTTGAGCTTATGAATGAACTTGCTGCATTGAAACCTGAATTAGACAAAATTGCAGAATTGAATCGGGTTAAGTCAAACTTGAGAACCAGTATAGACAAAGCCGGTAACGAACATTTTAGTCGATCGGTTAAGAAGGAGAATGATCAAATTGCTGCTTTAGAAGGTAAAATCATTCAGCAATATGCTGTTATTGCCAAAAATCATATCATTCTTAATTCAAGAGAATTTAAAACGGAAAATGAAACTAGCTATAATTTTTACAGCGTAAATATACTCATCACCCATGCGCATAAAAAAGATGCGTTATTTTTTATTGAGCGGTTTAAAAATATCCGTAATGAACGATTGGAAAGTATTGCAAAATTAAGATTCCTGCTTCGAGAAGACCCTGATAAAATATGGCTGTTCGATCAATTGATTACCGCCACAACAAATGAACTCGGGTTTATAAACGGAACGGCTTATCAAACCATTATTGCAGGTTGGCAAAAGCGTGTTAAGGATAAATATGATCATAATTCTATTTTATTATTCGTTAATCTAATTAGCGGACTCATTAGTGTATTCTTCCCGCCGGCCGCTTTAGTTCTCGCCCCTGTTCTCATTGGTACATCAGGCATGCTTCTCGCCGATAGCATAGAAGAATACAACTTCAACCGTGCAGCATCCGGTACAGGTTTTAATAACCAAGATTCACTAAAAGAAGCACCCTCGCTCATTTGGGTTATTCTCAACAGTATAGCACTTGTTTTTGATGGACTTACCATCGTTCAGTCGCTGAAAATGTTCCGCAGTACTGGACAGGAACTGTCAACACTCATTTTCGATAAATCTGGACGGCTAATTACAGATCCAGCAGAACTTCTGCGTATCGAAAAGCAGGCACAGCAACTGCTCATCAGTAAAGGTATGAATGAAGTCGATGCTGCACTGTATGCAAAAAAATTAACTAACCGTGATTTTTTGCTACGTATGGAACGCGAACAGGCTGCGCGGGATACATTGCTGAACACCAAAAAAGATGTACCGCTTGCACCGCTGCCGCCTAAATTTCAAGCATTGCTAGAGAATAAAATGCTTGGCTCAATGTACACTGCGGGAGCTTATCGGCTGCAGGATGTAATTGTGGGCGATACACATTTATTAGCAGTACTCACCAAACAATTTGCAGATTCGAATCCTGTTATTCTCGCACGCATTTTGCGTACCTGTGGCGAAGCAGAAGTGGTGGCACCTATGCTGGGTAAAATGCACAGCGGTTTTACGGCTTCGGGCAGTGAATTTGGGTTTGGTGATTTTGTACTTGGGCATTTCAGCAGTGCGCTGGCCGATCATTCTTATTTGTTTTTGCGTTTGGATGCTGCTGCGATAACTGCTGATGATGTTGCGAAGGCTGCCGGTGCTTCATCGGCAGGACGCACAACATTAGAATCGTTTGAGTTATTTCGCTTTTCGTTGTTTGAGAAGGCGGTGGCGAACGAGGAAATACTGCTGCGCACAGGCTCAGCAAAACCTGCTGTTGCTGCGGGAAAAACAGAAAGTTTGCAAACACAGTTGCGACTTGAACAGGCGATTGATGTGATGAGTGAACAAGAACTGGAGCAGTTTTTGAAGGATTTGTCTGCAAACCGACGCGGGATGGATGCTGCGGAGTATAATGCGCTCAAAGCAAGGGGTGAGGAAAAACTACTCAGTCAGATTGAAGCTCGACTGCTTGATGCAAACGGTAAAATTGATCCTGCTAAACTGCGTGTACTTATTAATGAGTTGGAGCAACAGAGTATCAAAATAATCACAGGGAAAGAAGGTGAAGTTATTCTGAGACAGTACAATGCCAACGCACTTTATGTACCGCACGATACACCCGGAATGCCCGGTACATTGGTTTTCTCAGATACAGGAAATCGGATGCAAGTCATGGAAGAACTTATGCACTTAGAGCAGCACCGGATAGAAGGATTCAGAAAACTTTCGGGCGGCGAAATTATTGATATGGAAATTGATGCCCATTCCAGAATGCTCAATTATGCTCGCAAACATGGATGGACGAAGGAAGAGGTGGAGTTGTTAGAGGGGAACTTAAATTCGTGGCGGGAAGACAAGCGGTTATATGATTCTGATGTGAAATTTAAAGAGCAGTTTGACAATAGGAAGTTGAGTTTTGCGAATAAAGATTTAGAGAGAGACTGGGTAGTGTTAGAGCAGAAATTAAATAATGAGTTTTCTCTAAATCCAATAGATCGAAATCAAAGCGAGGCTATTAAACTTCAAAATAAAATAATTACAAACCTGAAAAATGGAGGTGAAGCGGGTATCGAATTATCAAATCGAATAATAAGTCAAGAATTTAGTCATATAAGTCAATATAATATCTTACTTCGCAAAGCAACACAAGATGCACAAAGTGTTCGTGCAGTAAATCAGGCATTATCTAAATCTAAAGAGCTATTAGACAATGGTATAAATCCAAACTTAATTGAATTTGAAGTAGAAAGAATTGATTTTGATGCAGATGTTGCTGTCAAAATAGATTCGTCAATAAATATAGAATTTGATTCAGTATATCAATTAAAATTCCTTGATTCAAAAATTAATAAGAAAAAAATACTTTCAGCCTCATCTCAACTAGGGAATGTAAAATCACATAATAAAATCATTGAGATTATATGCCCATTTGATACTCCTAGTGTTTTATCCGATCCACAGATTATTGAGGGAATAATAACTTCGAGAAATAAATATGGAATTACTAAATTTGAATTTGAATTCTCAGGAAAAAACAAAGTAAATATTTTTACAAAAAACATAAAATGAGATACATAAGCTACCCCAAATCAACAGAAACTATAAGTTGGTTATTTGAGAAAAATATTTCATATGTTGAATCGTCATCAAAAAATGAATCTGATATAGATGCTATTAAACAAGTATCTTTTATCGATGAATTGGTTGAAATTTTGTATGATAGTAAATTATTACTCCCAACAGTTATTTATATTAATGGTCATCAAATAGGAGAGCCTCCTATAACATATTCAAAAAATATTGATATTGACTTTGAGGCCATAAAAAAGAAAATACTAAATGATTTTAGAGATTATGCAAGTAAAATACAATATAAATTATGTGATAGTTTAATTAAGATAGATGGGTACGGTGAAGTAATTGATAATAAAAATACTGTCATTACAGATAGACTTATTAGTATTGAGATTATTGATTTAACAAAAACTGTTTTTTTTATTAAAACAAATAAATCATTATGGGTTCCTTTAAGCATAGATACTGATTATTCATACTCATGGCAGTTCGAGTTATGGGAAAATAATAGTTTAAGGCTTACATCTATATTGTTGAAAGTGTATCATATTTTTAATCTAAAGGTTTCTCCTGATTTAAATGAAATAGATAATAATAATCCCATTTGGATAAAAGGATTTGAATTATTTAATTCACCTGAAACTATTAATAATTCTCTTGATAAGATGTTGAATAATATAGATTTTTCTGCGGATAAATATTTTGACTACTACCTTAATGGTGCATCTGAAAGACCAACTTTTTCCTATAAAAAGATACAAAATAATCAAACAAATGATATAAGTTAAAATACTGAACTTTGACCATCTATAGATGCTGATTCCTTTTGACGTAAATCAAAAGGAATCAGCATCATGTTTTTGGATTAGAGAAGGTCGCGTATTTACAATTGAAAACGAGAAATATTTTGAATGGAAAAATGAGAAATGGCAATCAATTAGCGAGGATGAGTTTTGGACACAAATTAACCGAGTTAAACCTAACTATGCATCACAGGGTAAACAATTATTGTTCAAACACAAGCCAACTTCCGGAGTAGAAATTTACAATGATGTACCTGACGGTACTTTTATTATTGGGAGTTTCGATGCAGATTTAAAGTATTTTATTAGAGAAACGGGATACACGGAAATAAATAAAATTGATTTCAAATTTCCAGTCCCTGTGGGCGAAATTTTTAATTTATTAAACATAGGTATGGATGAATATAATTACTGGTCTGGGCGAGGAGTTTTTTTCACTAATGTTAATGGCCCTTGGGTCGATGCTGCTGAGATTTGCGAATAAAGATTTAGAGAGAGACTGGGAAGTATTAGAGCAGAAGTTAAATAAAGAGTTTGTATTAAATCCATTAGATCCCAACCCAAGTGAAGCATTAAAAATCAACGATAAGATAATAAAAAACATGAAGTTAGCGGGTGAAGATTGAATTATTCTTGCAAATAATATCCTAAGTAATAAATTCTCTTCAATCGCTGGTTATCAAGGAATGATAAAAAAGATTGCTCCGGATTATTTAATATGTAAATCAATAAATCAAGCAATTAATAAAGCTGAAAGATTGATCGAAGAAGGAGTTTCTCTAAATAGATTAGTTTTTGATGATGAAAATATACTCTTAGGTTATGATGTAGATTTAGGAATATTGTCTTTAGATCATACAATGAATAAATATGAAACAGTATACCAGTTTAAAGATTTGAGAGCACATCTGTCCAAAATAGCTAAATAAAAAAGAGAGGATGGTGTACCTAAAATAGGTACATTGTTTTTACCACAAAACAACCCCCATCCTCATGGTAAATTTAACACTCTTTTCCCAACTACTCCAACTCCTACCGCGCGACTCTTTCCGCAGTCTTGTAAATGAATACCAAAGCGATAAATCAAGTAAAGGCATTACAAGCTGGACACATC
>JBKDHA010000021.1:0-4816 GCA_046335555.1 Bacteroidota bacterium
TTTTAAGCGAGCATATGTTAACTTCATGGCTTGAAGCTATTAACCAAAAAGACACGTAAATGATTGGAGAATTTATTGTTTCAACAGAACGGTCTTAAAATCTTATTCGGTATAGTGTCTAATTAAATAGAAATTATTCAAAACCGCGCTGCGTTAAAACCGCGTGTACGGTAATCATGTCCACAACAAGATTATGTATTATCCTGTTCGTCAAAGTCAGATTATGTGAACTCAGGATAAAGCGTAAATACCAAATCCGACTGAAAAAACTCCTTCGTTTCCACATTCATCAGCGTTAGTCTCCCTTGCGATTTGCATCCCTGATCTATATTCCATAAATGAAATAAGTTGAGCGGCTTATCGTGACCAACATACTTCGGTGTTTGCGAATGCCCGATAAATACCTCGCTGAAATTATTCACATCAGCAGGAACACCCGCACCACTGCGAAAACACTTCAACATAAGGCTAAAATAATCACGATTGCCGTATAATATACTTGACGGTTGCGCTGCAATTGGTTCCTGCAAATTATATCCTGCATGCACATACAGTCGGTTTTGTTCATCAATAAAATAATCACACTGATTTTTCAAAAACCGAAGGTGGCGCTTATCGTCTTCCTTTTCCTTGCGGATATAATCGCTCATGGTCACATCTCCTCCAAACTCCGACCAGTATATATCGTGCCGGCCTGTGCTCAGCCAGTCGTAAAGCCAGCAGTCGTGATTGCCGCGAATAGCTACAAGGTTTTTTATTTTCATCAGCTCTTCCATACAAGCCACCGCATCAGGCCACCCGTCCACTACATCGCCAATTTGAATGAGGCGATCTTTCTCATAATCAAACCCTGCAAGCTGCAATACCTGTGTCATTGCACGATATGCGCCATGAATGTCGCCCATCACAAACGTTTTCATGTCACAATGATACACAGTAACAATCGGCACTGCAAAACACCGGAACGGGGTATAAATCGTTATTGCGCGGGCAATTCCGTATCTTTGCGGCCAGATTATCTATCACATGAAAAAATCATTCGGCAAAAAGCCGTCTTCCGGTGGTTCCGGTAAATCCTATTCATCCGGGAAAAAACCATTCGGCAAGTCTTCTAAATCCGGCAGCGGCGACCGCTTCGGGAAATCAGATAAGCCTTTCCGCAAATCATCTTCAGGCTACGGCGATGCCGACAAACCACGTCGTAAATTCGACGACGAGAAGCCTAAACGCAGCTTCGGCAGCAGCGACGAAAAACCGCGACGCAGCTACGGAAGTAACGACGAGAAACCACGCCGCAAGTTCGACGGCGACAAGCCTTTCGGAAAATCATCTTCAGGCTACGGAAGCGACAAACCGCGCCGCAAGTTTGACGACGAAAAACCCAAACGCAGCTACGGAAGCAGCGATGAAAAACCGCGCCGCAGCTACGGAAGTAACGATGAGAAGCCGCGCCGAAAATTCGATGACGAAAAACCCAAGCGCAGTTTCGGAAGCAGCGATGAAAAACCTCGCCGCAGCTTCGGAAATAACGACGAGAAGCCGCGCCGTAAGTTCGACGACGAAAAACCGGCGCGTAAATCGTACAGCAACGACGAAGAAAGCAACTGGGAGGTTTTTGACGACAACCAATCGGCCAGCGACTATGTTAAAAAAACAGAGCGTCCGGCGTATAAAAAGTCGAAAGGCGCACCCTCGAAATATGCAGAACCGGTTAACGGCAGTTTGCGCCTGAACCGCTTTATTGCCAATACAGGTCTCTGTTCACGCCGCGAAGCCGATGAACTTATTGCCGCCGGTGTGGTAAAAGTGAACGGTAAAATTGTAACCGAACTCGGCACTAAAATATCAGCTTCAGATACCGTTCACTACGGCGATCAGTTGCTGCGCCGCGAGCGTATGCAGTATGTGCTGCTCAACAAACCCAAAGACTTTATCACCACCACCGACGATCCGCAGGAACGCAAAACTGTGCTTCAGCTGGTGAGTGATGCCTGCAGTGAACGCATTTATCCGGTTGGCCGTCTCGACCGCAACACAACCGGCTTGCTGCTGCTCACCAACGACGGCGATCTGGCCGAGCATTTGATGCATCCGCGCTACGGAATCCGCAAAATCTACCATGTTACGCTCGATAAAACGCTGAATTCAGAAGATTTTGCAGCCATCGAAAACGGCGTAGAACTTGAAGACGGCCCAATCAAAGCCGATGAACTGAGCTACGTAGGCGAAGGCGGAAACAAAAAAGAAGTAGGCATTGTGCTGCACTCGGGTCGCAACCGCATCGTGCGCCGCATTTTCGAACACCTCGGCTATCAGGTTGTTGGTCTCGACCGCGTTGTATATGCCGGCTTAACCAAGAAAAACCTCCCCCGCGGCCGCTGGCGTCACCTTTCGGAAGAAGAAGTTGGACACCTGAAAATGAACACTGGCTCCGGAACCAAAAAAGTAAAAGCTACAGCGCCGGGCTACCGTAAGAAGAAAGCAGAGTAATTAACAGAGCGAAAAACAGAAACAGAGCGATGACAGAGCGATAAACAGAGCGAGAGCGTATTCACCATGTGATCGCTCTCGCTCTGTTTATCGCTCTCATTCTGTTTCTCACTCTCATTCCCCGCTCTGATTTAGCAGCAGACTTATAGCACGATAAAGCTTGGGATGCTCTGCCGAAAACTGCTGTGGTGTTTCAAAAAACTGCTCCATGCAAACGGCAAAAAATTCTTCCATATTGGCCGCAGCATATTGGCGCAGGTAATCATTATCATTATTGATATTTTGAAATACCGGAAGTGCTTCTTGCTGCCAAAGCGGAAGATGTTGCTCAAAAATGTAATCCTCACCGCCGCCCTTTCTGCCGTTGAAACTTAAGGCATGCGCCATTTCGTGAATGCCAAGATGACGATTGTCGTCGTGTACCTCAAAACTCTTTTTCAGCGTTTTCCAGCTTAATGCTACTATGCCGCTCGGACTCGTTGAACCATGCATTTCTTGCGAGCCGTTATTCAGCTTAAAAGCATCAGGATAAAGCAAAACCTGATTGAATTTCTCAGGTACATAATACGTATGCCCGAACGTTAGCTTTATGCACGACGCGGCAACAAGCACGCACATCTCCTGAGTTACAGCTAATCCAAGCCGACCCTGTATTTTTACCATTTGCAGGTAAGTATGCACCCTGTAAATAAACTGCTGCTTATTTACCGAGTTCAACTGCCGGTAATATTCAGAATACTTTTCAAGCAGAAGATGATAACCTCCGGCTGTTGGATTATCGGGAATAATAGTCTTTGTTTCACGGGGAATACTAAAAATCCATGCTCTCCGATTACGCAACTGACGAACTATAAGTCCGCCAAGCGCCAACACAGCCAAAAAAATTATAAAAAGCTTCATTCATCCGGGTTATATAAATGAACAGCCTACGCCTTCTTCAAAAATTCAGTCCGCAACACAATAGCCTGTTTGTTTACACGAGCGTCCACTTCATCGGCATCATCGGTAAGGCGAATGCCTTTAACCATTGTTCCGCGTTTAAGCACCGTTGAGCTGCCACGAAGTTTCAGGTCTTTTATCAATGTTACATTATCACCATCGATGAGGAGGGTTCCGTTACTGTCTTTAACTTCCATAATTGTTGTTTGGTTTGGTTCACCAAAGGTAGGGAAACAGAGCGGGAATGAGAGCGAGAAACAGAGCGAGAGCGGGAAACAGAGTGAGAATGAGAGCGAAGGGGAGTGTTCAGTTAACTGTGTCAGGATTTAATAATCTGTCACCAAAATAGGTGTTTAATTCATGTCGAACAGAGTTCCATCCGAACATTTTTCCCTGCCATTTTGTGTTAGCATTTATAGTGGCTAAGTAGATCTGTTTTACGATGGCATCCTCAGAACTGAAGGCTCCTTTTGTCTTAGTGACTTTACGTACCATGCGGTGGTAACTTTCAATGGGATTGGTCGTGTAAATAATTTTGCGGATGGTTGCAGGATATTGATAAAAGCACGATAAACGCTCCCAGTTTTTCCGCCAACTCTTAAAGATCAGCGCGTATTTCTGCGCCCATTTTTCTTCTGCCTGATTCAGATACTCAAGCCCCATTTCCGCATTATTGGCTCGGTATATCTTCTTCATATCCGCAACAAAAGCACGAAGTTCTTTCCAGGGAATATATTTCATGCTGTTGCGCATTTGATGAACCAAGCAAAGTTGTACTTCAGTAGCCGGATAAGTGTCTTCTATCGCATCCGCAAAGCCTTGTAAATTATCGATGCAGGCAATGCAGATGTCCTGAACGCCCCGCAACTTCAAGTCATTTAAAACCTGCCGCCAAAAACTGCTGCTTTCGTGATTGCCAAAGTAAATACCGATTACCTCTTTCTGTCCCTCAAGTGTTACACCCAGAATCGAATAAATGGCCTTGGCCTTTACCACTCCGTTTTCCCGAACTTTAAAGTGCATGGCATCCAGCCAGATGATCGGATAAATATTCTCCAAAGGACGGTTCTGCCACTCTTTGATTTCGGGAATGATCCGGTCGGTAATCGCACTGATTGTACCATCGGAGACTTCAAGACCGTACAGCTCTCGTAAGTGGTTTTGAATATCACTGTAGCTCATGCCCCGTCCATATAAACTCACGATTTGTGTGTCAATGTCTGAGGACAGGCTGCGCTGGCGCTTTTGAAGTGTTTCTGGTTCAAAACTGCTGTTACGGTCACGCGGGGTAAAAACCTCAAAACTGCCTAAGCTGCTTTTTACCTGCTTGCCGGTTTTTCCGTTACGACGGTTCTGCTGACTACTGCGAGTTTGCTCTATATGAGCG
>JBKDHA010000022.1:0-5849 GCA_046335555.1 Bacteroidota bacterium
ATGTCTGTGCGTATTGAACGTGTGCGAACAGAAAAACCGGGCTTTGATACCGGCTCCATATTTCGCCTCACACCCGATGGCGGCATTGTAGAAATAATGACCAAAACAAAAGTGAAATGAAAAAACTCCTCTCACTTTTGGTCCTTTTCGTTACAGCCGCCGCTACTGCGCAGGTAGCCAACGACGACTGCTTCGGAGCTCAAAACCTTGGTACACTCGGAGCGCCTGCAGCCTGTCCGAGCGGTCTTGGTGCAGTAATGACTGTAAACGGACTTACCAACGTAAACTCAGTAACCGAAACACCTTACACCACACTCATCAACTGCCAGCCCAGCAACAGCACACCAATGGCTTCGCCGGCTACTGATGTCTGGTATGCAGTTACGGTTACCGGCAACGAGTTAATCATCAACATCAACGGAACAATCAGCACACCGAACATTGCAGTTTATCAGGGCAACTGCGCCGGACTTGTAGGCCGGGGCTGTGCAATAGGTTCGGGCGGAACGCTTTCTGCCAGTTTCGATCAGATGGTGCCGGGAAATACCTATTACATTCAGATCAGTGGCGGCTCTCCGGCCGATCAGGGTACATTTAACATGACCCTTCAAAACAACAATAGTTGCGATGATTGCCTTCTGGCTTCAAATCTTACTGTAAATCCGGCTCCCGTTAACGGCACTTATCAGGGCGGAACAACAGTTACTTTCTGCTACACCATTACCCAATGGGATCAGCAAAACACCAACTGGCTGCATGCCGTTATTCCTACGTTTGGCAATGGCTGGGACATGACCACACTTACCAATCTTGTACCGGCAAATACCTGCGATAATGGTCCCGGCGTTTGGCAATGGTTTAACAACGTAAACACACCCAACGGAAACGGCATCATGAGTGGTTTCTTCTTCGATGGTGATGTGGTACAAGGCGGCCCAAACGGAAATCCGGTTGATAATTTTGGCGATAACTGTGATGGCCCCGTAAACTGGCAGTTTTGCTGGACAATAACCGCCAAAGACTGTCCGCCCGGCAATACCGGCGACAACCTCGGCATCATTATAGACACCTACGGCGACGGCGAAACCGGAAACTGGAGTAACGTAGCCTGTCAGGGCGATCCGGTGTATCAATTCAATGCTTCACTTTCCTGCTGTGCTCCGCCGCAATTACTTGCTGTTATGATCGACTGCAACGGCAACAGTAACGGCTCGGCAACAGCAACACCGCAAGGCGTTGGTCCGTTTGATTTTGTGTGGATGGATGCCGCAAACATAGTGCTGCAAACCGCCAATGCACAGCCCGGAGCAAACACACTTTCCAACCTTCCGGCAGGTGTTTACACTGTAGAAATTACGGATACCAACGACGGCTGTATCACTACAACAAGTGTAACCATAACACAGCCGGCAGCGCTTCAGTTGCTTGTTGGTTCAACTCCGGCATCCTGCAACCAGAGCGATGGATCAGCCACCGTTACACCACAGGGCGGCACCGGGCCGTATGATTTTGTATGGACAGATGCCGCAAATACAACCATACAAACCGCAACAAATGTAAACGGTGCAAATACCGTTAATAATCTTGCCGCCGGAAACTACACTTGTCTGGTTACCGATGCCAACGGCTGCACAGCTACAGTAAATATTCCGGTAGCGGGCAACAACGGTAACATGAACAACGCAATGGTTCCAGTTGCAGCAAGCTGTTTTGGCATTTGCGATGCAACAGCTACCGCAACTCCCGCCGGTGGCACAGCACCTTACGATTTTTCATGGACTGATGTAAATAATATCATAGTTTCATCGGCTAACAATTTGAATGCGCATACAGCCACAGCACTTTGTGCAGGAACATATATCTGTTTAATTACCGATGATGCAGGCTGTACAACTACAGATACAATAACTGTAACTGAGCCGCCGCAAGTTACAGCACAACTGAGTGCGGTGCCGCAAACTATCTGTATCGGGCAAACTACAACGCTTACGGCAGTTGCCGGTGGCGGAATTGGTGGCCCTTATAGCTACACATGGTCGCCGGCGGTTACCGGAACTGGCACAACAGTAACCGATACGCCGGGCACTTCAACAACCTACACCGTAGTTATTCGCGATGCCAATGGTTGTTCGGCAGCACCGGCTACAGTTTTGGTTACTGTTCATCCGCCACTGCTTGCTCAGCTATCAGCCAACCCGAATGCAGTTTGTGTTGGTCAGCCGTCAACACTCACAGCGGTTGCAGGCGGCGGAAACGGCGGGCCTTACATTTACACCTGGTATCCGGCCGGAACAGGCGGCAACTCGCCCAATGCTTCAGTTACTCCTGCTGTTACTACAACCTACACCGTAGTTATCGACGATGGTTGCACTACCCCAACAGCCAGCGCTGTAGTTACTGTGACTGTAAACCCGCCGCCAACCGTGAGCTTTACCGGAACACCGCTCAGCGGATGTTTGCCGCTCAATGTTGCATTCACCAATACATCAACCGCAGCAAACAACCCCAATTGTTTCTGGGATTTCGGCGATGGTTTTACCTCTGCCAACTGCAATCCGAGCCATACATACACCACCGCGGGCTGCTTTGATGTAACACTTACTTACACTGATGATAATGGCTGCACAGCAACAACCGTAATGCCCAGTTATGTATGTGCCAATCCAAATGTAACTGCCGATTTCAGTTTTACACCGGCTTCAACTACGGTGCTTAATCCAACAGTTACATTCACCGATCTTTCTTCTGGCGCTTCAAGCTGGACATGGAATTTCGGGCAACTCAGCACTTCGACCGATCAGAATCTGGTTTACACATTTCCGGGCGAAGTTGCAGGTTGCTATGATGTGCAGCTGATTGCCAACAATACATATAATTGTCCCGATACTTCAGTTCAGGAAGTGTGTATCCGTCCTGAGTTCATTATTTATTTCCCCAATGCTTTTACGCCAAACGATGATGGCGATAACGAAACATTCACCGGCTACGGCATTGGCATCCAAACCTTTGAACTCTACATTTTTGATCGCTGGGGAAATATGATATTTTTCTCTGACGATATGAGTTTGGGCTGGGACGGAAAAGTGAAGGGGCATCCGGAAATCTGTCAGCAAGACGTTTATGTATGGAAAGCCAAAGTAACAGATGTGCTCGGGCAAAAACACAGCTACATTGGTCATGTCACTTTAGTTCGCTGAGTTTGGCATGATTTTGTTACCATTGTAGTAAATTTTACACCCAATATGAAAACTGTTTACGCTCTTGCTGCCCTGTTTTTGTTTGCAGTTGCTGTTGAAGGATGCAAACCAAAAGCCATTATTCAGCCTCCTTCAACTCCTCCGCCACCGGTTGTAACCAATACACCTGTGCCGCTGCCGCCCAATACCGACACAGTGGTTGATTTCGATAAAGATTCATTTTTTGTGAATGGCCCGGCTCAAACCGGCGGTACCAATGCACCTTCCACAACAGGAACAGGAAATCCGGTTAAACTGGCCGATAATTACCGTTTGGTTGTACTGTTTATCAGTAAAGGCAGCGGAATTAACGAAAAAGCCCGTACCGAATTTGAGGCCTGGCTCAATGGCCAAAGCAAGCCTGTAAAATGGGAAAATACCCGTTGGGGACGTGAAGGCGAACAAAGCTATTGCCTGAAACTTGACGAGTTTTCAACATCGAAAGAACAGGACAAATTTGTGCAGGATGCCCGTATCGCATTGTCGGGCAAAGACTTAGTACTTATCGAAGAAAATGTTCCCTGTAAAGGGAAAAGATAGTGCTATAAGTTAGTGATTCCTGAATAGGAGTATTACGTACCTTTGTGCCGATTTTTTCATTATTTCTTCATCCGCGGGTAACGCCTCGACTGGTCTCAATTACCCGCAAAAAGAAAATGTTCAAATGAACGAATTCGGGTTCAAAGCCAAAAATGCATCTATTGCCAACATAGGTTTGGGTAATGTAGGTGCTGCTTATTGGAATCTTACACCGGCAGAACTGGTGGAAGATACGCTGATGCGAGAAGAAGGTGTGCTGACAGACAACGGCGCTCTTGCAATTGACACTGGTGAATTTACTGGACGTTCGCCCAAAGACAAGTTTATTGTTTTTGACGACATCACCAAAGATTCGATCTGGTGGGGCGATGTAAACATCAAATTCGATGCTGCAAAGTTCGATGCGATTTACAACCGCGTAACCGCCTATCTGGCCGGAAAAGAAGTGTATGTGCGCGATGCTTATGCCTGCGCCGATCCTGCTTACCGGCTTAACATTCGCGTGGTTACAGAGTTCCCTTGGTCGAACTTGTTTGCCAACAATTTGTTTCTGCGCCCAACAGCCGACGAAATCGCTGCTTTTGCACCCGACTGGCATATTGTATGCGCACCGGGCTTCAAAGCCGATCCGGCTATCGACGGCACACGCCAGCACAACTTTGCGATTCTCAACATGACCCGCAAGGTGATTTTGATTGGCGGAACCGGTTACACCGGCGAAATTAAAAAAGGCATTTTTACCCTGCTCAACTACATCCTTCCGCACGAAAAAGGCGTTCTGAGCATGCACTGCTCAGCCAACGAAGGAACAGCCGGTGATACTGCTATTTTCTTCGGACTTTCAGGCACAGGAAAAACCACGCTCAGCGCCGATCCGAACCGTAAACTTATCGGCGACGATGAACACGGCTGGGCCGACAGCAGCGTTTTCAATTTTGAAGGTGGTTGCTACGCAAAATGTATCGACCTCACCCAAGAAAAAGAGCCGCAGATCTGGAATGCCATTAAATTCGGCGCGCTCGTTGAAAATATTGATTTTAAGGAAGATACCCGCACCGTTGACTACACAAGTACCTCTAAAACAGAGAACACCCGTGTAGCCTATCCGATTAACCATATCGACAACGCCAAAGAACCCTCTATGGGTGCTGCACCGAAGAATATTTTCTTCCTCACAGCCGATGCGTTTGGTGTGCTGCCTCCTATTTCAAAGCTTACAGCAGAACAGGCGATGTACCACTTTATTTCTGGCTACACGGCTAAAGTTGCCGGTACAGAAATGGGCATTACAGAGCCGCAAACTACTTTCTCTGCTTGTTTCGGTAAAGCATTCCTTCCGCTCCATCCGGGTCAATATGCTGAATTGCTTGGCAAAAAGCTCAAAGCCAATCCCAATATCAACGTTTGGCTTGTAAATACCGGCTGGACAGGCGGAGCTTACGGCGTTGGAAGCCGTATCAAACTGGCTTACACCCGCGCTCTTATCACAGCAGCACTCGAAGGAAAGCTTGACGGTGTTGAATACGGAGAAACACCGTTCTTCAAACTCCGTTTCCCCAAAAGTTGCCCCGGTGTTCCGGCCGAAATTCTGGAACCGCGCAACACCTGGGCTGACAAAGCTGCTTTTGACGCTCAGGCATCTGATCTTGCGACTAAGTTTGTAAAAAACTTCGAGCAATATGCTTCTGGGGTTTCTGAAGATGTGCTTAATGCAGCCCCCCGTATTGCTGCTGTAAATGCCTGATAGTCAATTAAATTAATTGCTTTTTTAAAGCCTTCATCACCCGATGAAGGCTTTTTTATTGTGTAAATGATTGTACGAACAAACGATTTTCCAGTATTTCTTACTGACTTTTAGTCTATTATCAGGAAAAAATTATAACTTTGCTGTTTAGGTGCGTAAAACGTCCAGAAATTAGACACAACTCATGAAAACTAAGTACGCTGCAATTGTTTTTGCGCTGATTTTCAGCATGTCAATGATTGCTTCAACGCCTCTCAATTCTCCCCCAGTTTTGAATGAATTGATTGTGGAGGTTCCCGGCGTAACGGGTAAAACCGAATTAGCAATCC
>JBKDHA010000023.1:0-66723 GCA_046335555.1 Bacteroidota bacterium
ACATTTCCTTTTTGGTGAAAATGTGCTGGTGCTTGATGCCGATTCGGCCGAACTGAAACGCCTTTTTCTTCCGCAGCTTCGTGCCGAACTTGAAATCGGAATAGCACAATCTCTTGTAGCCGAAAGCATCGCCGATCTTGAAAGAAACGGCTACAGTACTCAGGTTAACCCGCGCGCAATCAACCTTTTTTACCTTGGCCAAAACACACGCGAGCGCATCGACCGCAGCGGCAACGATTTTATACTTGCCGGAAGCGGACGCACTATTAAGCGCAGCACATTGCTTGCCGAATTAGAACAACATCCTGAACGTTTCAGTCCTAATGTAGTGATGCGGCCATTGTATCAGCAATGTATTTTACCCAACATCGCCTACATTGGCGGGCCGGGCGAATTGGCTTACTGGCTTGAATTTCGCAGCTTTTTTGAAGCACAGAAAGTTAGTTTTCCGGTACTGTTGCCGCGTGCTTTTATGCTTGTGGTTGATAAAGGCACGGCTGGTAAACTCACAAAACTGCAAGTACAATTGCCTGAACTATTTCAGCAAACCGATGCGCTGATTAGCAATTACGTTAAACGCACAGCCGGAGCAGAATTGAGTTTTGAAAGTGAGCAGGAAGCATTGCAGGAAGTGTTTGCAGCCATAACAGCAAAAGCATCGGCGGCCGATGCAACATTGCGCGGAGCAGCCGAAAGCACATTGCAGCAAATTAAAAACAGCATTGCGGCACTCGAAAGCAAAGTACTGCGCGCAGCCAAACAAAAAGAAGAAACTTCGCTCGATCAAATCCGGAAACTGCGCGAGAAAATTTTACCGGGCGGCATTTTGCAGGAACGCAGTGATAATATTCTGCCGCTGCTGCTGCGATACGGGACAGATTTTATTTATACTCTAGAAGAAAATATTTCGCCGGGAGATCACCAGTTTGTGGTGCTTACAGAACAGTAAGTCTTCAATAAATAACTTTCTGAATCAGCAGCGTATTTCCGCGGTTTGATGTAACGCGAATCAGATACAAACCATTTTGGTGTACCGGTAAAATGCCTGTTGGCTGCGGATATTGCTGTGAATAGATTAATTCGCCGCCGCTGTTCCAAACTTCAATTGTTTCAGGATTTTCGATACCAGAGATTGAGTAATTCAATCCTTCGGCAACTGCTGTAAACAATAGTGATGCAACAGCCGAAGCCGGTACTTCAATTGCACGCAGCGGACTGTAAGAATAGCTTCCGTTGTAATCCACTTGTTTAAAACGGTAGTAAGAAAAACCTGCCGGAGCAGAGTTATCGAAAAACGAATAGTTACGCGGTTGCGATGTTGTTCCGCTGCCATTTACAATACCGATTCGCTCATACGTTTCACCATCTGCTGATCGTTCAATTTCAAACCGCGCATTATCTTTTTCGGATGCTGTTTCCCAGCGCAGTAATGGCTTCTGGTTGCTGAGTTCAGCAGTAAAGCTGGTGAGTTCAACCGGTAAAATAGTAGCGCAGGGATCAACAAAAGGCCAAACTTCTAGATCATCAATTTGCATGTGATGATCGTTTGCTGCATCGTTTACTTCTTCCCAGCGCAGAAAAATTTCGTTTCCTGCGGGAATAGCTACACTTATGCAGGCTTGAATGAGCACGCGGTTTGCAGTTGCATTTCCGTTCATTGCCAAACACTGTGCCGATGATCCGCCGCATGCACTGCCGCCGAGGCCGGAGCTCTGCGTGTTGTTGTAAATTTGCTGAAAATTAAGTGCTGTTACATTTGTCCAGGTACCTGCAGTAAGTGATGTTACTGTGGCTGCTGTTTGATAGCTGAAAGCAATTGTATTTATGTTGCTCTGGTTTTCGGCAATCGACCATTGTTCGCCATAGTAGCGCACATAAATTGAGGTAAGCGCCGAGCCGGTTGAGTTGACAAGGCGAACGCCAAATCGTATTGTACCTGTTGACCCTGATGCGCGTACACCAAGACTGCGGTCGGTACCTGATGCAATTACATAAGCTGCTCCGGTGTTATTTACATTAGCTGCTGCCGGTCCGCAACTGGCCTCGATAATGGGTGCAGTTGTACTAACATACCAGCCCGTTAAATATGTATTGTTGGCCCAACCCGCAACTGCTGCACCGTCGGTTGAATTGGGCAACGAATTAAAATTCTGTGTGTAGGGTGTTCCTACTACTGTTAAACCTGCCTGACAGAATGCAGTGTGTGTGAGCAATAAAGCTAAGACTGAAACAAAATTGCGAAGCATGGGTCATACTTGTAAGCAACTTAAAACAAATGGCTGGTTTAGGTCGTCTGTGACTTCAAGGTTTTCAGCATTTGTTACTTCAAAATTAGAGTATTGGTATAAGCTCTTTGTTTGGATTCTGTCAAGGTTATGTAAATAACTGCCGATGAATTAGTTTACAGAGGAGTGGCTGAAAAATGGGAAATTAACATGCAAGAAATGCGTAGCAGACAGACAAAAAAAATCCCGATCATTTCTGACCGGGATTTTTATGGTGAAGAGCTGTATATTATTCAGCAGAATCAGAAGTTTGAATGCGCTCCTGAATACGTGCTTTTTTACCTGTGAGTTTGCGGAGGTAGAAAATACGGGCGCGACGAACAACACCGTGTTTTTTCACTTCAATTTTCTCGATAAACGGTGTGTTTGTCGGGAAAATACGCTCAACGCCAATGCTGTTAGACATTTTGCGAACGGTGAAAGTTTCAACAGAATCGTGACCACGACGCTGTAAAACAACACCTGTGAACTGCTGAATGCGTGTCTTGTCGCCTTCTTTGATTTGGTAATGAACCGTTACAGTATCGCCCGCTTTGAAAGAGGGGTGCTTTACCTTCGGAGAAAGCTGTGATTCAGCGTATTGAAGAAGATTCATGATGCGTATAGTTGTAATTGTTGTTCAAAATTGGAGTGCAAATATACGGACTTCCGCCTAATTAGCAAGTTATTACAATAAATTTTACTTACTTCCTTCGCCCAGCCCGGGTCTGCGCTCCCGGGTTCGTTTTACAGCTTGTTCGTATCGCCAGTTGCTGATATTGAGTTCGTGGCCGGAAAGCAGAATATCGGGCACTTTCCAGCCCCGGAATTCGGCAGGGCGGGTATAAACGGGCGGAGCCAGTAAATTATCCTGAAAACTATCACTCAGCGCTGAGGTTTCATCGCTGAGCACGCCGGGAATGAGCCGGATTACGGCATCACTAACTACAGCGGCAGCCAGTTCTCCGCCCGAAAGCACATAATCGCCAACCGAAATTTCGCGGGTAATAAAATGCTCGCGCACCCGTTCATCCACACCTTTATAATGTCCGCAAAGGATCATGATGTTGGTGAGCGATGAAAACCGGTTGGCAATTGGCTGCGAAAACTGCTCGCCATCGGGCGACATATAAATGATCTCGTCGTAGCTGCGTTGTGCTTTCAGATCTTCGATGCAGGCGGCAATGGGTTCAATTTTCATAACCATGCCTGCGCCGCCGCCAAATGCGTAATCATCGACTGTGCGGTGCTTGTCGGTGGCATAATCGCGCAGGTTAATGATGTTGACTTCGGCGAGGCCTTTTTGTTGTGCCCGCTTCATAATTGAATGAGAAAAAGGACTTTCAAGAAGCTCGGGAACAACAGAAATAATGTCGATTCGCATGGCAGAGTAATTGTGCTGAAAGCCGCCTGAATGTATTCAAACGGCGTGCAAAGGTATCAAGCCCGGCGATAAGTACAGCTTTTAATTGCTGTCTTTTCAGTGAGTTAATGCCGGAAGTACAATTTAACGCTTTCCGGCAGGCGAAAGTGGATATTTTTGCCAGACTCTTGCCGCTGAACGGCATTCGTTTATATTTGTTAATCAGGTTATGGCCAACATCAGACACAACTGGACAATTCAGGAACTTCAGGAAGTTTACAACCGTCCGCTTCTCGAACTTATTCACGAAGCAGCATCCGTTCACCGGTTGCATCACAACAGTCGGGCGGTGCAGGTTAGTTCACTGCTTTCGATAAAAACCGGAGGCTGCCCCGAAGATTGCAGCTACTGTCCGCAAGCAGCCCGCTACCACACTGAGGTAAAAGTACACAAGCTGCTTCCGGTAAAAGAAGTGGTTGAAACCGCCGAAAAAGCGAAAGCCGCAGGCGCATCGCGCATGTGTTTGGGAGCAGCCTGGCGCGAAGTACGCGATAACCGTGATTTTGATCAGGTGCTGGATATGGTGAAAGCCATTAACAATATGGATATGGAAGTATGCTGCACATTAGGCATGCTTACAGAAGAACAGGCTGTGAAATTGGCCGAGGCCGGCGTTTATGCTTACAATCACAACCTCGATTCATCCGAAGAATTTTACGGAGAAATTATTTCTACCCGCAATTACGACGACCGTCTGAACACCTTGAAAAATGTGCGTAAAGCCGGTATGACGATCTGTTCGGGTGGCATTATAGGAATGGGCGAAACCGCAACCGATCGTTTGGGCATGCTCAAAACCCTCGCCAATATGGATCCGCATCCTGAGTCGGTGCCCATTAATGCGCTGGTTGCGGTAGAAGGAACACCGCTTGAGGATCAGCCGCCGGTTCCGGTTTGGGATATGGTGCGCATGATTGCCACAGCCCGCATTGTGCTTCCGAAAACAGTGGTGCGCCTCTCGGCCGGTCGCAATGGCATGAGCGCCGAAGGACAGGCACTCTGCTTTATGGCCGGAGCCAATTCTATTTTTGCCGGAGAAAAATTACTCACTACACCCAATCCGGCATTTGATGCCGATATGGAACTGTTCCGCATTCTTGGTCTTGAGCCGCAAACACCCTTTGCCAAAGGCCGTCCAAAACATTTAACGCCTGCCGAAGAAACCCTGCAATCCTGATGAAAAAACTTCACATTATCACGTTCAGCTTTTTATTTGTTGCCGCCGCTGCCATTGCGCAGCCGGGGGCGCGTACTGATGTGAAGAAAAATATGGATAAGCAATTGGTCTATTTCGGTCACGGCTGGGGATCGGCTAAATGGAATTCGGCGCTTTCACAAACTTCGCTTTACGACCGCCAAGGCATTGTAGTTGAAACAGGTACGTTCAATTTCAAAGCAACAAGTCCTTATACATCGTGGGACGGAGGCGTGCTGTTTCCTTTTGGCCGTGTGCGTGCAGGTTTGGGATTGAGCTTCGAGAAATACATTTTATCAACGATTACACTTCAGAATACATCGGCACCGCTAATTTTCGATGAGAGTTTCAGGTTTGATGTGATTTACGGACAGTTTGAATTGCCGTTGTTTCCCGAAGCACGTTCGGGCGTTTCGGCCTCATTGAACTTGCGTGTGGGCTATTTCAACTTCACAGGAGTTCAGCGTATCAATTTATTCGGCAATGATAACCCTTCAAATAATTGGATGATTAATTTTTCGCCGGTAGTTGATTATTGTATTTGGGGTAATTTCTTTGTGTATGCACAGCCGCAGGCCGGGATTAAAATTTTCAGCAGCGAAGCAGTTGATCCGGGCGGCACGGTGAAGCATACTATTTTTTCGTACAGCCTTCAGGCCGGGCTGCGTTTCGATCCTTCAAAGGAACGATGAGTAAAGCAATTTCTTCTTTTTCTGCCGATGATTTTCTGCGTGAAGCATTAGAAAAGCGAAAGCAGGAAAATGCGCTGCGCAGCCTTCAGCAAACACATTCGTTAATTGATTTTTGCTCGAATGACTATTATGGTCTGTCGCGTTCCAATGCATTTGCCGAAGTGCTTGAAAAAGCAGCTGCCGGTTTGAGCAATGGCTCTGGCGGTTCGCGATTGCTGGCTGGAAATACTGCTTTTACAGAAGAAGTTGAGCAAGAATTGGCAGCCTTGTTCAATGCTGAAGCAGCACTCATTTACAATTCGGGATATACAGCCAATGCCGGTTTTTTTCAAGCTGTGGCCGGGCGCAATTCCACAATTATTTATGATGAATTGATTCACGCATCGGTGCGCGACGGCATCCTGCTTTCGCATGCAAAAGCATACAGCTTTAAGCATAATGACATCGAGCATTTACAAACCCTGCTCAGTCGCGCAGAAGGCTTGGTATTTGTTGCGGCTGAGTCGGTTTACTCGATGGATGGCGACTGCGCCCCGCTTTTAGCGCTGGCAGAATGCTGCGAAGCAGCCGGTGCAAATCTGGTGCTGGATGAGGCACACGGCACCGGTGTTTTTTGGCCGGGCATGGCCGCCGAGCTTGGATTGGAGCGGCGGATTTTTGCGCGGCTGCATACATTCGGAAAGGCCGCCGGTGTACACGGTGCTGTTTGGTTAGGCTCGGCATTGCTGCGTAGTTACCTGATCAATTTTTCGCGGGCCTTCATTTATACTACGGCATTGCCGCCGCATGCAGTTATGGCTATCCGCGAATCGTGCCGTTACATAGCGGCGCATCCCGAACTTCGCAGCGAACTTCGCCGCCGGATTCAAACTTTTGCAGAAGCGGCAAAATTATATCCGCAGTTACAGTTACTGCCGTCCGAAACACCGGTTCAGGCGTTGCTGCTGCCGGGCAACGAACGTGCGCGCAGCTTAGCTGGAATGTTGCGGCAGCAAGGATTTGATGTAAGAGCGGTGCTGGCACCAACCGTGCCTCCGGGAAAAGAACGCATCCGGATTTGTTTGCATGTTCATAACTCGGAAACCGAAATCCATGATTTACTTCGATCAGTAGCGAATCTTAGTTGACAAATAAAAGTTTATTTGCGACATTTGGACACAGCACCCCAGATGATGAGAAAACTGTTTGTTACCGGAATTGGAACGGACGTCGGAAAAACTGTTGCTTCCGCGATCCTTGTAGAGGCTTTAAAAGCCGACTACTGGAAGCCTGTACAAACCGGCAGCTATTTTTCTACAGATTCCGACAAAATCCGCAAATACATTTCCAACACAGTTAGCCAGATTCATCCCGAATCGTATGTGCTGCGCCAGTATATGTCGCCCCATGCCGCTGCCGAACTGGAAGACACACGCATCGAACTTTCCAGAATACAACTTCCGGAAACATCAAATACATTAATTATTGAAGGAGCGGGTGGTTTAATGGTTCCGCTCAACGAAGAGGAATTTATTCTTGATCTGATCATAAAATTTGAAGCCGAAGTAATTGTTGTTATTCAGAATTACCTCGGCAGTATAAATCACACTTTACTTACGCTTGATGTGCTTCGCTTCCGTAATGTTCCGGTTGCAGGATTGATTTTTAATGGTCCGCCGCATCAGCTTTCGGAAGACATCATTCTTCGGCACAGCGGTTTGCGCTGTATCGGCCGAATCATGAAAGAAGGCATCATCAACCAGCAGGTCATCAGCAAATACGCTTCGCAGTTTGATTTGCAGCCGGCGTAAGCAGCACAGGCATCGCGCTTATCTTTGCGGTTATGAAATCCGGTTCACTTTCTGAGCGCGACAGCAAAACAGTTTGGCATCCGTTTACGCCGCAGTTGCCGGCGCACGAAGCAACAGCACTTGTGCGGGGCAGCGGAGCATTACTTTTTGATGAAAGCGGTCGCAGTTATATTGATGCAACAGCATCGTGGTGGGTGAACCTGCACGGGCATGCGCATCCGTACATTGCTCAAAAAATTACGGAGCAACTGCATACACTGGAGCATGCAATTTTCTCAGGCTTTACGCATGCTCCGGCTGTTGAACTTGCCGAGCGGCTGTTGCAAAAACTACCTTATCTGAGCAAAGTTTTTTATTCTGATGATGGTTCTACAGCCGTAGAAGTTGCGCTGAAAATGGCTTTGCAGTATTGGCACAACAAAGGCACACCGCGCAGCGTAATTGTAGCTTTTGAAAATGCCTATCACGGCGATACGTTTGGCGCTATGTCGGCCGGTGCGCGCAATGTGTTCAGCCGTGCATTCGGGCCGCTGCTGTTTGATGTGGTGCATATTCCTGTTCCGCTGCCGGGTTCAGAAGCTGCAGCAGAACAGGCATTGGAAAATGTGCTGAAAACAAATAATGTTGCAGCCTTTATTGCTGAGCCATTGATACAGGGTGCTGGCGGCATGATTATGTATGAAGCCGAAGCGTTGAGCAGGCTCATTGTAAAATGCCGTGCACATCAGGTGCCTGTAATTGCCGACGAAGTAATGACCGGTTTCGGCCGTACAGGAACTTGGTTTGCAACCGACCAGTGCAGCGCAAAGCCCGATATGGTTTGTTTATCGAAAGGCTTAACCGGAGGTTTTCTTCCGCTCGGCGCAACACTTTGCACGGCCGAAATACATGCCGCATTTTTAACATCCGACCGCACGCGCACATTTTTTCACGGGCATTCCTATACAGCCAATGCCACGGCCTGCGCGGCTGCGGTGGCAAGTTTTGATTTGCTGGATGCACCGGCCGCGCAGGAGCAGATTGCCAAACTGAGTAAGTATCAGCAACAGCAAACGAAGAAATTTGGTGAACACCGGGCTGTTGCTGCTGCACGATGTTTAGGTACTGTTGCTGCTTTTGAAATACGCAGCCCGGAAAGTACATCTTATCTCAATCCGGTGAGTGAGCGTGTGCATCCGTTCTTTCTTGAACGAGGCATTATTCTTCGTCCGCTCGGCAATATTATATATGTGCTGCCGCCTTATTGCATAACAGAAGAGCAGCTGGAACAGGTGTATAACAGTCTCAGTGAATTTTTAGAAACCTGCTGATTGAACATATTGCCGGTTAACACGTTTTATTTTTAAATTGCCTTATGCAACTCCAACACAAACGCACTCGGCTGCTGCTCATTCTCTCCGGAATTTTTATCACGAGCGCAATCACTGCCGAACTTATCAGTTC
The DNA here is from genome assembly GCA_046335555.1 of Bacteroidota bacterium. Classification (GTDB taxonomy): domain Bacteria; phylum Bacteroidota; class Bacteroidia; order Palsa-965; family Palsa-965. The sequence continues at coordinate 8,808 of JBKDHA010000023.1, forward strand.
AAAATTAGTTCAGGTTTCACTCGACTGGGGCTTTGTAAATCTCGGGACGTATGTAACTATAATTGGCATTTTACCTTGGCCTGTGGTGTTTCTGACAACCGATATTGTGAATGAATTTTACGGCAGTAAAGTAGTTCGCTGGCTTTCGGTACTTACCTGTTTTATGATCGGTTATTCGTTTCTTATAGTGTTTCTCGGAATGCAGCCAACAGCCTTTACAGGTTCGCCCGAGGCACCGATTCCGGGAGTTGCAGATGACAAAACATTTAACCTTGTCTTTGGTCAGTCGCTTTGGATCATCATTGGCAGTATTACCGCGTTTTTGGTAAGTCAGCTTATTGATTCATTTATGTTTTGGCTGATCAGAGAGCGAACCGGTGAGCGTTTTATTTGGTTGCGGAGTACAGGATCAACACTAGTATCTCAGCTTGTAGATAGTTTTGTAGTGCTTTATATAGGTTTTGTTATTCCCGGAAAATTCACACACGAACAATGGTGGGAAACCGGTTGGGTAAATTATGTGTTGAAGCTGGTAATAGCTGTAGGATTAACACCATTGATTTATCTCTCACATTATTTAGTGAAAAAATACTTGGGCAATAACGATGCCGAGCAGCAAATACGACATACAGCCGAAGAGTCGCTAAAGCATCCGGTTGATTCGTGAACAGGCACTTCTTGGGCTGAAATACAATTTTATTTCCCGTCTCCTTTTTATGATTGTCGCAAAACCTGCTCTGAAAGTAATTTTAGCAGGTTATTTGCATTTTTGGTACGCATTAAATAACAACTTAATACCTTGAGTATTCACTGCTATTTATAATAGGTGTTTATGTAATCAATTGATATATATTGTTTTATATATTAATTGAATGTCTGCTCTCAAATCATTTATATCAATAAAATACGAATTGATTTTCATTGTTTCTTAACAGACCTTCGCAAACAGCAACAGCCGGCGCAGGGGCCGGCTGTTGCAAACATCGGCAGGACGGTTAATTTTTTCCGGCTCCGATGGTGAGGGTACCAACAATACCCAACTGTTGCAGGATGGTCGTGATGATCTCCATAGCTTTTAAGATTTGGTGATCTTCAAAGGTGATCTTCACGATCCATCCGGCAATGGAAAAAAAGTATTCATAAAGACATTCATAAGAAAATATTTAGGTAATATGTTAATAAAAAGTTTAAATAAATCAGTTTTTATTTTGAAAAAGGGTGTTGAGTGTTGTATGTTTGTGGTGGGGAAGGGAGGGGAGAAAGTATATAATTGTTTTCACAGAATGATTGTTGCCATTGGTATTCATTCTGCCTTTATTAAGTCATTCGGAGCAGCATTATTATTATCCGACACTCACATTACGATCAATTTTAAAAAGCAAGCCTCCCGGTTTCGCAATTGTTTGATTGCGGCACACAATCTTTATTTACTTCGATATTCATAACTATATGAGTGGTCTCAATACTATTCGCCTGCTTCTCGCTGAGATGCAGCCGGAAGAGCGCAACACGTTCAGGAATTACCTGACATCTTTTGACAGTCGCGGCGAGAAATTTAACAGCAAAAGCGTTAAACTTCTTGATTTACTTGGTGAGCGCCCTGAACTGCCGAGTGATCGTGATGTTGAGTTTTTCCTTTATGGTAAACGATCCACAATGGCATTCAGCCGTTTGCTGATTCGTTTCCGGGATAAACTTCTGGAGTCGCTGCTGCTGGATGTAAATGTAAAACGGGAAGGAGCATACAGCGATCATTTCCGTTATTTGTTTGAAACCCGGAAAAAACTATGTTATGCGCAAATTCTTGCCGGGCGCGGGCTTCACGAAATCGCTCATTTTCTTTGCGAAAGTGTTTGCGAAACCGGCGAACGCTTTGAACTCTATGAAGAGTGGTTGCTGGCGCTTCGGCTCAGAATGCAACTGGTTGCTCTGCTTCAGCATGATGCGGCTGCTTTTCAGCGCCTGCAGTTGCGCTACGAAAAAGTAGAACGTGCACACCGCGCTGCATTTGATGCATACTGCACGTATAATTTCTGGATGCAGCGCTTTGAACACAAAGCGTTGCCGGTTGCCAACGATGAACAGCTTGCTGCGGATACCGAACGGCTGCGCGAAAATGCGGCGAAAGTAAATTCAGATCATGTCAGTTTCTACTGGCTTTACTTAGATGCCGCCAAACACCAGTCAAACCGAAACTACCGCATAGCACGCCGAAGCCTTGAAAAACAACTTACTTTAATTGAAAACTCAAAGGCTGTTTTTGTTGAAAACCGACTGGGTGCTGTTTTGCTCAACCTTGCAGACAACGAAATAAATCTGCACCGTTTCGACCGTTGCGTTGAATACTGTCAGCGTGCAATGGCACTTCAGCATGTAAAAAGTTTTAATGCCAATCAATGCCTCGAACGCGAATTTTATGGTCATTACTATGCAAACCGGTTCGGACAGGCGCGCATGATTTTGCAGGAACTTTTAGCGAGTGATGTTGGTAAACATACCGCATTCAGACGCGGACGAAGGCAATATCTGCTTGCAAATATTTTGTTTTTGCAGGGAATGTACCGTGAAACAAATGATCTTTTACTTGAGCTCAATGCCATTGAAACCGACAGCGAAGGCTGGAATGTTGGCTTGCGTGTGCTTCTGATCATGACAGATATTGAACGATCTCTGCATGAACTGGCCGGGAAACGTATTGAGAGCACACGCAAACATTTGAGAAAGCTGGAACAGCAGGACAAACTGCGCTTGCGTGATCGCGTTATTTATGAAGTTCTGCGGCAACTTGATGCAAACAGCTATGATTTCAAAGCTACTTATCAGCAAATGCCAGATGAATTTGCTTTGCTGCGCTCAAACCGAGAAAATTATCGCTGGGAAGTGAAAACACCGGAAATGATCATCTTCCACGAATGGTTTTTTGCTCATGTTATCAAAATCGATTACATACAGAAAGTTCCGCGCTATGCTGATCCTGAACGTGATTCTACTGATACATCTGCGAATTATCAGGAAGAATCTGATATACAAGAGTAACTGTAGCTTTACTTGCGCGGATGATAACTGTGTATTTGCTCTTTGAGATAACTGCGGTCGAGGTGTGTATATATTTCGGTTGTGGTAATTGAAGCATGGCCCAGCATTTCCTGCACAGCACGTAAATCGGCACCGCCTTCTACAAGGTGCGTGGCAAATGAATGCCTGAATGTGTGTGGACTGATAACTTTTCTGATTCCGGCTTTCACGGCAAGTTGTTTAATAATGGTAAACACCATAACTCTTGAAAGTCTGTGGCCACGGCGGTTGAGGAATACAATATCCTCTTCGTTGCGTTGTGGCGGAACTTTGGTGCGGACCTGTTCGAGATACAGTTTTATCAGTTCTGTAGCACGTCGGCCAACAGGAACAAGGCGCTCTTTATTGCCTTTGCCAATGATACTCACATAGCCTTGATCGAGATGCAAACCGGAGATGCGAAGATTTACCAATTCAGAAACCCGCATACCGCAACTGTACAGTGTTTCGAGCATAACTAAGTTGCGTTCACCTTCTGGTGTGCTGCGGTCGATGTGGCTGAACAGCTTGTCTATTTCTTCAATGTTCAGCGTATCGGGCAAAAGCCGACTGGTTCGCGGAGATTCCAGCAACTCAGTAGGATCTGTGTTGATCAGGTTTTCGAGCAGCAAATAGCGAAAAAATGCACGAATACCTGAAAGCATTCTGGCCTGCGTTGTAGCACTCATGCCTAATTCATTCAGGTATTTCAAAAATTCGCGAAGATGATCAACCTGAATTCCTGTGGACTGAACAGAATAATTGTGCAGTTGCAGAAATTCATTCAGCCGGTTTACATCGTGCAAATACGCTTCCACCGAATTCGGTGAAAGTGATTGTTCTAACTGAAGGTAGTTTTTAAATCCCTGTATATCGGCTTTCCAACTCATACCTGCATCTTCCTCAACACCTAAGTACGCAATAATCTTCGAATCCGAAACTGAAAAATATCAGTTCTGCCTTAATTTGAAATATAATCGGCTGCAGAAGCAAAGTAATTCATTGCTCCAAATTTTGCATATTCGCAGTTATACATTTTCACTTATGCGGATTCTGATTATTAACGGCCCTAATCTTAACCTTCTCGGCGTTCGTCAGCCTGAACTCTACGGCTACACTTCATTTGAAGAATTTCTTCAGGTGCTGAAAAGTAAGTATGCACATATTACATTCGACTACTTTCAGAGTAATGTAGAAGGTGAGCTAATTAATAAATTGCACGAGTGCGGGTTTACGCATACGGGTATCATTCTCAATGCAGGTGCATACACACATACATCTGTTGCCCTTGGCGATGCCGTTTCAGCAATTCAGACTCCGGTAGTTGAGGTGCATATCTCAAACATTTTTGCCCGCGAAGATTTCAGGCATGTATCATTTATTGCACCCTATTGCCGCGGCAGTATTGGCGGATTCGGATTGCAGAGTTATGAACTTGCTGTAGAAAGTTTTTTACAGACTGAGGGCTAACAAGATTTTATAAGCGCGATGATTTTCAGCAACTGTATTTGTTAATTTAGTACAATAAGTCGAAGTTGCTTTTAAGTGGTGCTGATGATTTTAAATGACTGTTGATCGGTGTAGCTTTGAGAATAATCTTGTAAGGATTTTGTTTTCACCTGAACAGTGCAGCATTTTCCTTGTGTTATGAAATAGAACATTCGGCTATGAAAGCAATTATTGTTGATGATGAAATTCAGGGAGGCAAGCTTCTTGAAATAATGCTTAAGAAGGTTTGTCCTGATATTAATGTGATAGCCATTTACAGCAGCAGTATAGAGGCAGGAAACGAGATCTGCAAACAGCAACCTGATATACTTTTTTTGGATGTTGAAATGCCTGAAATGAATGGTTTTCAGCTACTGGAAAAATCAAGAGGTTGTTTTACATCCGTTGTATTTACAACAGCTCATTCTCATTACACTATACAAGCGATCCGGGCATCGGCATTCGATTACTTATTAAAGCCGATTGATATTGGTGAACTGAAAGCTGTAACTGATCGGCTGTTAAATTCTCAGCAGAAGTCAAAAGGAAGCGAAATACCTCAATCGATGGCTAAACGACTGGAAACTTTAGAACGAATTTTATTGAAACCGGATATTCACCGTTTAGCAGTGCAAAGTACTGAGGGTTATGCAATGCTTGATTACAATTCGATCATTCGCCTTGAAGCCGAATCAAACTACACACATATTTATACACCGGGTAAAAAATATACCGTGGCGCGTTTACTTCGCAATTTTGAAGAACAATTGCTTGCGGCAGGTTTTATTCGTGTACACAGTGCGCATCTTGTAAACCTTCGTCATATCGAACATTATCAGCGGGGTGATGGTGGTTATTTGATCATGTCCGACAAATCATCGGTAGAAGTATCGCGGAGCCGGAAAAAAGAATTGCTGAAAATATTATTGGGTGAAGAATAAACAGCGGACAGAATTGTTGTTCTGCCCGCTGTTCTGAAAAATACCAAAGCAATTACTGAATAACCAAACGAATCGTTTCTGTTGCACCGTTGCCGGTTATTTTTAACAAGTAAACACCTGCTGCAAGCCCGGTGTCTAGCGAAAGCTGAGTTTGCTGTTGTCCGCCTGCAACAGTTTGAGAGAAGCGCTCAACTTCACGGCCTTCAATGCTTACAATGCTGATCAGCAATTGTGTTTCATCAGCATAATTGCTTGTTAATTGAATAGACTGGTTTTGGGCAGTTACCGGATTCGGAGATACCGAAAGTTTTATTTCTTCGGATGTTGGTTCAGTCTGACTGGCTGAACGTGCATTACTGGCTCCCGCAATTGAAGGTGTTGAGCAATAAGGGAAATCGGTAATCGGACCGAGAGCAACCTCGTTAATCGGGAAGTCGATCATGCTTCCGGTAATACTTATTGCATCAGGCCAGTGTGCAGTTCGCCAAGCAACACTAGTACCGGGATTGATTGATTCATTGCAGGCATTTGAGCCGTCAAAATATGCTTTAACCATATATAAATCGCCCGGAATGCCACTCAGAAAACCACTGCCATCTGTTCCGTAAATACCTAATCCGTCGAAAGCTGTATTCTCAACAAGTCCGGCGCTAACACCATACTGAAATCCCGGATTGTTATAATTAAACTCCTGCAGCGCATTGCCGGCATCATCAAACTTAAACACAAGAATATCCTGATCGCCGGAGAGATAGCCTTGCGATGCTGATCCTGTAGTGTAATACTCATAATTGCCGGAAGTGTTGAGGCGTTCGATAATATTGGTGTGTCTTGCATCACCGTTGCCAAACCGAACGTAATTCGACCAAAGTACATTACCGTCAATATCAATTTTGAGTATCCACGGTTGAGCCTGAGATTGTGTAAAATCAAAATCTGAATTTCCGGCAATCACATAGCCCTGGCTTCCGCCCGAGGTTGATAAACCAGTAGTAATGCTGTTGAATACATCAATTCCGCCGTTGTTGTAATAAATAACATCGCCGCTAACACCACTGAATAATGTTGACTGGATAATGTTTCCGGTTTGCGGATCAACACGGAAGTAAAAACCGTTTTGTGTGTTCAGTCCAGCCCAGTAGGTGCCAATTATGGCCATTTCGTTTGCATACGGCGAGCAGATAATTTCTTCAGGTGTGTTATTATCAGGTGCGCTCGGAATTAAGTCATACACCTGCGACCATACAGTTGCATTCCCCTGCCAGTTGTAGCAAATGATAAAGGTTTGCACGTTGCTGCTGTTGGGCGAATTAACGTAACCTGTAATAAACATTTCGGCCTGATTGAACGTGGATATACAAGCCGATGTTGCAAATGCGTTTTGAAAAGTTGGTTCGTTAAAACCTATTTGCGAAAAGAAATTTCCGTTTGGTGTTGATACGCCAACTAATATTTCGTTCATATTGCCGGGAGCAAAACGCGTGGTATTGCACACCACAACTATGCGTGATGAAGGAGTATGCAGCACTTCTACCGGATCAATGCCCAGCTGTATGCTGCCATTGAAAAAGCGATTGCCGTTATTGAAGTTCACCGGCATACTGAAACCGCCGTTATCATCTGTCCGGGTAAATGTGAGGTCTTGTCCGGCAAAAGCATCGGTATGTCCGACAAGCAAATGACCATCGCCACCGTTCATCGTTGGAGTACCGTCGCGCAAAACATCGCAGCCCGGTCCCGGGCCACCATACGCCCGCTGATAGTATTGAGCCGATAAATTAACGCCTGCTGCAAGTAAGGCTGTGAGGAAAAGTGTAGTTTTCATGGTTACAAGTATTGATTTCCCGTTAAGTTCAGGCGATCACTACTGGTAAACAATGATTACTGCGTAATTTGCTGATTATTGGAAATAACAGGCTGGTTTTACTGCGTAATTCACAGGCCCGTTGGAGCATCACTGACCTGCAAAGTCAAACCAATCGCGTTTGCGGGTTAGTTTGAGGTCGTTCAGTGCTGATGCTTTTACCTGAATGGTGATGCTGTAGCTCTGCAAAAAGCCAAACGGAATCCAGTTAAACTGCATTTCCCAGCAATGTAAATCGCGGTAAAGGTTAAATGATGTAAATCCAAATTGCTTCCGCTCTAAATCATAGCTGGTATCAAAGCCTACTTTCCATTTGGGTGTCACATTCACATCGCCTGAAAAGCGTACAGATTGTGTAACGTTTTCGGTAAGTGCAATTTTGCTCCAGCTCAGGTTGTAGTTAACATTAAGCGACCACGGAATGCTGAAATCTACAAACTGATTCGGATTCGCATTGATGTAATCCAGTTCATCTTGCGTTGCCAGCGGGCTTTGGCGCTGGCGGTTTCCTGTTGTTTGCGAGGTTAGTCCGCCCTGCCGCAAACTTGTTCCAATTGCAAAGTTGGCATTGGTAAGTCGGGCCAAACGTTTGCCGGTTCTCCATTCAAAACGATTGATGCGAACACCGTTTTCGTTAATCCGGTATGGATCGGCAGCAAAGCTGGTGTTTACATCTACAATGCGGAAAAGCTTGGTTCGGAAATTCACATTGAGCAGCGACCAGTTGAATTTTTCGGCCATAAAATTGTAGTTGGCCGAGAAGTTGAACGCATCAATAAGCATTTGTCGGGCTGCTGCTGCGGTGGTTGATGCTGTATCGTTTTTGGGGCGAAGTTTGCCTTCGAGATTGTTTTGAAGATTAAAGCCAACAGCGCCGATTTTGCCCGATGGAGAACTGCCGTAAATACCGCCATCAAAAATAGAGTACTGCGTTGTACCTCCGTTGGCATCTGACTGCACATCGCGCCAAAAACCGTATTTCGGATCGGTGAAATCGGGCATGTAAGTGAAACTTACGTTAGGCGTAACAGTATGCCGGATAACACTGTATTTGCCGCGCCGCTTGTTATACGTTCCGAAAAAGCGTGTGCCTAATGTGGCCGATGCATTCCAGTCGAAATTGGCGCGCACACCATTCAGCGTATCGGTTTCAACTGTTTCGGTTGATGCGTTCCAGATTTTGCGGATAGTGCGGTATTGCGTTACCGAGTTGATATTGATTTGCGGTGTAAGTGTAAAGTACTTCAGGATATTGAAAGTAGTACTCACCGGCAGTGTTTGGCGAATACCGTTTCTGAATTTTGGTCCGAGGTTGTTCAGATTGCTGATGCCTAATTCACGTTCCTGCACACTGAGCAGGTTTTGCATATCGGCAGTATAAGCGAAGCCAATTTTATCGTACCATTTTGTGCCGATACGATTTTTGTTTTTGAATGGATAGATGCGTGCAGACGTTAACGCCACCTGCGGCAATGTAAGATCTACAATGCCCGTTTGTGTGTTTTGCGAATGCCGGAGGTTGGCTGCAAGTGTAAGCTGTTTCCAGCTTTTAGACCAAGCAACATTCGACTGAAATGTATTGGCAAGGTAGTTATTGGCAACAGTTGAGTTGTTGCGGTTGTATGTGCTTGTACCGGCATTCACCGAGGCATTGAAGCGAACGCTGGGATTGGCTTTTGCATCCTGACGGTGATTCCAGGTGATAAAAAAGTCTTTGAAAATTTGGCTTGTTGGAAGCTCTCTGGCGCCAAGAATGCGGCGCGAATAGCGTACACTCACATCGCCGGTATATTTGTAGCGCACGCCGTAGTTAGAAATTGCTTTTGTGGCCCAACTTCCGCGCGAAAAAATATCGCCGCGAAGGGCAAGGTCAAATTTATCGCCGGCACCCCAGTAGTAACCGCCATCGCGGAGGAAGAATCCGAACTCGGGCGATTCGCCATAGGTAGGAATCAGTATGCCGGAAGTGCGTTCTTTTTTATTGGGGAAAAAACCAAACGGAACTGCCAGCGGCGTGGGTACATCACCAATTTCGAGATAGGCGGGACCGGTTACAATTTTATCGTTCTGGATGATTTTCAGTTTTTTTGCGCGAATGGAAAAGTGCGGATGCTCAAGATCACAGGTCGTGTATTGACCATTATAGATAAAGAACACGGTTGAGTCTTTTTTTACGGCTTCGCCGATAATGTGGTTTTCGCCGTCGATGGTGGTGGCTTCCGAAATTTTGCCTTTTCCGCTGAGGTAATTATATCGGATCTGATCGGCATAGTAAGTTTGTCCGCCTTCTGCAAATTCAACTTTTTCGGCAATATTGCCCAGTGTATCTTTTTTGCCGATGGCTAGAATAATATTGTTTTTAAAGTCGATCTCGATGTAATCAGCACGAACGGTGGTTGACTGATAAACAACGGTAGCGCTGTCCCAGAGGTAAATAATTTGCCGGTCGAGATCAAACCGCATGGAGTCGGCGGCGCTGTATTCGACCATGGCTTTGAGCCTGTCGCTGATGCCTTCTGTGCTTATTTTAGTCGTATCCGTTTCGGGCGTTTCTTCCTCCTGCGCCAAAGCCGGGCATACGAAAAGCAGCATAAACAGCGTTACGATGAACAGCCGGGCGTTGAAAAGTCGAACTGCGGGAAGCAGGGGCATCTAAGTTTGGCGGTATTTTTGTTTGATAAGCAATGAAATACGGGCCAAAACTAACGAAAAAGCCCATTTCAGCGTATGAAAACCATGCGAAGGATTGTTAAAAGCTCTTTTGTCCGCCTCTTTATAGCCGCCGCAGTGCTGCTGCTGGGGGGCGCTTTCGCTGTGCAAAGCCAGCCTGAAGAAAAAAAGGTAAAGGTGGTTTGCATTGATCCCGGCCACGGCGGAAAAGATCCCGGCTGTCACGGCGACCATGCCAAAGAAAAAGATGTGGCCTTAGCTGTGGCTTTGCAGCTGGGGAAATACATCAACGAATATTTTCCGGATGTGAAAGTGGTGTACACCCGCAAAACCGATGTGTTTGTTGAACTTAACGAGCGTGCTGCAATCGCCAATCGCAACAATGCCGATTTGTTTATCTGCATTCACTGCAACTCGGCCTGTGTGCGCAACAAGAAAACCAAGAAAGACGTTTGCAACGAAACCGCAGAAGGTTCGGAAACCTACGTAATGGGTCTGCACAAAAACAACGGCAATCTTGAAGTAGCGAAACGCGAAAACGATGCGGCGTTGTTTGAAGACGATTATCAGAACAAATACAATATGAACATTGCTTCTGATGAGGCAATGATTATTCTGAGCACATATCAGAACCTGTATCAGAAGCAAAGCACCCGATTTGCGGAGCTTTGTCAGGAACAATTCAGCAAACGTGCAGGACGTGTAAATAAAGGCGTAAAACAGGCCGGCTTTCTTGTACTTTGGAAAACCAGTATGCCTTCGGTGCTTATTGAAACCGGATTTTTAACCAATCCTGCAGAAGAACGTTTTCTGGCTTCTGTAAAAGGACAAACCTATATGGCTTCCAGTATTTTCCGTGCATTCCGGGTGTGGAAAGATGAAGTGGAAGGTGTAAAAAAGGAATATGCCGATGAATCTGATAAACCTTACGAAGTAGCTCAGGAAGATACCGCAGGACTTCGTAAACCGACAAATCACATCACCACCCGAACGAATCCGGCAACCAATAACACAACAACAACCAATACACAGCAAACCGTTCAACCCAAAGACACAGCAACAGCAAAACCTGCATCTGCGGGAACTGGAAGTGTAGTTTATCGGGTGCAGATTCTTTCGTCAGATAAACAACTGCCGGCAACCTCCTCGCAATTCAAAGGTGTTACTGATACGTGGGGCTACAAAGACAAAGGTGTTTGGAAATACACGGTTGGGAATTATGCCACGCAGGCCGAAGCCGTAAAGCGTCAAGGGGAATTGCGTTCAAAAGGTTTTACGGGGGCTTTTGTAGTGGCGTTTGATGAAAACGGCAATCGTATTACATTGGAAGAGGCGAAGAAGCGGGGGGGAGCTTAAAGGTTATTTCTCTTTTCGCTGATACTGATTCGCCCGCACATTTTTTGCCGCCAGCTCAACGGTTTCATTAATTCTTTTCAGCTTCGTTTCTTCGCGTTTGGCATTCATAATCCATTCAAGAATACCGCGTTTTACGGAGCGCGGAAAGGCGTCAAAATAGTCTTTGGCTATTTTGTTTTTGTTCAGTGCTGCTTCAAGTTCGGCGGGTAATTCAAGCTCTTCAACTTTGTCGAGTGCTGTCCAAGTGCCTGTTTTTTTCGCCAGTTCAATCATGGCTAAACCGGCCGGAGCCATTTTGTTTTCGCTGAGCAGGTGTTCTACTTTGGCTTTATTTACTTTACTCCAATTGCTTTTCGGATTGCGCTTTGCGAAATACTGATAATAACTTTCTGCATCACGCTTATTGATTTTACTGTCGATCCAGCCAAAGCAAATCGCTTCGTCAACGGCTTCGCTGTAATAAACACTGGGAACTCCGCTTTCTTTACGGTAAATAATCAGAAACAAAGATTCTTCTTTCGCGTGATTTTTTGCTAACCATTTTCGCCATTCTTCTGCCGATTTAAAATGAATGGCTGCATAGCCGAGATGTTTTTCAGCAGTCATGGTAATTTATCGTTAAGCACAATTGGAACAGTTCAAATTAAGAATATGTTTTTATTGTTTCAAATTCCCTTCGGTTGGGGATGATTCGCCCGCACATTTTTTGCTGCAAGTTCAACGGTTTCAGCTATCCGTTTCTGTCGTGTTTCCGGGCGTTTGGCATTCAAAATCCAATGCAGAATCAAGCGTTTCGCCGATTTGGGAAACGCATTAAAATTATCGCTGGCTTTTTTATTTTTCTTTAGTGCTGCAATAAAATCATCAGGCAATTCCAGCGAATCTACTTTGTCGAGTGCTGTCCATGTACCCGTTTGCTGTGCAAGCTCAATCATGGCTAAACCAGCAGGAGTAATTTTACCGTCCTGCATCAAACGCGCTACGTTTTCCCTGTTTATTTTACTCCAATGGCTTTTGGGTTTGCGCGGCGAAATGTATTGATAGAAACTTTCGTGGTTGCGACTAACTCTTTTTCCATCTATCCAGCCAAAACAAATCACCTCATCTACCACTTCATTCCAATACACAGTTTTCACGTCCGAATCTTTTCGGTAAATAATCAGAAAGATTGGAGTGGACTGTGCGTGGTTCTTTTCCAGCCATTTTCGTAATTCGGCTGCCGATTTGAAATAAATTGCCGGATAACCGAGATGTTGTTCTGTCGCCATTTCCGGTTAAATAGCGTACAGTTTTCTGTACTTCTTTCGGGCATATTCCATGAAATACCGGAACGAAAGCGGTTCGCCGGTAACCCGCTCGCAAAGCTCGCTTGCCGTGTAGCGTTTGCCGTGGTGGTGAATGTTTTCGCGCAGCCAGTTCAGCAACTCATGCAGTTCACCGCGTTCTATTTTTGCTTCGAGATCTGCAATTTGATTTTCGGCTGCTGCATAGAATTGTGCGGCATAAAAACTGCCAATTGAGTAGGTGGGGAAATAACCAAAACTTCCGTGCGACCAATGTATATCCTGCAAACATCCTGCTCCGGCATTCGGAACTTCGAGGCCAAGGTACTCGCGGATGCGACCGTTCCAGAACTCCGGAACATCATGCACATTCAGGCTGCCTTCAATCAATGCTTTTTCGGTTTCAAAGCGCACCATGATGTGAAAATGGTAGGTAAGTTCATCGGCCATGATGCGCACAAGTGATGGCCGCACAACATTCAATGCTTTGAAAAAATCGGTTGCTGTTGCATTTACAAATTGCTCGGGAAATGCTTCGCGGAGTTTGGGTAAAACGGCTTTTGAAAATGCTTCGCTGCGGCCTACATTATTTTCCCAAAGCCGCGACTGCGATTCGTGAATGCCCAGCGAAACATATTCGCCCGAAGGAAGTCCATATTCGCCTGCCTGCAAACCTTGCTCGTAAAGCGCATGCCCGCCTTCGTGAATAGTTCCGGTGAACATATCCGAAAGATTATGCTCATCAATTTTTGTGGTCACACGAACATCGCTTGCGCCAAAATTGATGGTAAACGGATGCAATGAAATATCCTGCCTGCCGGTTTCAAAATCAAAACCAATCATGCGCAGCAAGGTTTCGCTCATTGCAAACTGTTTGTCTTTCGGGAAATGCTGAAGAATCAGCGCATCCGAATTCTCAGGCTGCTGTGCAATTTGTTTTACAAAAGGAACAAGTTCGGTGCGCACATCAGCAAACAGTTTTTCTACTTCTGCCGTGGTGAGTCCGGGTTCAAACTCGTCAAGCAAAGCATCGTAAGGATGTGCAGTATAGCCGAGCAATTCACACTCTTCGCGTTTGAGGGTAATTAATTTTTCGAGATGCGGTGCAAACGCGGCGAAATCTCCTGCGGGTTTGGCTTGCTGCCATGCGCTGACTGACTCAGAAACAGTGCGGCTCATGTTCATCACAAACTCACGCGGGTATTTCAATGCGCGTTTGTATTGTTTGTGAACATATTTAACGTTTATGCGCTGAACTTCGTTGAGTGATGTATCGGCAATCAATTCATCGAGCAGCGATCCTAGTTTTGGGTTTGTGCTTTTTTCATGTACGATGCCGGCGAGCGTAGCGAGCTGGCGCGCGCGGTGCGCAGCACCGCCGCGGGGCATATAGGTTTCCTGATCCCAGCTGAGCACTGCCGATGAGTAGGCAATATCAGATATAGACTGAACTTCGGTTACAAATTCTTCGTAGCGTGATGCCATGGTAATAGTGCGATCAGGAATTAACAGATGAACGTTTCAGTGATGCGAATGCAAGCAGTACCCATCCGGCAATAAAAAATAAACCACCGAGCGGAGTAACAGGCCCGAGCCAGCGCCAGTTGTCGAGACCAATAACCTGTGCAGTACTAAGCAGATAAAGCGAGCCGCAGAAGAATAAAATACCTAATGCAAAACACCATGCTGCTGCATTGAGAAAGCGCGCCGGTTTCAATTTCATGAGCACTGCAACTAATAAAATGCCCAGCGCATGATACATCTGATAGCGCGAAGCAGTATCGAAATTATGCAGTTGCGATTCAGTCATCAATCCCTGATCGACATAGCTTTTCAGTCCGTGAGCAGCAAATGCGCCAAGTGCAACGGAAAGTGCAGCCAGCAGCGCACCTTTCAGCATCCAGTTTAATTTCATGCCGCAAAGATAGCCGCAATGGGGTTTCAGCAGCACATAAAAAAGCCCGGATACCAATATTGGTTCCGGGTCTTTTCAATTAAATTCTAATTAAGCCTGACGTGCAAACTGAAGCTCGGCGCTGAGTTTTACTTCTTCGCTTACCAATACGCCGCCGCTTTCGAGAGCAGCATTCCATGTAAGACCAAAATCGGTACGATTAATTTTTCCGGAAACTGAAAAACCTGCTTTTTCGTTGCCCCAGGGATCTTTATTTGTACCTGAAAATTCAACATCAAGTGTTACCGGTTTGGTGATATCGCGGATAGTAAGATTGCCGGTAATTTTTCCTTCGGCAGCATTGTAAGCATCGCTCACAAAACTGATTGCAGGATAAGCTGCACTGTCGAAAAACTCAGGGCTTTTCAGGTGTCCGTCGCGCTGTTCGTTGCCGGTGGCTATTGAGTTCATATCGGCAGTAAAGTTTACCCGTGCACCATTGAAATTTGCATCTGTAGTTTCAACTTCGCCCGAAAGCACACCCATGCTGCCGGTTACATTGGTGATCATCAGGTGTTTTACTTTGAACTGAAGTTCGCTGTGTGTGGGATCAAGTGCCCATTTTGTTGTTGACATGGTCTATGTTTTTTTGGTTGAATGCAATGTATCTGATCCAAAGGTAGTAATTTATATGTATGTACATATATGTATGTGTAAATAAATCATAAATTATTGTTAATCAAAGATTAAAATTTGTTTCTGATGATTCGGGATAATGAATGCTTTCGGTCTGTTTCTTCCGATTTTGAAGTTGTACCTTTGCGCCCTATTCAGTTTTATGAAGCACATTCTAATTATCGGAGCCGGACGTTCATCGTCGTCGCTTATCACTTATTTACTTAAACATGCTGCTGCCGAAAACTGGCAGGTTCGCGTTGGGGATATGAATGCGGCAGAGGCTGCGCGAAAAGTAAACGGCAATGCACGCGGTACGGCTTTCGCATTTGATATAAATAATGAAACACAACGCGAGGCAGAAATTTCGGCGGCTGATGTGGTTGTGTCTATGCTTCCCGCATTTATGCACGGTGCAGTTGCACGCGATTGTGTGCGGTTAGGCAAGCACCTTGTTACCGCTTCGTATGTTTCAGACGAAATGCGCGCACTTGATGCCGAGGCCAAAGCAAAAGGCATTCTGCTGCTCAACGAAATCGGTCTTGATCCGGGTATTGATCACATGTCGGCCATGCAGGTAATTGACCGCATCAAAGCTGCAGGCGGCGAACTCACTGCTTTTTATTCGTACTGCGGCGGATTAGTTGCACCTGAATCGAACGATAATCCCTGGGGCTATAAGTTTTCGTGGAATCCGCGCAATGTAATTCTGGCCGGACAAGGCACCGCGCAGTACATTGAGAACGGGAAGTACAAATATCTTCCCTACAGCCGTGTTTACAGTAATGCTGCAAGCATTGAAGTTGAAGGCTGGGGAAGTTTTGATGCGTATGCTAACCGCGATTCGCTTTCGTACCGCAGCGTTTACGGTATCGAAAACATTCCCACCATGCTGCGCGGCACGTTGCGTATGCCCGGCTACTGCAAAGCATGGAATGTTTTTGTGCAGCTTGGATTAACAGATGATACCTGGAAGATTCACAATGCCTCTGAGTTGAGTTATGCTGAGTTGGTTGAATCGTTTTTGCCAGCCAGAAACGGAACTGTAAAACAACGATTAGCTGCATTTATGAATGTGCCTGAAACCAGCGCAGAAATTGAGTTGGTTGAATGGACAGGCATTCTGAGTGATGCAAAAATTCCGATGAACGAGGGAAGTCCGGCACAAATTCTTCAGCAACTTCTCGAAACCAAATGGGTGCTGCGCGCCGGAGATAAAGACATGATTGTGATGCAGCATATTTTTGAATATCTGCAAAACGGACAGCCGCACCGCATCACTTCATCGCTTGTAGTTAAAGGTGATGATGAAGTGCATACTGCAATGGCAAAAACGGTTGGACTTCCGGCTGCAATGGCAGTGCGGCGTTTGCTGCGCGGCGAGCTGAATCGCACGGGTGTTTGCGTTCCGGTTTCGGCCGATATTTATGAGCCTGTTTTAGCCGAACTGGAAACCGAAGGCATACGGTTTACTGAGAAAGAAGGGTAGATGCGGGAAACAAAAAAGCCACATCAACTGATATGGCTTTTACTAAGAGATGCCTTAACGTTTTGGCGTTGTAGTTTGTGCCGGTTTCTGAGCGGGGGGCACTGTAGTTGCCGGGGGCTGAGTAGTCGGAGTCGCTTTTTGTGCTGTTCCGCTGCCTTGTGTTCCGGGCTCATCAACTGAAATGGAGCCTGCGGGGGCGGGGGGAGCAGGAGCGCTTGATTCTGCCGGAGCCTGATCGGCTTTTGAAGCAGGTTTTCCGGCACTGGCTTTTGAAGCCGAAGCACCTTTGCCTCTTGCTTTTTGTTTTTTCTTGGGCTTATTGGGCGGAATAGTATCGGATGCTGATTTGCTTTTTGAACCCTGTGTGCCGGTTTCATCAACCGAAATCTGTGCTTTGCCGTCTTTACCTCCGCCGCCACGTTGTGTTGAGGCTTTTTCGGTTTTCTTCTTCTCGGCCTCTTTTGCTTTGTCGTTCTGAGCAGCTGCAGATGTGGCTATGCCCATTCCGGCAAGAAGTAAAATAAGGGAAAGCAGATTTTTCATGTTGTGGCTTTTTGGAAGTCGTATTCTGGTCATAACAAATATAATGCCGGGCGGTCAATACCACAACAAACTGCACAACAAATTGCTGTGCAACAATTTTCAACGTTTAATCGTTCAATAAACAGTTACCCCGATATACCCCGTAATCTGTTTCGGTATGTATATTGCAGAAAATCAATTAGCATCAATATTGATGTGTTGTTAAGTTTATTTCAATTATGACAAACGAAGAAAGAATCAGAAAAGCTTTTGCTGAAAAAGACTGGCATGAAATCAAATCCGGCGACTCGTGGCTCATTTTTAAAATCATGTCGGAGTTTGTTGAAGGCTTCGAGAAAATGTCGCGCATTGGTCCGTGTGTATCTATATTCGGATCTGCCCGCACAAAGACCGATAATCCGTATTACAAATTAGCCGAAGAAATTGCAGAGAAACTTTGCCGCGAAGGTTATGGTGTAATTACCGGCGGCGGTCCCGGCATTATGGAAGCAGCTAACAAAGGTGCAAAAGCCGGAGGCGGAAAATCTGTAGGGCTTAATATACGTTTGCCTTTCGAGCAGTCGGGCAATATTTATGTTGATCCCGACAAGAGCATCAATTTCGATTACTTCTTTGTGCGTAAAACCATCTTCCTGAAATATTCGCAGGGATTTATTGGTATGCCCGGCGGTTTCGGCACACTCGATGAGTTGTTTGAAGCACTTACTTTAGTGCAAACTTCAAAAATTGCCAATTTCCCGGTTGTGCTTGTTGGTTCCGATTACTGGAGCGGATTGGTGAACTGGATACGTGAAACATTGCTGGAACGTGAGCACAATATAAATGCCGCCGATCTGAATCTTTTTCATGTTGTGGATACAGCTGATGAGGCGGTACACATCATCAATAGTTTCTACGAGCGGTATTTGCTGAAACCGAACTTTTAAAGTTGAAAGCATATTCACAAGCCCGGCGTTTTACACAACGCCGGGCTTTGCTTTGCACAAACAATTGTTAATAACTGCGGTAGTTATTCACAGCTGTTAAAATCATCTCCCGAATACCTGATTGCCCCTATTTTATTGATATTGAGTATTGATCCGTCGTGGGCGATTAACATTTCCATGTGTATAAGTCCGGACGGTTATTAACAAAGCACACAAGCGTCTGAAATAGATTTGTTCAGCAACGTGTAATCGTTTCAAAAGAATCGGAAATGAACTGCAGTTTGACTGTAGCTTATTCTGTTCTGAGTCATGAACACAAACAATTCTATACGCTATGATTCGAGTTCTGCTCATTCTGGTTAATGTATTTTTCTTCTGGATGGCCCGCCTTCTTTCGGGCGATCCGTCGGCAGAAATTACAGCACCGGAAACCATTAAATCCGGACAATCATTTACGGTTAATGTTCGGATTATGGTAAATGATGCAAAGGATTTTTTGCGCTTTGCGATGACGCTGCCCGAAGGATTTAAGGCAACTGCAGGCAGTAACGACGGCGGTAAGTTTTTGTTTGAAGAACAGACTGTAAAACTGATCTGGGCGGAACTTAAGGAAGAAGAGATGAATATATCTTTTACCGTTCAGGTGCCCGCTAATGCTTCCGGCGAATACGCCTTCAGTGCTAAACTTGTGCGTCTTGTTGATAATCTTCCCGAAGAGCTTATCCTGAATCCGCTTAAAGTTAAAGTTGGTGACGGATCTCCGGTAGCCGTTTTACCTGCTAAAGTTGATACTACATTGCGTCCGGCAGTTCAGGTAAGTGTACTTCGCACAGTTCCCAATTCAGCTGTAACAGGCGAGTTCTTTGTTGATCTTTCAATTCAAAAAGGTGATCTCCGAACTTTTTTGAAACTTATCGATACAATTCCGCCCGGATGCAATGCCGTTATGGTTCGCGGCGACGGCAGCAGCGATTTTGAGTGCAAAGATGGTGTAGTTACTTTCCGCTGGTATTCACTTACCGAGCGTCCCAACCTCAGCATACGCTACAAAGTTATTGCCTCACCTGATATGGAAGGTACATTCCCGATTAAAGGCATGGTTTCGTATGTAGAAAACGAAAGCGGAAAACTGATTCCGATTCCGGTTTCGGAAGTAACCTTCAAACCTTCGGCAGCACTTGCCGGAAACGACAACCAGCGTCAGAACGGAAATGACGATGGCTCTAAACCCGCTTTCCAATCGAATTCCGATGCAACAGCCGATGCACAAAAGCAGCAGGAAGGCGGTGTAAAAACTACGGCAGTTGTTACATCAGGCAATAACCAAAAAAAGCAGCAAGATGAATCAGCACCTGTTCAAACTGCATCGCCCGAAAAAACGGTAACGCCCGCAGCAAACACAGCGGGTGTTTCATACAGTGTGCAAATAGCCGCTATGCAACGCAATGTGCCGGTGAGCTACTATGCCGGAACGTACAGCATCTCAGAACCGATCAACCGCGAACAGGTTGACGGCCTCAATAAATATACCACCGGAAAATACACCTCTTACGATGCTGCCCGTGGCGGACGCGAGCAGTTGCGTGGCAAAGGCGTTCAGGGCGCTTTTGTAACAGCCTACAGCAGCGGCCGGCGCATTACCGTTCAGGAAGCATTAATGATTTCTAATCAGAAATGGGTGAAATAGGTTTTTTGTTTGGTTTTGTTTGAATTGCGCCCGGCCTCTGAACAGCCGGGCGTATCTTTTTTTACTGTCGCTCGTATAAATGGCGTTAAGTAGTAAAAAACTCAACTAATTGTACCTTCGCGCCATGCGCAAAACCTTGTGGCTGCTGCTGTTTGTATTTGTTTCTGCCGGAGCAGCCGCGCAGGTAGCTGCTGTGCCCGGAGATTCAGTTTCCAAGCCAAAGCAGACAGAGCGCCCCAAACCGGAACCATTGGTTTTTAAGCCTACTCTGGGTTTGGGTGTTGGCATGTTTTCATACTATGGCGATTTATACACACGCAATCTGGTTAATCCGCAGGTAAGCCGCATTGGCTACGAACTCAGCCTTTCGCAACCGCTTGCCCCGTGGCTGCGTCTCGGTTTTTACACCTTGTTCGGAAAACTGGGTGCCAATGAACGCCTTATCACACGCAATCTCAACTTCGAATCACAGATCAGAGTTGGAGGAATGCATCTCGAATATAATTTCGGACATCTTATTCCGGCTAAAAGTATAATTCACCCCTGGTTCAATGTTGGTATCGAGTCGTTTGAGTTTCTGACGAAAACCGATTTATTTGATGCAAACGGTTTACGCTATCATTACTGGAACGATGGTTCGATTCGCAGTCTCGACGAAAGCGATCCGAATGCATCTCAGGCATTGTTTATCCAGCGCGATTACAATTATGAAACTGATGTACGTGAGCAAAATCTCGATGGTTTCGGGAAATATCCCGAACGCTCTTTTGCCGTTCCGGTTGGCGCAGGTTTTCTCATGCACCTCGATGAAAAATGGGATGCACGTTTGGGAGTAACGTTTCATTTCACATTTACCGATTACATAGATGGTGTTACTCCCGCAAGCACAACAACCCGCGCCGGCAATGCCCGGAACGATCATTATGTAATGTCTGCCTTTTCATTGCGCTATAATTTAACCGGCCCGGCCGAGAAAACGGATACCGACGGTAACGATGCTTTCAGCGATGTTGATTACTATGCGCTTGATAATTCGGATTATGATAGTGATGGTGTAATTGATCTGAAAGATTCGTGCGAAGGAACACCGCCGGGCGTTGCTGTAAATGAAAAAGGTTGTCCGCTTGATGAAGATAACGATTACACAGCCGATTACCGCGATGATGAATTAGGTTCTGCTGCAGGTGCACTAACAGATGAAGTTGGCGTTACACTGACCGATTCAATAATTCTGCGCCGTTATCAGATGTATATGGATTCGACCGGTATGTTTGCTGCAACCGAAATTATTCGCTCACGCGATGGATTTAAACCCGGTGTTGCCGACAAGAAAATGTATCAGGTAATGCTTGGCAATTACTCAAACGGAGTACCGAATGAACTGCTCATCAAATTCCTGAGTATAACTGATATTGCCAGCAATCAGCTTCCTGATTCATCAACAACTTACACAGCCGGAAAATACACCGATCTTCTGGCTGCCGAAAAACGCAAACGCGCATTGAAAGAGCAGGGCTACACAGATGCCAAGGTTGTGTTCCGTAAGCCCGACGGAACGTTTCAGGTAGTTGATAATGTGTTTGTAAATAATAACTCAACAACCAAACCCGCCGATACTGCTGCCGTTGCCGTTCAACCTGTTGATCCGAAAACAAATCCCAACAACAGCAGCAACACAAACCAACAGCAGAACACAACGCAGACTCCTGTTGATTCGGCCAAAACAGTTGCCGAAGTTGATCCTGTAACTGGTCAGTTGGTATTCCGTGTTCAGCTTGGTGCTTTTAAACAGCCGCTTTCACCCTCAGTATTTGCAGATGTTCCGGATCTGGTAATGATTCGCACAAGCGATGGATTGTATAAATACATGACCGGCTCATTCAGCACATTTGAGCAGGCAGCAGCGCGCAAAGCGGTTATGCTTGTGCAAGGCTACAAAGGTGCATTTATAGCAGCCTACAAAGACGGCAAGCGAGTTGCGCTCACTGATGCCGGCGCTACAGTAATAAAAACTTCAACTCCTGCACCACCCGAAAACTTGAGTGAGACCAATGCGCCGAGTGCCGGGATGACGCAGTCAGTTACATTTAAAGTACAGCTCGGTGTATTCCGCAGCGAGCCTCCGGCAGAAATCAAAGCAAAAATTGCACAGCTCAGCGGTGTAGAAACAAGCACAACTCCTGCCGGACTTATTCGCTACACCGTTGGTTCAACTGCCGATTATGCCGCTGTTGTAGCCCTGCGCAACGAACTCAAAGCAAAAGGGTTTGATGATGCTTTCATCATTGCCTTCTTCCAGGATCAACCGATTCCGGTTTCTGAAGCTTTGGAAATTCAGAAATAGCAATGTTTTTAGTACTAGGATGCATCCGGTTTGTAACCGGATGTGTTCTTTGAATTCAGTTTGTAACTGAATTCGGCACTGTGCCTTGAGAGAAGTTGCAAACTTCTCTCAAACTTTCTGCATCAAAGTTTTTCGCCTCTGGCGAATTAAACTTTCCGCAACATCCTGCAAAAAGAGAGCCGCACAAGTTTGTGCAGCTCTCATAACATCAATCAAATAACATTATTCTTTTTCAGCTTCTTCTTCCGGCTGCGGAATCGACTTCTTGGGGAAGTTGAACAAAACGCTGGTCAAAATCGGTAAGCCGAAAATTAGAACTGTGAGAATTGAGATATACACATCTGCATCATGCGCGAGGAAATTGCTTACCGGATGCTTGGGATAGAAGTGCTCAATCAGCGAGAACAGCAGCTTAAAGCCCAAAATACCAATTACAACAAAGGCTGATGTTTCAAGAAATGTATAGCGTTCCATAAGCTTTACAAAAGCCTGCGCCACAAAACGCATCGCCAGAATGCCTATGAATACACCTACCCAAATCAGCACAAGGTTTTTGCTGAATGCAACGGCTGCAAAAACATTGTCGATGGAGAATGCAAGATCCATTAATTCAACAAGTGCAACCGTAGCCCAGAATTGTCCCATCCAACCAACGGTAGCGCGATAAAGCCAATTCGATTTCTTGTCGAGTGTATCATCATCTTTTTCAGGCGTCATTTTACCTTTAAAATAATCAAATACAAGATAAAGCAGGTAAAGTCCGCCAAGTGGTTTCAGCCACCAGATTTTGATGAGCCATGCGGCAAACAATAAACACAAACCGCGAAATACATACGCACCGATAATGCCATATTTCAACGCTTTGTTGCGCTGCTCTTTTGGCAAATCCATTACCATTGTAGCCAATACAGCAGCATTGTCAACCGAAAGCAAACTTTCGATGATAACCAGATTGCCAATTACCGCCAGGGCCGGCAGCGGGTTATTTATAATTTCCTGAATATACTCTTGCATGAGTTTTCTGTTTTATCGTATTGATTAATTAGCTACTAATTGAATTACAACAAGCCTTCCGCCTTCTTCGGCCGAAAGCAGCAACTTCTTGCCGTCGGTAAGTTCTACCATTTCTTTCGGGGCAATGAGTTTGTCTTCTGTAAGGTCTTTAAGTCCGCTCATCGTTTGGTTGACCAGCATCCATTTTCCGCCGTGAAAAACGAAATAGCCAACCGGCTTGCGCTGTTCGGGTGTCAGTTTTTCGTTGGGTGCAATGTTGCGGTTAATGTGCCAGGGATAAAGATACTGATTGTGATACACCATTACACGATGCTTTTCCTCCGTCCATTTTCCGGGCGAACGTTGTGCATACAAATTCAGAATCGGTAATTGTCCTTTATACACTGTGCCGCAGAACGGACAAGTAGGCCGTGTTGAATTATCAAATACAAACCATTTCTGATCGCATTTCGGGTTTTGACAGGGCTGCATCAAATCAACTGTTTTGATAAGTGCATTTTCCCAGTCGTCGGCTGTTGGACGCTGCATTGGATTATGCAAACCGGTGATGAAGGCATCGTCAAACAGCTTTTTCAGATACGGGCCGGTTATGGTGTACGGAATCTTGTTGACGTCGGCCCAGGGCAATTGCGTTGGCTTTACCTGATTGAGCTTCGGGCGGTTGGTGGCATCAGTAGGATGCTCGACAAACAAAGCTTTTTGTCCCATCGAAAGCTCTTCGTCTTTCTGCGCATCGAGGTCATTCACTTTTCCGCCGCGCAACGGGTGACGGTAAAGCAAGTACATATAAATCATTACAGCCAGCGCATGCCGGTCGGTATTGATTGACGGGAGTTTGCGGCCAGCATCTGTTTTAGGCAGATGCTTTGTAGCCATAACTTCAGGCGCAATAAAATCGGGTGTGCCAATTACATCAGGCGGAAATTTTCCGGGAACTACAAGTCCGTCGATATCAATTATGGCTGCATTGCCGGTCATCGGATCAATCAATACATTTTTGTACGAAAGATCAGAATGCGCCAAACCGGCAGCGTGCATTCGTCGCACTGCGCGTGCAATACGTAAACAAATCAGCACATACTTGAACCAATCGCTCAGTTCACGCTTATCGAGATGCAGTTTGAAAGCAGGATTGCGAAACTGCGCGGCTGCAAACCATTTGCCTTCTTTTTCTTTCCCGGCAATACTTGCAATTTGTGCAGCAGCAGCATTGTAGCCATACGTAAAGAAAAAATGCTTCTGGTAAACCGGAGCAACAATTCCGATTTTTCCGTTGTACTCAACTACCTTGGTAGGCCAGCAATACAGGTCTTTCCAGTAATCGCCGCCGGCCTGATTGAAGATGCGTTCGCGGTAGGTATTTACAATTGTTGTAAGCCGTTCTTTCGTAGCATTATATTCTGATGTGCTCAGTTTATCGCGAAAAAATGCAACTACATACGATTTGTCGGGACTGAAATACACATCCTTCAAACCGCCCTGCATCGGATCGCCGTTATCCACATACTGAACCTGTGAACCGTCGAGCGCATTTATTGTTATTGTCTTTGACATAACGTTTCGTTTACGGTTGTTCAGTAAAGTACGGCAATAGTACGATCATCGTGATTGCCCGGCGACCAGAAATCCATCCAACTCAGTAATTGAGTTGCTGCATTTTCGTTTTCAGGTGCAAACTGAACGGCAGCGCCATCAGCATTTTCGCCGCCGAGGTCTTTCCAGAGTTCATGCCATTTTTCGATGCGGCCGAGATTGGCATCGGTTTGAAATTTTGGATCTGTAATACCGTCGCTCATCAAAATAATAGCTGTAAAATCAGATACGATTCTGAAACCAATGCGTTTGTAGAACGAATTATCGGCAAAAATTTCGGGCATCGTCAGGAAGCGTGTTTGTCCGGCAAACTCTCCACCATCAGGCGTTCCGAGCACATTTATTTCATTATCGTCGGCACGATAAATTCCCATGCCTCCGTCGCCTACCATAAACGACATTACACTGTAACCGAAATCGAATTTGCGAAGCAAAACAAAGAGCAGTGTAGTCGAAAAGTCTTTCAGTTTTACCTCTGTGCCGGATTCGGTTGCTGCTGCGGCTGCAAAATTGGCAATCTGCTGATGAACTTCAAACGGTGCTTTGCTGAACTTTTGCGTAAGAAACTCGTTGAGCGCATTTTTACTGGCTTCGTCTTTCAGGTTGTGGTAAGCAGTAATTATATCATCCAGCTGTTTGTATTCATCAGCAGAAATGTTTTTGAAATAGTTCACCACACCATCACAGGCAATCTTCGATCCTTTGCGCGAAAACTTTGCACTTCCTGCTCCGTCGGCAACAGCAATTAATGCATAACCTGTTTGCTCATCGAAGAAGAACCCAAAATCATCATCGCGGAAAATACCTTCATGTGCGTGACTGCGTCCGCGTTTTGAGGCAACAACCAATTGATGCCCGAGTATTGCTGCCGATGTACATGTTTCATCATCTTTCCAGTACGGCGCATCGGTTGGAGACGGAATATTTTTCCAAAGTTTTTTCGGATCCGGATTAATCACGAGCGAAATTTCCTTCTCGTGTTTGGCTTCGGTATTGGTTTTTACATCAAGTGTAAAAATCATTTTTACCCGGAACTCTCCTTGTTCAAGCGGTGTGCCTGAAATTGTGCCTGTAGCCGGATCGTAAATGATGCCGAGGCTTTGCGGGAATTCGAGATGAAAACTTTTTATTTTTTCGAGACCATATTTCGGCAGCGAAAATACTTGCGAGTAAGCTTTGTCAACCGTGCCGTTTGGCAGTTGCAGCAGTTTCTCGCGAATGTTGCTCAGTGCAATGTTTTCTTCCCAGTTCATAATAAGCGTTTCTGCGGTTGATGAAATCAGCCGGCATTGTTCAATTACTTCTGCACTGTCGATATATGAATCGAGCAGGGCAGAGTGCTTGTCGGTGATTTCAACATTGCGCTGTTTGAGCAGTTGCGTGATGTATAAATGGCGTTGCGGTTTTTCCATTGCAGCAATTAGCCCTGAGCCGAGTTAATATCCATACGGCCTTCGCCAAATCCATAGCGGCCCTGATTTCCGCACCATGGACAGGTACTTACTTCCTCGTTTCCGCAGCAGTGAATTTTACCGCACTGGCAAATACTTAAACCATATTGATTTCCGCACGAGGGACAAGTTGGCGCGCCCATAATTTCATCGGTACCAACTTTGTTGGATGCAGCATTTTCATCGCAGTAATCGAAGTACGATGAATCTACTAAGTAAGCACCAACAAGCCGATATACTAAGCTGTTCATTTCCATACCGCCAACCATTGTAGGTTGTGTGGTGCGGCGATATTTAATGAGATAAGGTTTTTGCGAATGCTGACATTTTCCGGTAAACACCGTGAAGTTGTGATCGAACCGCGGCTTTGGCGGCATTTCACGAGGATCAAGTTTTGAAATTACAGCTTCGTCAGGCTTTGAAAGCTCAAAGCCGGTACCGCCGGTTTCAACACTCATGCTGCTGCTTTTGATAGAAGCAGTGACCCATTTGAAAAACGATTTGTATTGGTTTACAGATGTGTTTTTAAACATAAACACATTTTCCGTTAACTGCTGAAGTACTTGCAAATCGGCTTCTTCGCCAAACGAAACAGCCACCATGCTTGATTTCGGAGCCCAGTTTTTTTTCCACTCATTCATGGCCACCTGTGTATCATCGGTAGGCACACCATCGGTAAACAAAAACACAATTGGTTTCCAATCGCCTTTTTGTTCGGCGGTGGTTTGTATGGTGTTTTTGCGCAGTTCGTACATCAGATGCCCGAGACCATTTCCCAGCGAAGTTCCGCCGCCAATAGGGAAGCGGGGCGGGTAGAAGGTTATAATTTCTTGAAGCGGAACCAACGTGCGAGCTTGACCAGCAAACACAACAATGGAAATATGAACCGTTTCAAGTGCATACGGATCTTCTTTCAACGCTTTAATAATCATCGCCAAACCTTCTTCCACCATTTGAATAGGCTCGCCAATCATCGACTCAGAGATGTCGATCAGGAAGTAAATCGGAAGTCGTCTCATGCAAATCGTTTTATTATCGGTTAGCGAAAAACAGACAGCAACAGCAGTAAAATAACCAGCAAGATAAACTGTGCTGTATCTATTGCCAGCCCCTGTCCGAGCTGTGTTGGTTTAAAAGCTTTGCGCAGGAGCCGGAGTATAGGTTCAAGAATTTTTTCTATGAACATAAACTTCTTCAGTGCCTGCGGGTGCATTCTGTTTTTATACGGATACAGTTTTGAGTAGAGGAATAAACCAATAATCAGAAACTGTGCTGCAATTGAAATAATTAATCCTATCAAACCCATCAAATCACCATGTTAATTTCATCGGGCGGCGGTGGCAGTACAAGCTGCTCGGTTGAGTTTACACTTTGATTGCCTGTACCAATTGATGCCGATACCCACTTGAAAAATGAAGTAAGCGTATTGCTGTCGGCTGTATCGAGATGCACAACAGTGTCTGTAATTTCTTTGAGGAAACTGTCTTGTGCTGATGCACCAGCTGCGCAGGCAACAACCATTGCAAAGTTGTGCTGTCTGATTTTGGGCACCATTTCGCGGAACAGCGCAAGATCCGAAGGCTTTCCGTCGGTCATCAGAAACAGCAGCGGCCGCCAGTCGCCTTTATCATCGCCAACGGCTGTTTTCATTTCGCGACGCATAACGTTGAGCAAAAGTTCCAATGCTGCGCCCATGTTTGTTGGTCCTGAATCAGGCGTTGTAATTTCGGGCAGCAGCAGTGATTCAAGATCGGTAAGCGGAACAATCTGCTTCACTTCACGGTCAAACGTAATCAGGCTCATCCACACTGTTTCCAGAGCATACGGATCCTGGCGGAGTTTGGAAAGCAACACCTGCAAACCGTTATTCACGGCATGGATTGGTTCGCCTTTCATGGAGCCCGAAGTATCGAGCAAGAGATAAACGGGTAATCGTCTCAAAGCAATAACTAATTATGCTGTTAAACTACAATGTTAACTTCGGGCGGCGGCGGCGGCAATTCATTAATGCCACCAACTTCGGTGCCTGAGTTTTCTACTTTCTGACTGCCGGTGCTGATTGAAGCCGACACCCATTTGAAGAATGCTTTGATGGTTGATGAATCAGCAGTATCAAGTCCAACTACAACATCCGTAACTTGTTTGAGAATGCTGGTATCGGCTCCTGAACCTGCAGCGCATGCAACGATTACGCCGGTTTTACGCTTCTTCAGCTCGGCAAGTCCGTTTTGCCATTGGTCTGTCGGACTTCCGTCGGTCATGATAAAAATGAGCGGTTTCCAATCGCCTTTTGCTTCGGCAGTTCCGCGGGCTACTTCGCGGTCGATGCATTGTGCAAGAAGGTTTAATCCTTCGCCCAAAGCTGTAGTGCCGGTGGCGCGAATTTCCTGCATTTGGAATGAAGCCAGATCAGTGAGCGGAATCAACTGACGTGCGGCTGAGTCGAATGTAATTACACTGATGTAAGCCGTTTCAAGTGCATGCGGATCTTGGCGAAGTGTTGAGATCAAAACTTGTACGCCATTCTTCACAGCCTCAATCGGCTCGCCGGTCATTGAGCCCGAAGTATCGAGCAAAAGGTAAACAGGTAATTTTCGCATATCGTAATTGATTAAGTGAAGCTGTTAAGATCAGTACCTTCACTTTATTTATTGTTCCTCATTTTTGCTGAATTCAGATCAGCAGTTTTGCTTAGTTGTAGCGGGCTAAATAGTCGCCGAGTCCGCCTTTCATGCCCATGCCAACAGCTTCAAACTTCCATTCAGCACCGCGCTTGTAGATACGGCCAAACTCAACGGCTGTTTCAATTGAGAAGTCTTCGTCAAGCTCATATTTCACCAATTCAGCACCCGAAGCATCAGCAATGCGGATGAATGAATTACGAACCTGTCCGAAATTCTGGCGGCGTGTATCGGCATCGTGAATGGTAACTACAATACATATTTGTGTAACACGCTGATCGATGCGTGAAAGGTCAACAAGAACCTGCTCATCATCACCATCGCCATCGCCGGTCTTGTTGTCGCCGGTATGTGTAACAGCACCGTCGGGCGAGTTGGCATTGTTGTAAAAAATAAAAAACTCATCGGCAGGAATTTTTCCGGCTTCGGTAAGCATAAACACCGAAGCATCAAGATCGAAAGCTTCGCCTGAGGCTGATGAATTGGTATCCCAGCCAAGACCGATGGTGAATTTTTGCGCATTAAGGGTTTCGCGCTGCCCTTTCTGAAGATTAATTGCCATGATGTGTATGAATATGTTGTTGAATAGTATGGAGGTTAGTTCGGTATTCGTTCATCAGGTGATAATTATTTCCGTAAGCAAGATCACAAAGACGAAGTAAAAATTCAGGTGGCACATTTTCGAGCAGCAACTGAAGGTCATTTGATCCGGTACTCAGAAGGAATTTTATCACGCGGGTATTAAAAGTAAAGATTTTCCCCCGAATGAGTTCCAGCAAACTGCTTACATCTTTTACCTCGCTGTAGTTCAGTACATTTTCAAACTCAGGGGCAATTGATGTATTAACCAGTTCAGCGAAATAGAGAAACATAAAATTCCCTTCAATACTCAGTCGCTCAATTTGCTGTTTCAGTACAAGTTCATGACTTCCGGTAATGCGTATATCGTCGAGCAGCAATACATTTCGGTTACTCAGAAAAACCTTGTCGATGTGATACGTTCCTTGCGTAATAAGGTTAAACCGCTCTTCAAAACTCAGATTTCCGTAATCAATGCTATATGTTTTATAACGGTGAATGCGTGATTCGAGCAGCGATGGTTTACCCGAAGCAGCCAGAAACCGATTGATTTCGCGCACAAAATACTTCATCATTGCGCACGACGCAGTTGGAATGAAGTCATAAGGACTTGGAACCGCAACTGTTTGAGTTTCGCCGGTGAGTAGTTGTTTGTGTGTTTCAATAAAGCCTCGCGCAAGCGCAATTCCGAAGTTTTCGGCTTCGGTTTCATCACCAAATTTGAAACGGCTGTATGCCTCTGCAGAAAACGATAAATCTGAAGCAGAGTTAATTTTATGCAGCGAAAATGAACTGAAACTCATAACTGAAATAAAATACGCAGCGAAGGTACTTCTTTATCATACAATAAACTCCGAAAACCGAAGTCTAACGCACCTTTAACATCTGCAATCGGGTTATCGCCGGTATGCAATATCTGCTCTTTATTTAAAGTCTTTATTGTGCTGATATTATTGTAAGCACTTGCAAAAAAATCGGGCGATGGTTTGGCTGCACCATGTTCATCAGAATACAACTGGAAATTCATGTATTCAGCAATGCCCAGTTGGTCAAGTCTTTTGCGCAGAGTACGGCCTTTTATAAAGCCTGTATTGCTGAGTAAACTGATGGTGATATTGCTGCTGCGAAGTTCTTCAAACACTTCATGCGTATCAGCATTCAGTAAGCGGGGAGGATGCTGAAAAAACAGCGCTTCCATTTCTTCATAAAAAGCAGAGAGCTGCCCGGCTGTTACTTCATCCGCATTTTTGCTGAGGGCATTCAGTGCAAGAATCAGTAAACTTTCGTAGTGCGCAGTTTGTCCGCACATCACACTGATATGATCACACAAACGGTCGAAATGCCGCAGTGTAGCCGATACTTCATTCAGCGACTGAGTCAAACCAAAACGGGATGCAAGCAATGCATCCCGTTTTGGTTTAAACTCAGGATCAGAAGCAATCAGCGTCATCCATAAATCAAATGAAATATGGTGTATGCCGCTGCTTTTTATCATTGATAAACGTAGTCACGAAGAATTTCGAGGAAATTATCGGTAGGCTGCGGATTGCCGAGCGCGCGGAATTTCCAGGTGCCGTCTTTGCGGTAAACCTCAGCAAAAATCATAGCTGCAGCGCCGCCCATGCTTTCATCACCTGAAATATTGTAGCGGGCAATTTCCTTGCCGCGAGCATCTACAGCGCGAATGAAGGCATTCTCGATCATCGAGAAGTTCTGGTTTTTCTGGCGGCCCTGATAAATGGTTACCATAAACAGCACTTTCGAATAACGCTGATCGAGTGAATCGAGTTTGGCTACAATTTGCTCATCATCGCCATCGCCTGCACCTGTGCGGTTATCGCCGGTAAGCCAGATGTGGCCGCTCGGGTGACGCTGCGAATTAAAGTAAATTACATCGCTTTCAAAAAGCGCAATCTTCATGCCGTTGGCATGTTGCACTGTGCGGCCAAGATTAGCTACTTTATCGTTCGAATCGAGCAGGAAAGCAACGGCATCAAGATCATAATCTTCGCCTTTTTTTCCGCCAAACAGTTTGCCGAGGAATCCGCCGCCGCTTTGTTTGCGCATATCCCAGCCCAAACCAATGGTAACGGTTGAAAGGTCAAAACTTTCGCCTTTGTCGTTTTTGCGAAGGTCAATGGTTTGACCCTTCTGAAGGTTAATTGCCATAGAAATTGTGTT
This sequence comes from Bacteroidota bacterium, assembly GCA_046335555.1. GTDB lineage: Bacteria > Bacteroidota > Bacteroidia > Palsa-965 > Palsa-965. The sequence goes on from JBKDHA010000023.1 coordinate 40,521, forward strand.
TGTGTAGTGTAATTATTTGATCACCTGTCCGGTGTAATATTTCTCAACGAAGAACGAAAGATCTTTTTGATAACCAATGCCCGAAGCTTCAAACTTCCAGCCGTTATCGCGGCGGTAGAGACGACCGAATTCAACAGCTGTTTCAATCGAAAAATCTTCTCCTAATTCATACTTGCAAATTTCGCTGCCGTCGCGGTTGTCAACGATACGAATGTATGAATTGCGAACCTGTCCGAAATTTTGGCGGCGCTCAACGGCACTGTGAATGGTTACCACAAAAAGTAATTCCTGAATATCATTACTTACTTTCTGGAGGTCAACCATGATCGTTTCATCATCACCTTCGGCACTGTTTCCGCCTGTCGGATCATCCCCGGTATGATGCAGCGCACTGTCTGGCGAATCGGGCTGATTGTAAAAAATGAAATGCCCCTCAGAGGGAATCATTCGGTTTCCGTTCAGCATAAATGCTGAAGCATCAAGATCGAAATCGTGACCGGTTCCTTCGTTCGGATTCCAGCCAAGACCTACGCTCAGATTCGACAGTGAAATGTCAACCTTTTGGCCTTTTTGAAGATTAATAGCCATGTTAAGAGTTAATTATCGAATTATAAAATGATTTATTGCGGGTTAATTCTGCTCCAAAATAGGAATTTTCGATAAAAAAGCCGGTATTTTTCATTTATCTGAGAGCCCGGTTAAATTTTATCCTTCGAATTTGTTACGGCTCATTTTTCCTCATCCTGCGTTCTGTTTTTTGTCGATCCTCTCCAAGGATCGCTTGCAAAACAGGCCTTGTCTGAGAAAAAATGAACTCATAACAAATCTCAAAAACAAATTTTAACCAGACTCTAAAGAAAACCGAAAAATTTTTTCAGCCCAATCAGGAATGTACCTTTACTGCATGAAAAAGATAATTACTTCAGCAGGCGCTCCGGCTCCGATTGGGCCATACAGCCACGGTGTTTTGGTTAATAATATGCTTTTCATTTCCGGACAGGTGGGCAAAGATCCTGTTACCGGTGAAATTCATAACAGCACAATTGAAGCTGAAACCACCCGTGTTATGGAAAACCTTAAAAGCATTCTTACAGATGCTGGTATGGATTTTTCGCATGTTGTAAAAACAACCATCTTCCTTACCGATCTCAACAACTTTGCAAAAGTGAATGGTGTTTACGGCAGTTATTTTGCCGAAGGAGCCGATTATCCGGCCCGCGAAACTGTTCAGGTATCACGTCTTCCGCTTGATGTGAGTGTAGAAATTTCGATGATTGCCGTAAACGCATAACTGCATGTGCGGCATTGCAGGCGGAATAAGCTGGACAGATCACAGCAGGCATTATTTGCTGGCAATTGGTGATGCAGTTGAAGCACTGCGTCGCCGCGGCCCCGACGGCAACGGAATTTATGCCGGTACTCAGCTTGCACTCGGTCATGCACGCCTTGCCATATTCGATACCAGTGAAGCGGCGGCGCAGCCGTTTCATTCGGCTTGCGGACGATACATCATTGTTTTTAACGGAGAAATTTTCAACTTCCGCGAACACCGCAACCGGCTGAGCCGCGAAGGCATTACATTTCGCAGCAACAGCGATACTGAAGTGCTGCTCGAACTTTTCATCAGCGAAGGCGAAAATTGTTTGCAGCACCTGAATGGTTTTTTTGCATTTGCCGTTGCCGATCTTCAGCAACAAAGCTTATTTATTGCCCGCGACCGCTTTGGCGAAAAGCCATTGCAGATATATCGCGGCAACGGAATTTTGCTTTTTGCATCCACAATTCAGGCACTGCTTAAATTCAATATTCCGCGCCAGCTCAATGCCGAGGCATTGCAGGCTTATCTGCATCTCAACTACTTTCCTCCGCAGCTTTCGGTTCTCGAAAATGTAATGCCGTTGCAGCCCGGAGCCTGTATGAAGGTTGCTGCTGACGGGAAAATTACATCGCAGATTTGGTATCAGCAGCCTGCACCAAGTGAGCAGCAGCCTTCGTTTCAGGAAGCGGCGGAAATGCTTCGCGAAAAACTTACAGCGGCCGTTGAGCGCCGCCTTGCTGCTGATGTTCCGCTTGGCGCATTTCTCAGCGGCGGTATTGATTCGTCTGTAGTTGCAGCGTTGGCAGCAAAGTTCAAACCTGCGCTGCGCACGTTTTCCATTGGCTTTCCTGAAACACCTTTGTTTGATGAAACCGCTCATGCCCGTTTGGTTGCAGCGCACATCGGAACGAAACATACTGTATTTCCTGTTTCTCAGCGCGATCTGGCAGCGAGTCTTGATGATGCTCTTGCTGCAATGGATGAACCTTTTGCAGATACATCGGCGCTTGCGGTTAATATTCTCAGTCGCCTTGTGCGCGGCGAAGTAACCGTTGCACTTTCGGGCGATGGTGCCGACGAATTGCTGGGTGGCTACAACAAACACCGCGCAGCTTACATGATGCTGCATAGCGGAATGCGTGAGAAATTAGTTGCTGCAGGAGCGCCGCTTTGGAATATGCTGCCCGCTTCGCGCAATTCGTTTCTCGGAAATCGTGTGCGGCAACTGCGCCGGTTTGCCGAAGGCTCTGCGCTGAACGATGCTGAGCGCTACTGGCGCTGGGCGGGTTATACATCTGGCCGCGAAGCATTGAATTTACTGCTTCCCGAATGGCAGCGCGAAAATGCACTGAACATTGCTGCTTATTTACCGCAACTTTCGTTTTCGCAAACCGATAAAATGAACAGCATTCTGCATGCAGATACGGCTTTCATACTTCCCGGCGATATGCTTGTGAAGGTTGATCGTATGAGCATGTATCACGGACTCGAAGTGCGCCCGCCGTTTCTCGATCACCAAGTTGCAGGATGGCTCAGTACATTGCCATCGCACTATAAAATTGATGCACATCAGCAGAAACGTTTACTCAAAGCAGCTTTTGGAGATCTGCTGCCTCCCGAAATTTTTACCCGCCGCAAGCAAGGCTTTGAAGTACCAGTTTTGCATTGGCTTCGCACCAATCTTGGCAATGAACTCAATGATTTACTGAGCGAAGAACGTTTAAAAACACAAATGATCTTTGCCCCGAAAGCTGTTGCAAAACTAAAGAAACAGTTGCATTCATCAGCTCCGGGCGATGCCGCTGCTCGAATTTGGGCACTGTACGTTTTTCAGCGTAAATACAATGACATTTTCTGATTTAGAACATTAATGCAATGGAATTGCATTAATGTGCGATTCATATCCTGAGAATGCGTAATTTCGCGCCTCAATGAGCAAGGCTGAAGCAGAAAAACCGTGGTTTGAAGGATGGTTCGACAGTCAGTATTATCACATTCTTTATCATAAGAGGAATGAGGAAGAGGCTGCACGGTTTATTTCAAGACTTTATTCGAAACTTAATCCACAAACCGGCAGCCGTGCACTTGATCTGGCTTGCGGTAAAGGGCGGCATTCAGTTGAATTGAATAAACTCGGACTTGATGTAACCGGAATTGATCTTTCTCCTTCGAGTATCGAAACTGCTTCTGGTTTAGCTAAAAGCGGACTTGAATTTTATGTTCACGATATGCGTCGTCCGTTTCGTATTCGCTACTACGATTTGGTGTTCAATTTGTTTACCAGTTTCGGCTATTTCAATCACGAACGCGAAAATCGCTCGGTGCTCGAATCGGTTTACAAAGGTTTGAAGCCCGGCGGACGTTTGGTAATTGATTTTTTCAATGCCGAATGCGTTTGTGCGGCAATAGGTTCAGGAAAAACATATACCGAAACAGCAGGGGGAATTGATTTCAGCATTCAAAAAAATACAGACGGCAAGTTTGTACATAAATACATTTCTTTCACTGATAAGGGTATTGACTACAGATTTCGTGAACAAGTTCAATTGCTTCGACTTCAAGATTTCAGCAACTTAATGAACGATTTATTTGAAGTGACCGATATTTTTGGGGATTACGAATTGAATGCTTTTGATGAAAAAGTTTCATCGCGACTTATTCTCATCGCCCGAAAACGCTGATTATGCTGCTAAGTGCAATCATAATATTACTTTCTGCTCTGGTGAGCGGTTTGCTGATGCTGGTGTTTCGTGTCCCGCGAAAACCGTTGCGTTTGCTGCTGGCGTTTAGCGGAGCATTTTTGTTTGCACTGAGTCTGCTGCATCTTATTCCGGAATTATACGAACAGGGTGGTTCATATACAGGATTGTGGATTCTGGTCGGTTTTCTGATTCAGGTTTTGCTGGAATATCTCACAACCGGTGTCGAACATGGTCACGATCTTGCGCACACACATTCGCATCATAATCACGAAGAACATGATCATGCGCACGATCACTCGCATGTGCACCATATAGTACCTGTTGGTGTGCTTGTGGGTTTGTGTTTGCATGCGTTTCTGGAAGGAATGCCGCTGGGAACTAAAGTTGCCGGCGATTCGCTTTTTCCCCCGTTTGTGTTGGGAATTGTGTTGCATAATATTCCGATAGCCATTGCTTTTGCAGGTTTGATGCTGCACATTGGTTTGAGCAGAAAGCGTATTGTACTTAATTTATTGCTGTTTGCATTAATGACTCCCGCTGGTATGTTGGCGAGTTATTTTATAGGTATGCAGCTTAGCGGCGGACTATCGCCTTATTTCCATGCGATAACGGCAATAGTGGTTGGGATTTTTCTGCATATATCCACAACTATTTTGTTTGAATCGTCGGAAAACCACCGGTTCAACGCAATCAAGTTTTTTATCATATTGCTGGGAGCCGGAGCTGCCTGGCTCATAACACTGGGAGCTGCTCATGGCTGAAACTACTGAAACATTAGAGCCGGGCGAGTTTCGCATGGTGGCCAAAACAATGCCCAGTCTCGAAGCTGAGCTGGCAAAAGAACTGCTTAAAATTGGTGCGCGCAACATCGAAGAACACCGCCGTGCGGTGAGCTTTGTTGGTGATAAAGGCACTATGTACAAAGCCAATTATTTGCTGCGTACTGCGCTTCGTATTCTGATGCCTGTTGAGCAGTTTGAAGCCACAACCGAGCAGGAATTATATGATGGAATCCGCCGCATCGACTGGGAACAGTGGATGGGGCCAGATGATACACTGGCTGTAGATGCTACGGCTAATTCGGAATTTTTCCAGCATACTTTTTATCTCGCGCAAAAAACAAAAGATGCCATCGTCGATCAGTTTCGCGATAAGCATGACCGTCGTCCGTCGGTAGAAAAAATTTCGCCCACATTGCGCATCAATATCCATGTGAATGAAAACATGGTTACGGTTTCGCTAGATAGCTCCGGTGATTCGCTGCATAAGCGTGGTTACCGTGAAGATACAGGCCTTGCGCCGCTCAATGAAGTGCTGGCAGCCGGAATGGTTTTACTTTCGGGCTGGAACCAGCGTTCGCGTCTCATTGATCCGATGTGCGGCTCAGGAACTCTGCTCATTGAAGCAGCGCTGATAGCTACAAATGTACCTCCGGGCTGGTTCCGCGATTCGTTTGGCTTTGAACGCTGGCGCGATTTTGATGCAGAACTCTGGGAAAAAATTAAAGAGGGTGCAATCAGCCGAATCAGTAATGTTGATGTTGAAATTCTGGGCAGCGATGTTTCCTACAATGTGCTTCGCAAAGCCAGAGAGAACATTAAACTTGCCAAAGTTGATGATCTGGTAAAAACTGTTTGTCAGGATTTCTTTGAAAGCACGCCACCCGAAAACGGCGGCGGAATGCTTATCCTCAACCCACCTTACGGCGAACGAATGAATCAGGATGATGTGACTTCATTCTACAAGCAAATAGGTGATACGCTAAAGAAAAAGTATGCCGGTTATCAGGCATGGATGATTACATCAAATCCAGATGGTTTAAGGAGTGTAGGTTTGCGGCCTTCGCGTAAAATTGCATTGTGGAATGGCCCGCTCGAATGCCGATTTGTGCGTTATGATTTGTACGAAGGCACGAAGAAAATTCATAAGCTACAGCAGCCGTAATCTTTTTTAGCTTTTCAATTGCCCGCATACTCATTATCTTGAGGGCATGAAAACAATTGCTGTATTTACTTCGGGAGGCGATTCGCCGGGTATGAATGCCTGTGTGCGTGCGGTGGTTAGAACTGCATTGAGCAAAGAACTGAATGTGTTTGGCATCCGCTACGGCTACGAGGGAATGATAGATGGTGATATTGTGAAGATGGATGCATCATCAGTAGCCAACATCATTCACCGCGGCGGCACGATCCTGAAAACCGCTCGCAGCAAGCGTTTCATGACCAACGAAGGTATGCTTGCTGCCAAGGCTCAATTAGAAAAGCACGGTATCGAGGGCATTGTAGCAATTGGCGGAGATGGGACTTTCAGAGGTGCAGTGGCTTTTTCTGAAGTGAGCAGCATTCCGTTTATCGGCTGCCCGGGCACCATAGACAACGATCTGGCAGGTACAGATTACACGATTGGTTTCGACACTGCTATCAATACTGCGGTAGAAGCTGTTGACCGCATTCGAGATACAGCCGAATCTCACAACCGGGTTTTTATTGTTGAAGTAATGGGTCGCGATGCCGGACTGCTCGCGTTATACTGTGCAATAGGGGCAGGGGCAGAAGGCGTTTTGATTCCGGAAACACCTAACGATTTGCAGGTGGTGCTGAACAGGCTGGCCAATTCGCGGAGCAACAAACAATCAAAAATTATTGTAGTTGCCGAAGGCGATGAAGCCGGTGGGGCATTTAAAGTTGGCGAGGCAGTAAAAGTGCAATTTCCTGAACTGGATGTGCGAATTACTGTGCTCGGACATATACAACGTGGCGGAGCACCAACCTGTATGGAACGCGTAAATGCAAGCCGCATGGGATATGCTGCTATTGAAGCATTACTTGCCGGAAAATCCAATGAAATGATTGGTATTATCAACAATAAAATTGCTTACACTCCTTTCAAAGATGCTGTAAAGCATCTACTTGAACCTGATAAATCATTGTTGAGAATGATTAGTGTTTTGGCTAAATAATTTTGACTTTCTCATTTATTGATTTATGTTTGCGTCGATTTTCAGGATAGAAAAATAGTTTTTTCAGTTAATTATTAATCTTTTTTACTACTTATTCTTATGAGAAAAAGCAGAGCAATTAAGCTCAATGATGATGTTGTGGTCAGTAAATTATATCTGATCCGTGGTGTTAAAGTTATGCTGGACAGTGATCTGGCTGAACTTTATAAAGTAACAACAGGCAATCTTAATAAAGCTGTAGCAAGAAACATTAAACGGTTTCCTCCCGATTTTATGTTCAGGTTAAGCCGTGAAGAAATGACAGAACTCGAAAACAGCTCTTCTAATAAAAACTGGGGAGGTAAAAGACAATGCCCCTTTGTTTTTACAGAACAAGGCGTAGCAATGTTATCCGGTGTTCTGAGCAGCGACAGAGCCATTGAGGTTAACATTCAGATAATGAGAGTTTTCTCTAAAGTCCGTCAATTATTGATTGATACTACATTATTGGGATTTGAACTTGAAGAAATAAAACAAAAACTCAATGCGCATGATAAAAGTATTATGTCAATAATTGAATATATTTATAGTTCACGAAGTAAATCTAAAACAACCATAAAGCGAAAACAAATAGGGTATAAAATACCATCTAAAAGTGCTAAAACTTGATATTCCAATTTGGAATATCAAGTTTGTAATTGTTTGATTATTAGGCTTTTATTGTAGTTGTTGTTGTTGTTAATGTTTTTGTGGAGAAGATAATGCGTGTTAAAAATATTTATTTTTCTTTCAAAGAATAAGCAATGCTTTATTGATAATATGATAGTTATTTAGTGTCTTAAATAGTATGGATTTTTCGTGATTAAAATTGATTTTTAGTCTGTATGGGTAAAATAAGTAGAGGGTTTGGGAATAGTATTAGAAAACAGCTCCATCGTATAATAATCAAGGGTGTATTTATCATAGAATCAAAATGATTACAAGTTCTTGAAGGCAGTTATTTTCTAACTTTGTCAGGCGCTAAAAGTGCGAATATGCAACTGAGTAAACTTACCGGACTTAATATTATACTTACAGGTGGAGCCGGATTCATTGGTTCAAACCTTGCTGCACGGTTGGCATCATATGATGCCCGGGTAACTGTAATTGATAATTTACTTACCGGCACTTATGATAATATCTCCGGTCTTGTCAAAAACGGTAAAATTAAATTTGTTGAGGCTGATATACGTGATGCAAAAGTTTGCGCAAAATTTATGCAAGGAGCAGATGTTGTTTTGCATCAGGCTGCACTTGGTTCGGTTCCGCGCAGTATAGCCGAGCCGCTGAATACACATTCCATAAATATCGAAGGGTTTGTAAATGTATTGGAGCAAACGCGTTTGGCCGGAATAACGCGGTTTATATATGCATCATCGTCGTCTGTTTATGGGAATGATCTATCATCACCCAAAACGGAATTAAATACAGGGGTACCTCTTTCACCTTATGCGTTAACCAAATCAGTAAATGAGCAGTATGCACATTTGTATGCCAGGGTTTACGGAATGGAAATAATCGGATTGCGGTATTTTAATGTGTTTGGACCGAATCAGCAACCCGGCGGGCCATACGCAGCTGTAATCCCGCTGTTTATTACACAAATGCTTGCGGGTAAAACTCCCGTCATTTTTGGCGACGGAGCTACAACCCGCGATTTTACTTATGTTGATAATGTAGTACAAGCGAATCTGGCAGCATTATGTATTGATAAACTTCCTGAAAATGTGCTTCCGGTTTTTAATATTGCCTGTGGAGCCACAACGAGCTTACTTGAGTTATATCAACTTATAGCTGCTGCAACCGGTTTTGAGCAGCAACCCGTTTTTATGCCCGAACGCAAAGGGGATATTCGCCAAAGTTTTGCATCTGTCGATGCTGCAGCAAATTATTTAGGCTATCAGCCTGAGGTGGATTTACGCAACGGAATCGAAAAGACAGTTGCCTGGTTCAGAGCTAATCCGCAGTTAATCAAGCTGTAAGTCCTTAACAATCATTATAAAACTTATAGTTAAAAGGCTGCTCTTCGGAAGCAGATTTTAATAACTTTGCTCAGCAAAATCTAGACTAAACAGCTATGTATTCAAACCGGATCTTACCTCATCTTTCGGCACTTGTAATTTTTATCATTGTATTAGTATTCTTTTTAAGTCCGGTTGTATTCGGCGGCAAACATATCAAGCAAAGTGATATTTATAGTCACATTGGTATGTCGAAAGAGATTGCTGATTTCCGAAAAGCACATCCCGGCGAAGAACCGCTTTGGACAAACGCAATGTTTGGTGGTATGCCTGCATATCAGATTTCCACACTCTATCCGGGCAATATCGTTAACAGCATCCATGTCGGTTTAATACGTATGCTCTCTGTTCCTTTCTGGGCTTTGCTGCTTACTATGATCGGTTTTTATTTGCTTCTTAATACACTAAAGATAAATCCGTGGATAAGTATTGGTGCGGCAGTTGCATTTGGGTTGGCCAGTTACACAGTTATAGTTTTGCAAGCCGGGCACAATTCGAAAGTGTATTCAATGGCCTACATGGCTCCGGTACTTACAGGTGTTTTTCTTACCATGCGTGGCAGGCTTTTGCTTGGTGGTGTGCTTACCGCTGTTGCACTTGCTTTTGAACTTGCTGCTGGTCACCTTCAGATTACTTATTATCTCGCCATTCTTACACTTTTACTGGGTATCGGCGAAGCGATCAGATTAGTAACTGAAAAGAAGGTTATTTATCTCGCAAAAGCAGGAGCAATACTTGCCGTGGCTGTTGTGCTGGCTGTGCTTCCAAACATCACCAGCATGTACCTTACCAATGAATATGGTAAAGAAACAACACGCGGAAGATCTGAACTTACTCTCGATTCAAAAACAGAAAGCAAAACCGAAGATGGTCTCGGAATTGGTTACGCCACTCAGTGGAGCTACGGAGTAGGCGAGACCTTTACCCTGCTGATTCCGAACTTCAACGGCGGGGCTTCTGACAGAATTGCAGAATACGATAAAGCAGCACTCAAAAAAGCACCTTCCGAAATGCGTGAGCAAATTGGACAGGGCTTTACAGCTTATTTCGGTGATCAGCCATTCACAAGTGGTCCGGTATATGCAGGTGCAATTTTTTGCTTCCTTTTTGTATTAGCACTGTTCATAGTTAAAGATCCGATTAAATGGTGGTTGCTTGCTGCTACTGTAATTTCAATCATGTTTTCGTGGGGCAGCAACGCCGAAGGACTCACCGAGTTTTTGTTTCACAACATTCCCGGCTACAATAAATTCAGAGCTGTTTCCATGATTCTTGTTATTGCCTGCTTAACTATTCCGCTCATGGGAATGCTGGCCATTAAAGAAATAATGGATAATCCCGATATTTTCAAAACGCAGAAACGTGCATTCTGGATTGCACTCGGTATAACAGGTGGTATTACATTTCTTGTTGCTATCATGCCTTCTTCGTTTGTAACTGCGGTTAGCGATCGTGAAGTGGCACAAGTTCAGCAATCCTATGTAAAAGAAGGAATGTCGGCCGGCAGTGCGCAGCCCCTGCTCGACGGATTGGAGGAAGTACGCCTTTCTATTGTTTCATCGGATGCTATGCGCTCAACACTTTTCATTCTGCTTGCAGCAGCACTGGTGTTTACTTTTGCACGTTACCGTTACAGCGTTTATTTCTTTGCCGGCGGCATGCTCGTACTGTTTGCTTTTGACATGGCTCCGGTTTCTAAACGCTATCTGAGTGATAAAGGCGGCCATTTCGAAAAGCGCTCTTCCAAAGAGCCAAACTATTCGCCATCACAGTCTGATGAACTGATTCTGCAGGATAAAGACCCCAGCTACCGTGTGCTTAATCTTTCGGTAAGCACATGGAATGATGCAACTACATCTTATTATCATAAATCAGTTGGCGGTTATCACGGAGCCAAACTCAAACGTTATCAGGAGTTGTATGATTGGGCAATGGAAGCTGATATTAATGAGTTCCGATCACAGGCATCAAAGGCACAGAGTGATTCGGCCATGCAAGCAATTTTGTCATCGGCAGCAACATTAAATATGATGAATACCCGCTATCTGATCTACTCACCGGAAGGCGGAGTGATACGTAACCAAAATGCCTGCGGAAATGCCTGGTTTGTTAGTAATATCAAGCAAGTTGCCAATGCCGACAGCGAGATGGTTGCAGTTCAGAATTTCAATCCGAAAACCACCGCTGTTGTTGATAAGCGTTTCGAAAAACAACTAAGCGGTTTTACACCTTCAGTTGATTCGGCGGCAACAATTAAACTCACAGCTTATCAGGCTAACAAGCTCAACTACGAAAGCAATTCTGCTAAAGAGCAATTGGCAGTGTTTTCGGAGATTTACTATCCTAATGGCTGGAATGCTTATATCGACGGCAAACCTGTTGAGCATTTCCGTGCCGATTATGTTCTTCGCGCAATGCGTATTCCTGCCGGTAAGCATCAAATTGAATTCCGTTTCGAGCCGGAGTTCTATGCAAAAGGCGAATCGATTTCGAGAATTGGATCAATCGTATTGCTTCTTCTGTTGGCTGGCGTAATTGGCTGGGAAATCCGGAAGAAGCGGAAAAATAACGCTGAGACAGTTAAGGCGGCTTAGGCTCTGTTGCTTAATGCCTTGAGGTAAATTGCAGCAAAGCGTTTACCTATTTCTGTCGAATTGACTTTACTGGTTACCGATGCAGCGACAACATTCGGGTCAAACGAAGTTGAAATAATCTGCTCAATTTTTTGCGTCCAGTCTTGTATTGTATTTTCGGCAGAAAGGCAGACTCCCGGCTGAACGAACTCCGGTAAAGCACCGGTAGCAGATACAACTGCCGGTGTTCCTGTACTAAGAGCTTCAGCAACGACTACTGAAAAAGTTTCGACTTCTGAAGCATGCAAAAAATAATTGCTCTTATATAGTACCTCCGCGATTGCTTCTGCCTTTAAATAGCCCAACCAGTTAATTGTAAAAGAATATTGCCGTTTTTTGAGTTGCTCAGCCTGAGGGCCATTGCCAATCATATTAAGAACAATATTTTTTCCGCTGCGGGCAATTTGCTCTAAAGCTTCGATAAAAAGATCAGGACGTTTTGGAAGTTTCCAGCTTGCAACAGCTGTAAATACAATCGGTTCATCAGGAAGCCTAGCTCTATTTTGTTTTGTGCGATAGACTTCTGTATCAACCGTATTTGCAACAGTAATTATATTAGCATCAGGCGCATAACGGCGAATATTCTTTCCAAGAAACTCGGAAACAGCGGTAATAGCAAATGCTTTTTTGTAAGCCATTTTGGCAATACCTGATGATAAATTCTTTTTCATGAATTTATCAATCTTCGACCAGTGCTCAGTAATGATATGCGGAATATTGAGTTTTGAGGCAATGCTGTAACCCAAAATTCCGGCCGGAGCAATTACATTAGAATGAATAATTGTAGGCTTAAAACCTGCTGTTTTACGGAGAATTGAATTGCGATAAATTACTCGCATTAATGGTATGAGTGCATACACTAATTTGTAAAATCTGGACTCAATTGATAGCGTTAGTGTATCAATACCATGTTCATCTTTTCCCTCTGTCCATGAATAACGAAGTAAACCGGATCCATGTTCAACATCTACACTTACGACTAATATTGCAGGTGTATAATTCTTAATAGCAATTGCATGATTACGTACAAAAATTCCTTTACCCGGATTTTTAGAATTGGGATACCAACAGGTAAGGAATAAAACGCGGGCATCAGGCATTTGCAGGAATCAGGTTTCGTATTTGATCTACAGACCAAATACCAAGAGATTTGTCTTTAAATGGAATTGTTTCTTCGGTAAGGTCTTCGGGTCTGAACTCAGCAATAAGTTCTAATGGTTTCGGGAAATTGAAAGGTGCTGCCTGTAAATTTATTTTGCGCCAGTGACCTGTAACAATATCATTGTTTTTAGTAGTAGCTGTAAATGTTGTAGTGACGAGATATTTGATATTTGAATTGCAAATATTCCGCAATGCTTTATAAATATCATTTTCAGAAAAATGCACCAAACAATCGCGACAAAATAAAATATCTGCATCAGGCAGTTGATCGTTGATCAGGTTGACGCGTTTGAAATTTCTTTTTTCTGATGAATAGGTTTCTGTATTCTTTGCGATAATATCTTCTACAATATCACAACCAGTGTAGTTGCAGTTGGCAAAGTTTACTTTCTTCATCCAATAGAAATCTCCGCAGGGCAGATCGAGAAAGGAATGAGGGTTGTAGTTAGAAATAATATTTTCGACAAGTGCAATTAGTTGCTTTGTCTGAGATTCATCAGATCCGACACCGGAAACCGACTCTTTGCCTTTCCAATAGTTTTCGCGAGCTATAGTTGAAAAAATCTCTTCGTGAGATTTGTTCTTCCACCTGATCCTGCGTTTAAACCTAACGTAGCGATCCATCAGTGGAGTAGGAATAAGTTTGGAAATAAATGCTTTGAGGCCCATTTAATAATTTTGTTGCAAAAATAGAAATTATATGCGTGTCACAGCCGCTATCAATATCAGAGCCGCAGATCTGCTCAAAACATCATGAATACTATGGGAATCAGTATATTTGAGATGTTTTTGGAACAATATCCAAATAATTATCGATCAATGGCTTTTTATCATAAAATCCTCTATCATCCGGGTTGTAATAAACTGCTTCGGACAATTTCTAAACCTTTTGTAGCAATTATTCCCGCTAAGTATCATTTCCCGGTCACTGGAATTATCAGTTTGGGAAATGCAGAAATTCCATCCTTTAAGATGAAAACGAATCCAACGAACGGTGTTACAAGGATTCTGTTCTGGAAAGGTATTGAAGGATTTGAGTATAATGCTGCTCGGGTGTTTATTAAACTGGCAAAGAAGTCATCTTTGTTTTTTGATATTGGTTCTAATATTGGATATTATTCGTTGCTGGCATCTTCTCTTACTCAAAAAAAATTAAGAATATGTGCATTTGAACCAATGGCACCTATTTATGATTTTCTGAAACAGAATATTGCGCTGAATAACTTTGAAAATATCACACCCTGCCAGATTGCATTATCAGACAGCGAAGGCGAAGCAGAGTTCTATTCGATTTCTAATCCAAAGTTTCCTGATATGGCTCAGCTAACAGGCGACGGAGGTTTAAGTTTACAGCATTCAGGAAGTCGGTCAAGGCAGAAATTTAATGTGAAAGTTACAACGCTCGACTTATTTGTAAACACGCATTATCCCGGGCAAAAAATCGACTTGATTAAATTAGATACAGAAGCACATGAGCATTTTGTCCTCAAAGGTGCAGAAGAAGTTTTAAAAACACATCGGCCGATTATTCAATGCGAAATAATTAAAGACATGATTGAACGAGAAATTGAAGCAATCGTTTCGCCGCACAACTACTTGTTTTTTCTAACCACCAATGAAGGGTTGAAAGAAGTAAAAACACTTTCGCAGGATAAAATATCTATTGATTTCTACCTTGTCCCTGCTGAGAAAAAACATATTATTTCCGAATTCCTGATCTCTGATAACAAGTAATTTATGCTCAGGAAGAATTTATTTAAGAGCACACTAATATTTACAATTGCAGGCGCATTTCCTCTGCTTTCAGGAATTCTGCTTCTTCCTTTTTACATTGAGTACTTAGATGAAAATTTGTTTGGCAAGTTTTCATTGTACTTTGCTATAACCTTATTTTTTCAAGGCATCATTTTATTTTCAACCGAACAAAAAACGGCTGTTGAGGCTGTTGAATATTCGGATAATCAAGACCTGAAAAAACTGAAGATAAGCACAAACAATATTTACGGTTTAAGGTTTGCCGTGTTTGTTTTTATTGGAGTAGGTTTAGTTCAATTGTTTTTTGGTCGTGCTATTGAAAGCGCATTGGAACTGCAGTTCTTTCCATTTATATGGATGTCTATTCTTACTTCATTGTTTAATGCCGCATTTAAACAATACACGTATCTGCTGATGTATGAGCAGAAACCACAACAATATTTTTTAGCCAATTTGTTCAACTTTATTGCTACAATGGCCATCTCCGTTTGGGGACTTTATTATTTTAAAAATGATTTAATGGGGCCTTTGCTTGGTCGATTTTTATCTGGTGTTTTGATTTTCCTGATAGCAATTTTTTACATGACAAAAAATATTGGTTGGAGATTTGATTCAACCGAGAAAAAAGCAATTTTTAAATATTCATGGCCACTTATTTTGTTTTTACTTTTCACATGGCTGGCTTCTTATTCTGATCGGTTTATCATTCAGCATTTTTTGTCGCTTGATCAGGTTGGTATTTTTGATTTTGTGCTCAAATGTACAGTAGGTATTGAAGTTGTGCTGGGAACGCTGGCTACAGTAATCTATCCTAAAATATTTTCTTTATTTAAAAGAAGAGATGAATTAGGTGAAGATGTTTTTGTTTATCGGGTTGGACAATATTTCTATGGCTTAATGGCCATCACATTTGCAGCCATACTTTTTACAATGGTTTCGATACCTATTCTTGCCAACTGGTTTATTCATAAGCAACTATTTATTGATGCGCTGCAATATTTGCCCTTGCTTTCGGCCGGCTTCCTGTATCGGATATTATTTTATAATTATCACGCTCCGCTAATGTATTTGAAACTTACACGTTTATTACCGCTTAATCTGGCAATGTCTGCCGGTATCCAAATCATTTTATCTGTTCCGCTTATTGGTTTTCTCGGAATTCAGGGAGCTGTTTGGGCTTTTATTCTTGGGAAAATGATAAGCAGCCTGGTATTCTGGCTAATGATGAAAAAGCACTATACTGTAAAAGTGAATGTAATGCAGCAGATAATTTATCCAACAATTGCTACAGTAACTTGCTGGGTATTCCTAAAGTTTAATCTTACTGATTATAAGTGGGTGTTAGTGCAATGCCTTGCTTTATTGGCCTTAACTGTTTTGTTTTTTATCAAGGAAATCAGGAATATCAGACTCTATAAAATTCTGGTCGGTAAGCGCTGAGTACTAATCTGTTTTGACAAACTGAAGTTGTATTTTTTTTCTGTTATCAAAGAATTCAGCAAAATACGTACCCGCCGGCAGTGCTGAAACATCAAGTTCAAATTTTTGTCCGTTCGATTTGGAATTACTCTTTTGATCAACAACTGCGCCTGAGAGGTTGTAAATTGTAATTGTGTATTCGCTGTTATCATCAAACAACGGACTGATAACATTAATGCTTGTTGCTGTAGGATTCGGATAAACTACCGGAGTTTGTGGCTGCAAAGTAATTACTGTGTCTTCAATTCCGGTTTCTCCTTTGTATGTCAAACAAAGCTTTGGCCAGCGTGTTGGGTCAGTAGTGTTATCGCTGCTGAGAAAAGCAAGTGCAGCGGCATTATTCGGATTTTCGGTTTGCAAGCCAAGCAGAAAACCATAAGATGTTGAAGGATTGAGTAGAATGTCCTCAACCAATGCAGTTACATCAATCTGAAAATCTTGTGTAGATGATGTCGTTGCAGGAATCAATACCTGATTAAGTGTTGTTGTGGCTGGTTGTGAATTCCAGGTAACACTGTTTTCAGTCCAGTTTCCGGTTACGCGGCGGATGTATGCTGCATTTGCTCCAAAATGGCCGGGCAAAAGGTTGTTAATGTATCCTGATGAATAAAGGTAAAGATCGGCGCTGAGCAAAACAGCGTTTGAAGGATAGGTACTGAGATCAAAATTCAGCAACGCACGATTAGTGTTTTGCCCCCCTGATGCACCGGGCATACAAAAGGCTTTAAGATAAATGTCGGTACCGTAATTGTTGACAGAGGTATTAAAATTATCATGATAGCCCAAAGATGCATCAACTGCCGTAGTTGGGTCAGGCTGAAAGCAAGTTGTTTGTTGTTGGGCTTGTCCTGTAGCAGCAATGCTCACTGCAAGGGTTATAACAAATATCTTTTTCATGAATAGGGGTAATGATTACCATGCAAAACTAAATCAATAAGCGCAAAAGCACAAGTAGTTTCATTAATTTCGGGCATTCCAATTGCTTATGTCAGCCACAACCAAACCTCGTGTTCTTATTATTACCTATTACTGGCCGCCATCAGGTGGTTCGGGTGTGCAGCGTTGGCTGAAGTTTACAAAGTACTTGCGCGATTTTGGCTGGGAACCGATTATCTACACTCCAGAAAATCCGGAGTACCCGGCAATCGATAAATCACTTGAAAAAGATATTCCGGAGGGCATTACAATTCTCCGGCAGCCAATAACAGAGCCTTACGCGGCCTACCGTAAATTTACCGGGCGCAAGAAAACTGATAAACTTGGAGCTGGTTTTGCATCCGAAAAAAAGCAGGTTTCATTCACCGAGAAACTATCGCGCTGGGTGCGGGGAAATTTCTTTATTCCGGATGCCCGCCGGTTTTGGATCCGGCCTTCGGTAAAGTATCTCAATCAATGGCTCAGTGCAAATCATGTTGATGCCATTGTTTCTACAGGCCCTCCGCACAGCATGCACCTGATTGCGCTGGGTGTAAAAAAGAAATTTCCGGCAATTAAATGGCTGGCCGATTTTCGTGATCCCTGGACCAATATTGATTTTTATGATCAGCTCATGCTGACTGTATTGGCCGACAGAAAGCATCACCGTTTGGAAGCATCTGTGCTTACACATGCAGATGTTGTAGTGAGTGTTGGACATACGATGAATGAAGAGTTTAAGGAACTCTGGAAAAATAAACATCCCGGCCAACTGCTTCCCGATAAATTTAAAGTGGTGCACAATGGTTACGATCATGCCGATACTGCTGCACAAAACACAGAACGCGATTCGAAATTTTCGCTTGCACATATCGGTACGCTCAATGCTTCTCGCAATCCGCAGATGCTCTGGAATGTGCTGCGGAAACTTGTTTCAGAAAATGAAGAATTTGCTTCCGACTTTGAGCTAAAACTAGTTGGTCAAGTTGATGCAGAAGTCCGGGAATCAATTCAGAATGCGGGCTTAGACAAATATCTTATCAAAATCGACTACCTGCCGCATGCGGAAGTAATGAAAATAACCAACAGTTCGCGTGTGCTGTTGCTGCTGATAAACCGTACCCGAAATGCAAAAGGCATTCTTACCGGAAAAGTATTTGAATATATGTCAACCGGCAATCCGGTTTTAGCCATTGGTCCGCCAGATGGTGATCTGGCTCATTTACTGAAAGAAACTTCCGGTGGCCGCATTAGCGATTTTGATGATGAAAATGAACTTCGCAACAACTTGCTTGAATTACATCGAGCATATCGTGCAGGGACATTAACAACTAACTCAGTTTCAGGTGTCGAAGCATATTCCCGGAAGGCATTAACAGGAAAAATTGTTGAGTTGCTAAAAAGCTGATAATAATTACAAATAGTCAAACACAAAACAGCCGCACTGAACATTCAGTGCGGCTGTTTTCTTTACAATCAGATCAGAATTAAAACGCTCTGCTCACACCAACTACCCAACGCATCTGAATATAATCAGGCGATACAAATGGAGTACGATTGAGGAACAGCGGAATATCGAAACGTAATGTGAGCGGCTTTACTGTTTGAAGCGGGGGGAATCGCTTAATCGTTAATGCAAATCCTACACCTGCATCGGCACGGAAATCAGCCATTGCAAGCGATTCATTTGCATAGTTGAAATTAATGATGCCGATATCGCCAAACAGGTAACTCTGCAAACCAATTACATTGCGTACCCGCGGCATGGCCCGGCCGATAAATCCAAACAACTCCTGGAATTCCAATTCCATGTTGAATGCAGCACCGGTTGTGCCTTTATATACGTTACGCAAATCGCCATACCAATCGGCATGCGGTGTTACATAGCCTGAATAGCCGCGCAAATTCAATCCGCCGCCCGCATGGAAGTGATTTACATCGTTACCGAATTCTGCCCATGTAGTGGGGAAAAGACCTATCGAGCGGGTGTACTTGCTTTCCATCAACTGCTCAGGATTTGCTCCTGATAAAAACAGCATCGACTCTGTTGCCCAGTTTAATCCGGTTCCGGCCTGTGCAAACAAACGGGTGTTGATGTTGATTTTACCGAGATCATTACGGTTAACCACATTCAGTTGTGCATACTGGTAGTCGTAATCGCTGCCGATGGCTGTTGAACGCAGATTAAGCTGAATAACACCATTGCCGCGCTTGTAGCTGTAAGGATGCTCGTAACCGAGATTGATGCTGTTGTTAAACTTATCAGGTGTCCACTCGCCGGGATAAACAAGGTAGTTGAGATCCGATGAATCGGCACGGTGCAGCATTTTGAATGCAACAGTAAATTTGTGTTTCAGGTTTTTGCTTTGCAATTCAAGTCCAGTGTTCACAAGATTCAAACCATCGAGATGTCGGCCTGTGAAAAAGAAAGCAGAGTTCTTCACCAACTTCGGAAGCGGCGTGCGATAGTTGAGCTGAACTGAAAACTGATCAAACTCATTGAACGCAGCTCCTTCCGGCAACTGGCTTTGACCTATACCTGTATTGTAATGAAACCAGAGGTCGAAAACATGACGTGTGTTCAGGTAATGCCCGCCGAGAAAGAAGCCGGCTTTCATACCGTCGTAACCATTGTACCAAAAATCAGGTCGGGCGCGGAGTGAATAAGCCATCCGCGAAGGTGAGTTTGCAATTTTAGAATCGAAACGGAAATCAACCGGAAGTTTGCTGCTGTTGTTTAGCATATTCACATCAGCCATTCGGTGTGTAGTGTCGATAAACACTTCTGCAATGCCTGAAGGAATTACTACTCTGGCCTGATAGGTTTTTTCGATATTATCCCAGCCGATCCATCGCGGCAGCACAGTTGCTGTTGTTTGTTTCACAAACCATGTATTCGGAATGTGATAGTTGTATTCTCTGCCTTCGTTTGAGCGAACAGTAAAATCGAGCGGCATTTGCATGCCGTAGCGTTTAAATGTAATCAAATAGGTGCTTGCCGAATCGCCACGCTTGATGCCTTCTACTCCGTAGTCGATGGTTTGTGAAGTGTTCAGCCATTGATCAAAAAACCAGTTCAGGTCAACATGTGTGTATTGAATTACAGAGTTTCTGAAATCTTCAACGTAAGGATGTCCGAATTTCCACTGATTGAAATAATGCTGAATTGATTTTAGAAACAGTTCATCGCCCAACACATATTGCAAATTGTACAGCATGGTTGCTGTTTTCATATACACCTGTCTGTAGCCTCCGCCATGACGCAAAGCACCTCCGAAATGATCTGAGTGTGTTTCGAGGATAGCCTCTTCACCGCGCACTGCGTCTATGGTGTAGCCTAGCATGATTTCGCTTTCCATGATCAGGTCGGGTTCGCGGAAGCGTTCGGCATATTTTGAGCGGTAAGGCCACTCGACACGGGTTTCGCCTTTGAGTTTGCGGTAGGCCCAGGCGGTAAGGAATTGCGTAAAACCTTCGTCGAGCATGGCGCGGTAGGTTTCATTGCTGCCCACCATGCCGAAGAACCAGTTGTGACCAACTTCGTGTGCAATGAGATCGTAGTAATCGGGAGCGCGGCCGCCGTCGAGTGTGAGCATCGGATATTCCATGCCGTCGCGGGCATCGGCTACAATCATTTTCGGGTAGGCATACATACCGAAATCGGTAGAGTAGGTTTCAATCACTTTTGCGGTAAAAGCCGCCGCATCCTGCCAGCCCGAGCAGTGCTGTTCCTGAGCCAATGCAATGCAGCGAATGCCATTCCACTTTACTTCTCCGATACGGTAGGAGGGATCGGCAGTCCATGCAAAATCATGCACATTTTCGGCATGAAACTTCCATGTTTTTGTAGATCCGTCGCTGGCAATTACTGTCGAAGGCTGAGTTCCCCAAGGCTTTTTTGCGAAGTTGGCAATGTCTAATTTCTGGCGGAGATCGGCAGGAAGTACTTCGGCTTCGTTTACCAATTCGCCTGTGGCATCCATCACAAACTGATTGGCAAAAGTGAGTTCCACATCAAACACGCCGAAGTCGCCATAAAACTCCCGCGTTAAATGCTGATCGGTATCCCAGCCCATTTTCCGGTCATACACCGAAATGCGCGGATACCAATGCACGCCGTCGTAATGCTTGTTTCCGAACTCTTTGTACATCTTCATTCGGCGGCGGATATTGCCTCCGTTATCGAAGTAAGTTTTAAAATCCATTGTAAACCGAACGGCAAAACCCGGACGCAGCGGCTTGGGCAGCCATACTTTCAGAATCGTGTTATCGAGTTCTGTACGAACATCCTGCCCGTCAACTTTAATGTTAGAAACTACAGTGCCGAGACCTTGCTTTTCGTATTGTCCGTATTTCACCGGAAAATCATTGTTGCGGTGAAGATCATCGGTGTAAGAACCGGGCTGAAAAGCATTTTGGTACAAATGGAAATACACGAACCCAAGCGTATCGGGCGAGTTGTTCCAGTAGGTGAGCTCCTGTGATGCGTTGATTATGTCTGTTGCATCATCAACACTGGCTTTGATGCGGTAATGCACATCCTGCTGCCAGTAGCCCTGATAGGGTGCCCTGTTTTTCCAGTAATTTGGATTTGAGCGTGAACGGTAGGGAATATCAGCATACTGAGCTGAAACGGTTGCAGTAGTAAACAGCAACAAAATGGCGAAAATTCGCTGAAGCATACGCAGTTTCTTTTCGTGAATCGGTATGCGGTAAAGATAATATTTTTGAGGCACGCCGGGAGGTCAAAATAGTGACCAATGGCAGGAAATACAGGGTGAATGCGTCTGTAAGCAGTTAGAAAAGTGGCTCAGAAAAAGCCTTGTAAACGCTGGTCAAGTTCATCTTCCGAAATAATCTTGTATTCGGCAGGAACTGCGAAAACGGTTGAATCTATTTTGGCTTGCTGCACTGTGCTTGCTGTAAAATGTAATTCGAGTCCAAACTTTTTGAGTTTGTAGTCCATCAATACACCATCAATTTTATAATACGCATTACTCCAGTTCGGGTTAATGATGTTCAGATCTTTAGTGTACCA
The DNA here is from genome assembly GCA_046335555.1 of Bacteroidota bacterium. Taxonomy (GTDB): domain Bacteria; phylum Bacteroidota; class Bacteroidia; order Palsa-965; family Palsa-965. Next base: position 62,520 of record JBKDHA010000023.1, read on the forward strand.
AACTTCCAGATCAGGACTTCCGTCGGTAAATTTAAGAATAGCTTTTTGGCAGTTATAACCTGCAATTTTCTTTTGTTCCTTGGTTTCGGTAACGGTATAATCGGGCAGGTAATAATTGCGTTGTTTTATAGCTGCCGAGTCAAGTACAGCGGCGCGTTTATCCAAAAAACTCACCATGTTGGTGAATGTTTTGTTCTTGTAATCTGAGAGAAAACCGATGTGCATAGCACCAACACCTGCTTCGAGTTCGGCAAGCGTGTAGTTACTGTTAAACTTCACCGTCATTTTATCCGGAAACATCATACTCATTGATGATTTCGGATTTACTGGTGTAGCTTTAAATTCAATAATACCTTCAGAAATTTTATCGGTAGTTGCATCATTCGAGCAGGATGCTGCAACAAACACTGCTGTAAAAACAGTTAAACGAAACAGATGCATTGATAAGCGGGCGAACATCAGTAACAGGGTCGGTCAGGTGTTTGTTAGTGGCAAGGTAACTATAAATTTTAATCTTGCAAGTGATTTGAAATCTGTTCCCGCTACTAAAAAAGCAAGCCCGCTTCCGGAAAGGAAAGCGGGCTTACATTTATTAATTAAGTTCACTTAGTATCCTAACGTTTTCAGCATCGATTTATAACTCTGTTCTTTTGCGAAGAGTCGCGTTACAATTTCTCCGTCTTCATCACGATCAATAAGAACATGCTTCGGAGCAGGAATCAAACAGTGCTGAATTCCGCCGTAACCGCCCAGCGATTCCTGATAAGCGCCGGTATGAAAAAAGCCAATGTACTGTGATCCCTTTTCCGACGGAGCAACTCTGGGTAAAAACACATTGTTTGCATGAGCTTCAGTATTATAGTAATCCATACTGTCGCAAGTTATACCTCCGAGGTTTACTGGCTGATATTCCTTATCCCAATTATTGATAGCAAGGAGAATAAAACGCTGATTTATTCCCCATGTATCAGGGAGTGTAGTGATGAATGAACTGTCGATCATGTACCATAACTCACGATCATTCTGCAACTTCTGATCTATAATTGAATAAAGGGCAGCACCGCTTTCGCTAACTGTAAATGACCCAAATTCAGTAAAGATATTGGGTTCCGGAATTTCATAATTATCACAATAGCTTTTGATCTGACTAATGATTTCTTCAATCATATACTCATAGTCGTATTCAAAACTAAGTGAGTTTTTAATCGGCATTCCGCCTCCAATATTCAGCGAGTCAAGCGTCGGGCAAATACGGCGTAAATCATAATAGACCTTGAGGCATTTTGCCAACTCTGTCCAGTAATAAATAGTGTCTTTGATTCCGGTATTGATGAAGAAGTGGAGCATCTTCAGTTCAAACTTCGGATTGGTGGCAATTTTTTCTTTGTAAAAATCCACGATGTCAACATGGCGGATGCCAAGCCGGGAAGTATAAAACTGGAAGTTTGGTTCTTCTTCAGATGCAATACGAATACCTACTTTTTGCTTAGCCACTTTTACGTTTGCGGCATAGTAGTCGATTTCACTTTTATGATCAAGTACCGGAATGGTATTGTAGCCATCGTTCGACAACTCGGTAATCAGGCTTAAATATTCTTCTCGCTTGTAACCATTGCTTACAATGAACTTGTTTTTATCAATCTTGCCTTCTTTGATCAGCTGGCGGATAATGTAAATATCATAAGTAGATGAAGTCTCGATATGCACATCATTTTTCAGCACTTCATCGAGTACAAATGAAAAGTGAGAGCTTTTGGTGCAATAACAATACGTATAACTACCTTTGTAATCGACCTTTGCCATGGCTACATTGAAAAGACGCTTTGCCTTTTGTATTTGATGCCCTATTTTTGGCAGGTAGGTTATTTTCAATGGTGTACCATATTTCTTGATAATGTCCATCAAAGGTATATCATTGAAATGCAGTTCATTGTCTGTGACGTGGAATCCTTCCTGTGGGAAATTGAACGTTTGTTCGATTAGATCTTTGTAGGTGTTTTCCATTGCGGATAGGTAAATAAATTGTTAAGTAACTGACTTGGATAGGTGTTCCAAGTGCAAATGTAAGTAACTCGGATTGCTCTATAACAAATTAACTGCCAAAATATGAGATCAGTTAAAAAAGTAAAGTTTATTGAAATCAAGTCTGAAATTGGTGCTGGTACCCGCGGCGCTAGTCTCGGCCCCGATGCCATTAAGATTGCAGCATTAGATATGGGCGGCGATATCTTTAATGAACATGAGATTGTAGAGGTCAAAAATGAGAACCAGATGCTGTTTGAGCCTCCGGGAAGCATTTTTGCCCGCCGCATTAAAGGACTGATTTCCATCTACGAACGTCTCTCAAGTGAGGTAATGAAAGCCATAAAAGGCAATTCATTCCCCATTATTCTGGCCGGCGATCACAGTACAGCTGCTGGTTCTATTGCGGGTGTACGCATGGCTCTTCCGCCAAAAAATACCCGCATCGGAGTGATCTGGATTGATGCGCATGCTGATCTTCACTCGCCTTACACAACACCTTCGGGCAACATGCACGGCATGCCGCTGGCGGTTGCACTTGGTGAAGACAACAAGAGTAATCAGATCAATAAAGTAGATAAAGAGACTGCCGACAGCTGGAATAAACTCAAAAGCATTGGCGGCAATGGTGCTAATATTCGCTACGAAGATCTGGTTTACATTGGTGTACGCGATGTAGAACCGGAAGAAACGGCTCTTATGCGTAGCAAGAAGATCAAACACTTTACAACTGATGATATCAGGCACAACGGTGTAGAGCGCATTGCCCGCGATACATTGGCATACCTCAAGGAATGTACACATATCTACATCTCTTTTGATGTGGACAGTATGGATTCTAACATCTCACGCGGAACAGGTACTCCTGTACCCAACGGCATTACAGAAAAAGAAGCCGGTTCATTGCTGGTGCGCCTTGTACAGAATGAAAAAGTGATTTGTCTGGAGATCACAGAAGTGAATCCTACACTGGATAAAGAAAACCTGATGGCTGAGAATACCTTCGAAATTTTGCAGAAAGTAATCCGCCAGCTTACCTGATTATCCATCACCATTAAATCAAGTTACATTTCCACATACCTTATATGTTAACCACCGAAGAATTGCTCCGTGCACCAGTTGCCAATGCTGTTGCCGAATTGTTTTCAGCCACGATTACACCCGAGTCAGTTACTTTTCAGCGAACAAATCCGTTGTTTGAAGGTGATGTGACGCTGGTGGTATTTCCTTATGTGAAGCTGGCAGGAAAAGGCCCGGAGCAAACGGCACAGTTAATTGGTGAATATCTTCAGGCGAAATTGCCCGAAGTTATTCGCTTCAATGTGGTTAAAGGTTTCCTCAATCTCGTTATCGGCGATGCTTTCTGGAGCAAGGAGTTTACTGCTCTTGCTGCCGATACGAACTTCGGAATACAGCTTGCAACAGATGCAAGTCCGATGGTGATGGTCGAATACAGTTCGCCCAATACGAACAAACCGCTGCACCTCGGACACGTCCGCAATAACCTGCTTGGCTTCTCTGTAAGTCAGATTCTCAAAGCCTGTGGCTACAAAGTGGTGATGGTTAACCTTGTTAATGATCGCGGCATCCATATTTGCAAAAGCATGCTAGCCTGGCAGAAACGGGGCAACGGCGAAACACCTCAAAGCAGCGGAATGAAAGGCGATCACTTAGTTGGAAAATACTATGTGGAGTTCGATAAACTGCTGAAAGAACAAGTAGCCGAAGCAGTTGCTGCCGGACAAGCAGAAGAAGAAGCCAAGAAAACTGTTCCTGTTATGCAGGAAGCACAGGAAATGCTCCGCAAATGGGAAGCCGGCGATGATGAGGTAATTACACTTTGGAAAACCATGAACGGCTGGGTGTATGATGGTTTTGCAACTACCTATAAAAAACTCGGTGTTTCGTTTGATAAAATCTATTACGAATCAAATACCTATCTCCTCGGCAAATCAATTGTGGAGAAAGGATTAGCCAGTGGTGTACTTGAAAAACGTCCCGACGGTGCGGTAATTATTGACCTTACTGCCGACGGCCTCGACCAGAAAGTATTGCTCCGCAGCGACGGAACTTCGGTTTACATGACTCAGGATTTGGGCACTGCAGCCGAGCGCCACAACGAGTTTCCGTTTGAGAAACTTGTTTATGTGGTGGGCAATGAGCAAGAATATCACTTTAAAGT
>JBKDHA010000024.1:0-23127 GCA_046335555.1 Bacteroidota bacterium
GCTAAAGATAACGAATGGCAGCAGAGCAAATAATACTTAGAACTTTTAAATCGTAGCTATGAAAGTATCAGCGATTTACGGAATAATTCCGATTGTTTTATTTGCATTATTGATAAGTTGTCAGCCTCGAAAGTCGAGTGGTGCCCCCTTATTTACTGACTCACTGAATAGTGATCCGCAATGTTATCTAAATGGAAATCTTTCTGCTGAAGATAGAAGGAAGAAGTTTCCTTTTCAAGCAGTTCCGGAAATCAGAATTGTATCCTTTGTCAAAAATTATGAGCAGTTGCCATTCGATAAAGATTCCTTGCTAAGAACAGCTTTGTTTACTGACAATATTGTTCTTCAGCAGGAGCAAATAGATTCACTTACGAACGTATTATTTAATTACAATTATTCACCCCAAACACAATTATTTAGTAAAGTGGAACTTGGATGTTATGAACCAAGACACGCAATCGTTTTTCTTACAAAAGATAAAAAAGTAAAGTATTATTTAGAGTTATGTTTTGAATGTAATGGATACAGAAGTAACCTTCCTGACTCAACATGGGGTAGCTTTTGTGAAGGGAAGTATGAACTTATTAAAAAGTCATTTGCTTTTGCAGGAGTAAGTTATTTTGGTCCCGGTGATCCAAAATGAATGGGTTGGATTATCTATCCCCCGCAGCCTTACCCCCCAATCCCGCAGCCTTAACCCCAATTCCGCAGCCTGAGCCTGTCGAAGGCTGTGTCTAAATTGCCCCCACAGCCTTAACCCAACCCCGCAGCCTCGCAGCCTGAGCTTGTCGAAGGCTGTCGAAGGCTGCGCCTACACAGCTAATTTATCCAGCTCCGCTTTTATATTCCGAAACCACCACTGCTTCCATTTCGGTAAGCGCGGATAGTAACTCAATCCTTTTTCCAGAAACATTTTCCTGACCGATTTCGAGGCAATAGGCGGAAGGTCGGTGCGGAATAATGTATCTGCATACGCCAGAAATTCGCGCTCGTCGTGACTCTTTATCGGGAAGAAACGTGTGCGTTGTTCCACATGCAAAAGTTCGTGCGCCAGAATGCGAGTGAGTAATCCGAAATCAAAATTCTCAGCTAAAATTTCGGGACTAAGCTGGATTTCGATTGGCTTGTAGCTTTTTGCAATTGCATACGCATTGCGGATTTCAGGAGCTACAATGAATACAGCATGTTTGTAGCTGAGTCCAAGTTCATCGCACAATACAGCAACAGCCGCTTCCGGAGTTCCTGATTTCAGGTTGTTTCGGAAGCGGCTGCGAATAAGGTCAAAATCTTTTATCGGCATTATTTCGTTTCAGCTTCTTTTTCGGTAGCCGGTTTCTCAAGCTTTTTCGCTTTCAGCTTTTTGAAAAGCTCGTTGTAATATTTTTCAGTCTGATCTTTTTCTTTGCCCTTACGTTTCATGCTGTAATCAACATAAACTACTTCGCCGGTTTTCAGATCCAATACCGCAACTTCATACTGGTAGCGTACTTGCGGAATGAAAAGCTTGTAAAGTGCCGGCGGGAAAATAACGCATGTTACAGTGTAAAGCACCGGACGCTGAATGCGTTTGCGTTTCGATGATTCGTTTGCTGTAAACATAATGTAGCGAACATTGTATTTCTGAGCAATTGAATCGGTTTCTCTTTTGTTGTTCAGTGTTTGTGTGTAGCGGTTGTTGCCATGACGCAAACGCTCAAAAAACCATTCGTTAAGCGTAGCCATATCTGCAAACGAATCAGTGTCTAAACTATCCATTTCAAACGGCGAGAGAATTGTAGCCTGCACACCTTGTGCCGAAGCAGCGCTGCGGATAACTGTGCAAAGTTCAAGTACACCGTCTTCACTGGCTTTGAAGTCTTGCTCAATTTCTCGCTTTCCGCGTTTTTTCTGATTATACTTTTCGTATTCGGGAGCAACAATCAGCACCTTGTCGATTTCAAAGCCAGAGTTTTCGTCAGCCTCGTCTTCTGCTTTTCGCTCTTTCTTGCTCATTCCTCTTCGTCTCAGCCATTCACTTTCATCAACACCATCAACAAACGATGTGCGCTGTGCGGTGTAATAGTTGAAGCGCTCTACAAACAAAGAATCTTTAAGCAAATCGACAAATGCAAATTTCACGAAACGTTCTTTCTCCGAACTCAGTTTAAATTTATCGAGACGGGAATATTTAGAATCGCCGGTTTCGCCCATGTCTTTTGCACGCTGAATCGAATCTTCACGAAGTTTTTGTTTGGCAATTTCAACTGATGTAGTTGAGAAAAAGCTGCGCGGAAGATTTTGCTTAAAGACAAGCATCGAGAACAAACTATCACAAAGCTGGCGCTGAAACTGATTGGTTGTATCAGCACGATATAAATCCCAGTTGTAAGTAAGCGTTAATACCGTGAGTTCATCAGGCTCTAATTTATTGAACAGGTGAAACAACTGCTGCTGCTGTCCGGTCATTTTTTCCCAATCAGGCAGACGGTAAAATCCGCCCGAACTCAGGCGTGAGTAGCGTCCGCCACGGTAGTTGAAAAACATTGCCGAAGGATCATAAAACATATTGCCACTGCTCTTGGTTTGGCTGTAGGTAGTCAGGTTGTAAAGCGCATAACCAACCATTTGATGCAGATAGGCATCATCAGGATGTTTCTCCAGCAGCATGTAAGCACAGTAAATAGCTTCAGGATAATCGCGCACGAGCATGTGCAGGCGACAAACTTCGTAGCGACTGCGCTCACGGAATTTTAGAAAACGTTCTTTTGAAATAATATAAAGCTGACGACCTTCTTCGCTTACACTGTCAACTGCTGAAATAAGCGCCATGCGGCGTTTCCGCACATTAGGGTGTGTGCTGTTACGGTCTTCATAGTTATCATCTGAATAAATCGGATCAACTTCTTTTCTGAAATATCCGCCCGGCACTTTCATGTCGTTGCGATTAAACCAGAGTGTGTCAAACGTCATATCATCAAACGGAAGATCAGAATACTCAAGCACATCAAACATGCGTAATGCTTCATGCGCACGGTAGTTTGATTTGCTGTAGAGATCAAAGCCCATTTCATCGGCTTCCAGCTCATGTTCGCGTGTAAACTGGAAATAACTGCGGCTCCAGGTATAACTGGGCGCATTGCCGGTTTGCTCTTCTAGTTTTTCGCGTTTGCGGAATCCTTTCAGCATGTGCTGCTGTTTGAAGTGCATAATTTCATGCGAAAGGATATAGGCTAATTGCGCTTCATTATCAATCTGCGCCAGCATACCAACTGTAATCATTATTGAGCCGGTGGCAGAAGTAAACGCATTCGGTTCCGGTGTTTTATAAACATAAAACCGGAGTTTATTGAAAAGTGCTGTATCGTCTTTGAGTAAGTGACGCGCTACTTCGGTCACATACAAACTCATCGGATCATTGTAGAGAATAAGTCCGGAAATAAGACGTTGCTGAGAGTAGTAGCTTACCTCACGTGTAAATTCCTCTTCGCCTTTATCCATCGGATCACCTGCGGCTTTGCGGCGTTCCACTTCTTTGTCAACAATCGCATAACTGGGCGTTGTAAATACCTGCGGAAGTTTACCGCCCGGCTGCAAAGGACCAACCCGCACCGGGGCTGCCGGCTGTGCCGAAATCAGTAAAGCTGCAAATAAGCCCGAAAGAAGAAATAGTTTTTTCATAGTTCTGAAGAGGGGAAAGTAACTGCAATCAATAATGCGCAGCGTTTAATAAAGATACGTTTCAAACCCGAATTGTTAGCGTTCTTCAGCTTCCGATTCGTTAAAAAACTTAAAAACAGCGTTTCTTTTGCAGTAACGCTGTTTTTGAGTGATTGTTGTATGATGATTTTACTCAGATTTCGGTTGCTTTACTTTTTTGAATACCGAGTTAAAATGCAAGGTCATATTTAATTCAGAGGTTTTGGATTTCAGTATTTCCTGATACAGCATTACTGTTTCACCGGTTCGCAAATCATATACAATTGTTGTAAAGCGCGTATTGTTATTCGGTATCAGGCCATAAATCAAGACAGGAACATTCACAAACGGAACAAGCAAGCCAAATATGAACATCGGAGGATTTCTCACGCGTTTAACGTGTTTATTTGTTGCATAACTAAGCATTACGTAAGGCGTGCCAAGGCGCTGTGCAATAGAATCGCCGAGCGAGTTGAAGGCGGTGTTTTCCGACAATGCATTGCCGCCCAAATCGCCACGCTCGTTGAGCCACGATTTAAGCATGCAGTAAGTGGTATAATCGGCTGAATCAAGCGAGTCCATACGTTCGGGCATCATGTACAGCATTTCCATGCGCATGGCTTTCCCCGCACTTTCCAAAGCCCGCATTTGCTGCGGTGCAATTTTTCCTGACTTCGCTGGATCATAGTCAAATTCCATGGTGCGTTTCACTTCATTGAGCCAGTAAAACTGCGGATCCATTACCGCAATGCGCGATGAACCCAAGCCATTGCTGCTGTATTTGTCGGTATTGGAACGGGCAACAACATCGAAGTCTTCATAAGGATTTGCACGATGACTTTCACGCACATCTTCAAAATTCAGGTTGAATTTATCATCAGCTTTCATGTAATCTACAAATGCATAGCAGTAGTAGAAATACACAAGATCAGGGATTACTGAAGTATCGGCAGAAGTACTGTTGCCGGTGTATTTCACAAGCAACGATTTGTCGGTCAACAATTCTTTTTGACGATCAGCAATTTCATCTTCAATCTCATCTTTAAGCCGCTCTCTGAATTCCTCAAATTCAGAGAGGGTATAAAAACGTTTGTCTTTGTACTGATCTCTTATTTTCTCACTTATTTTGGATGACGAAACTTTAGACTTGCGCGATGATGTTAAGTCGCTTACACTTTTAAAATCATCGGCTTGAGTTGAATCAAACGGCGAATACGCTTTGCTGCTGAAATCGCGCGGATCAAGGTATTGCCAGGCTTTCAGAATTTCCATCAGGTTCCTGCAGCGGGTGTTGTTTTCCTCTGCGTAACCGCTACTCACATTCAGTTGCCAGTTCCAGTCGAGTGCAAGTACTGTCCACTCAAAGCCGTGAAGCTTATGAAAGAAATGCACCAGCCGCTGACATTCGCCGGGCACTTCTTCGGGGCCTTGCATGGTGTAATCTGGTTCATCATCACCGTTGTTTTCAAACAAACTGCTTTGCTCGTAAATGAAAATCTTCGGCAGCCGGTAGAACTCCGATTCGCTGTAATAAATAGCCAGATTGTAAAGCGATTTGCCGATTACTTCGCGCGCAAACATATCTGTGCTGTCTTTGTGCAGCAATACATAAGCGCCGTAAATAGCTTCGGGATAATTGCGTTCTTCGAGGTAAAGGTTAATGACTTCGCGACGGCAAAGGTCTTGCAAATAGCGAAATCCGCTTTCCGAAATCTGGTACAGCGGTGTGCGCATTGCAGTATCGCCCAGCAGCGGAGCAATAACCCGTAAACGCTTGTCGAGTCCGGGGTGCGTGCTTCGCGATTCGTCGCGTTCGGCATCATCTTTTTCTACTTCGGCAATGGTGTTGAGTGTATAGCTTTCCGGAAACCGGTAATCACCATGCTCGAAGAAAGTGGGGTACATGGGCACCTGACCAAACGACCAGTCGTGATGTTCGAGCAGTTTCAGTGCAGCATAACCTTCGTGCAGTGCATATCCTGAGGCGCGGAAAATTTTCACGCCTTCTTCATCGGCTTCAAGTTCGAGCTCGCGTGTAAAGCGGAGCACGCCCGCCATCGGATCGAAGTAAGTATTTTCGGCACGCTGGCGGTTTCGGAAGCCTTGCAGGTTGTGGCGCTCACGGAAGTGAACCACCTCATGCGAAAGAATAAAAGCCAACTGCGCTTCGTTTTCGATATGCGCCATAAGTCCGGTGCTCAGCAACAGCGCACCGTTAGCCATCATAAACGCATTAACTTCTGTTGAGCGCAGGGTGTAAATAGTAATTTTCTTCCGCAGCTTCGGATCTTTCGCAAGCAACTTGTCCAGAATGCGCTCGGCATAATTGCTCACCGAATCGCCCGTACTCAACCGCCCCGAAGCCGCAAAGCTGGCAAACGAATACTCCGTCAGGTAAATAAAAGCCGATTCCGCTTCATCCAGCAAATCGCCTTGTGCCTTGCGGGCATCAATTTGCTTTTTGGCACGATCTTCCGGTTTTCCTACTAAGCCCGCCGGCAGTGTACCGTGCGAGTGGAAGAGGGTTTGGGCGGGGAGAGTTTCGCCAAGGAAAATAGTTAAAAGAAGTAAGACCCTTGTGTAATACATATTATTCTGAGTGTGGGTGTGCATGTTAAATTGATGACACGGTAATAAATATACCTACTATTTATTGGATAGGTATATAAGCAGCCAATGTCATTCACTAATTGGATTTTTAATTTTTCTTACAACTTTATTGTAATGATAAATAGCATTTGCTTCATTAAGCAATGTCGCTTTTTCTTTATGATAGTACAACGCAACTTGACCTGTTTTTATATCATATGCGATGTAACTCACCTCATAGCTATTTCTGGGAATCACACCATAAATAATGCTTGGAATTGTTGTAATTGGAAAAAGAATGCCAATAACATATAATGGTGGTACCCGTATCCGCTTTTCCTTATAGTTGACAGCATAGCAAGACATAATATAAGGAGTCTTGTATCTCTCTGTAATTGTATCAGCCAGACCATTATAAGAATAAACTGGTATGTAAATGCCAGACGAGGCGTGTAAATCATGTTCAGATTTCCATGACTGAACCATGCACCAACTTGTATAAGCCCGTGTATCATGTGAACTTAATGATGTAATGTCGGTCAATATTGCTGTTGTGTCATTATAATTATTTTGCACCTGAAGCAAATTGTTGTACCAACTGCTAAATACTTCGGTTTTTATTTGATCAAGATTATATGTGAATGTGCGCTGATATTCTATCATATATGCTACAAATACCTCATCAATAAGAATGGCATTGCTGCCAAGCCCGTATCTGCTTCTTTCATCATATTTACTTTTGGCAGTTACAGGAAGTCCTTCCATTCCTTTAAGATTGCTATTCGATTTACTGTACCTGTAAGCTTGAAGAAAAAGAGAATCCTTGAGATAGTCCACAAATGCAAAGTCAAGATAAAAATAGGTGTATATCATATTTGTATCAGAACGATCTCCTCGCCATGTAACGATGGGCTTATTGCATGTTAGAAATACTGGACTGGATAAAGATGAATAAACATTCCATATTTTGCCTTGAAAGTAAATGCCATCAGTCTTAGATGGTTCAAATGGTTTTTCAAGATTATGTTGCTTTATCACTTGATCGCTTGTAGCCGGCACAGGTTGAGATAATGAATTAGGGGTTTCTATTATTGGTTTGTTCGCCTCCGGAGCTAACTTCAAATCACTGTTGAAACTTAATTTAGTAGAAGGAACGATGGAAAATACCTGCGGTTTTATTAGCTTATCCGCTGTTTTTGTTGGTACCCAATTTGTGTCAATTCTTGTTTTGGGATAAGGGGCAAAGTGATATTTGGGAAAGTCGGATATTTTATAATTGTATTGATGTTTTAGGATGTACATTAACTGTACAACTTGCTGATATTCAAATGTAGTCACGGGATTTACTTCTTGCTTGCATAATTTCCAGTTCCAGTCAATTGCAAGAATAAGAAGTTCACATATTGCTATCTTTTGTGTGAAATAACCTACACGTTGAGCTTCACCTGATAATTTATCCCACGGAGTAAAAGCATAAGGTGTATTTAAATAATTATTGGGTTTATTCTTCAGCGGTTTATTTTCAATAATAAAAATGATTGGCTCCTTTTCGGGAAATTCATATGTACGATGTAATGCAATAAGATTTAGTGAATTTGCAATTGCACGCTGAGCATAAATATTTTCAGGATTTTCTTTCAGAATAACACTAGCTGCATAAATAGCATTTTCATATTGTTTGGTGTTAATAAACAAACGCATTACTTCTTCACGAGCCAGTAATTGTAATTGCTTAAAGTCTTTTGGTTGACAAAGCAAGTATTCGTTTCCTGTAGTTTGAATATCGGCGACCAATAATTTTAACCGATTAATTCTTTCATCCAATACGGGATGTATGCTGTCCTGATAGGTTGGTGTATTGGAAGCATTTAATTCTTTTAAATAATATTCTTCGGGAAAAAAATAACTGCCATGCTCAAATATTCCTAGATCAAACGAAGGGCCGTCGAAGCAGTTCAGCGGAGATCTAAGCATATTCAATGCAGTCAACGCCTCCTTTGGATCATATCCAGCATCTACATAAATTTTTATCGCTTGATTGTCTGCCGTTTTTTCCTCATTTTCTGAATGCTGAAAAAGTGCAGTATTCAAATTCACATATTCACTTGATTGAAGTACCGTGCGATCGAACTGATTATCAATATTGTTTTCCCTGAAGTGAATTATTTCCCGAGATATCAAATAGGCTAGCTGAGCCTCAGATGTGATTCGTGCAACCAATCCACTACTTAATAAAATATTACCCGTTCTAAAAGTGAATATTCTGGCCTCAGTTGATCTTAATAGATAAATACTGAAATTGGATCTCAATTCTGAATTGTTTTTCAGAAGCTTATCAAGTATGCGATTTGCTAGATTGCTTATTGAGTCTCCGACAGTTACTCTGCCAGTCATTATGAATGATGAAAAAGCGTATTCTGAAGAGTAAATCCTATTTATTTCTAACTGGGTTAATAACTGGCCTTTATTCTGCAATTTGACTATTTTCTCCATTGCTCTTTTCTCAGGAGACGAAATAAACTCATACGGCAATTTCCCCGACGAATACAACAACGGAAAATCACTACGCTGCGCAAACGCACTAGTATATAACGTTATAAGTAATATTATTTGAAAAAAACGCTTCATTACTTTTATTCTGAAAGATTTTATTCGATGAACTTTTGCATTTAGTTTGACATCATCTTTAAATTTTCATTCAAAGATGTTATGATTGAGGTAGTTTGCCAATTACGGTTAATCGTTAAATAATCTTGTAAAAGGAATGTTTTGATTTCACGTGTTTTCAAATCGGTTACACTTACATATATCCGATTAGCATTAGCGGATCCTTTCTTATATATTAATGGTGAGAATTCTATTACTGATATTTTTATATATATAGATGTTTCGCAAATTTTAATTAAAGAGTCTGATAGTAATGGGTAAGCTAAAGGGCATAATAAATCACTGTATCGAAGTGAATTCAGCTCTTTGTCGGCATATTGTGATAGGCAAAATGTATTGTAATAATTTGTATTGACAGAGTCCTCTGATTCAAAATTAATATTAACAGTTGGTATGGATAATAGCGTTTTATTGATCGTGTTAATCGTACTATCCATAAGTATTTCAGATTTTAAATGATCGTATATAGTTAATGTCGTTTTTGTTTTTACATTTTGCTTCTTTATCTTTTTTACTTCCTGTTTAAATGATGATGTATTAATAGCAAGAATTGCTTTCTTGTTAGGCGTTTTTGTTGCAAAAATATCTGACATTTCGGTATTTAGATTCAGAAGGAAAGCCGAATTAATACTGTCTTTTCTTAAGTCAATTGTTCTATAAGCATCAGAATATGCTTTGTCACAATTCATAGTCAAAAGGGCTCGTAATGAATAATTCTTTTTCGCTGTATCAACTATTATCCTATTGTTACTATCGAATAGCAAATCTTTGAATGTATTTGGGTTTTCGATTTTTAGTTTTAGCTCATCTAAATCAGAAAGAGATTTGATTGTATCGTTTTTGGCAAGAATTTGATTTTTTTGAATTATAGTCGTTTCATCTGGTCTGATATTGGGATTGAGTTGTTGTAACCTGTGAAGATAACACCAGTAATAATTGACCGGGGCAAATGCTTGTAATTGAAATGATAGTAAGTTAAGTCGGTTTGTGATTTGTTGTCTGTCGTTTTTCGGATCTTGTAATAGGCGCATATGCATTTCGATCGCTAATACAATAAGATCTTCCGGGCGCAAATGCGACAGGAAACGTGAAGTGCGCTGGCTATATCCAGGATATAAATTAAAAGGTCGATAATAGTATGTGTTAGATGAGTTTGAGAGCTCATTAAATGTTTGCTCTATGATGTCTTTAGTTGAGATATTTACTGTGCTTGGTTCATTATTTACAGCAAGTTCATTGTCATATATGCACAAATTGAAAAGTATTTTTGATATACATATTTGAGCCTCATTATTTGTACTGTCTTTTAATAGAATGAGATATTGAAAATACAGAGCTTCCGGGAGTTCATTTTCCAAAAGGAGAAGTTGTGCAAGATCAAAAAAACATATTTGTTGAATTTTATTGCTTAATTCAGTCTTGGGTTTTATGTCTTTTACGAGTTTATTTAAAGTATTTATTCGTTTTCGTGATTCATTTATCTTGATTGTATCATATTCGATTACTTCGTATTCTAAAGTGTGAAATGAAGAATGGAGTTGGTAGCCTTTTCTTTCAAAATAGTGTGTGTCAAAATCAACTGCCTTATATATTGTATCTGTAGAGGTTAGAATTTGCAACGCTGAAATCGAAGCAAAGGCATTATAACCTGCGTCTTGAATTAATTCAAGAGCCCTTTTATCAGAAAATAGTTCTTGTTCCAGTAGATTACTATCAAAATTTGTTAATGCATTTGTTTTTTCTGAATCGTCAAGTTGTACAAGCCTTCCAAAACGATTTAAGCGTGTATTTTCACGGATATTTATTACTTCACGGGCAATTATAAATGCTAGCTGATCCTCACTTGATAATGATGCAAGTAATGTAGTTGGAAGAAGAATAATTCCATTGCTAAAAGATAACGGAGCTGAAGTCCTACTGTGTAAAAGAAATATCTGTGGAGAAAAGTCTATTGGAATATATTTTGGGATGAGTTTGTTTAGAATTTTATTACAGTAACGACTAACTGTATCACCAAATGTTATTCTCCCAGAATTGATATGAAATTGAAAACACTCTTCATCAAAAAGGATAAATTGCTTTTGAAAGTCATCCTTAATGTCTTTTTGAATGTATGTATTCTCAGCTCTTTGCTTAGGTGTACCGCAAATTCTTTTTGGGATGATTCCCTGTGAAATCAAAAGAGCTGTGTAATTACGCTGTGCAAACACAGTAACACTTAGCAGCAATACTGCCACAAGAACATTAAATCGGAAACGAAACACTGTTTGGTCAGGGTTAAAGGTTACAGGTGTAAATATCCTGATATCTTCCCTAAAAAGGAAACAGCAGACATTAAATTTTGCCGTAATTTTCTTTTTAGCCCGTTCTTCCGGCTTTCCTACTAAGCCCGCCGGCAGTGTGCCGTGCGAGTGGAAGAGGGTTTGGGCGGGGAGAATTGTGGCAAGAAGCAGCGCCAGCAAAGGAAAAATGCGGGTGTGTTTCATTAATATCAGAGATAGTGATTTTGGGGTCTGTTAATTATCATATCAAAGATATATAAGACATAAATACTGCCTGTAAAAATGAAAATTTCTTAACTAACAGACTTATCTAAATTCGGTAACTGTTCATACAACAGTGTTGTCCGGTAGTCTGAATTTGCCCAAAATTATTAATCAAAAATTTTGGTTAATTATAAGTGATTTTGCAACTGCAATTTTTATTTAGCTAAGATGCAAATTCCCATTTTGTGAAAAGGGGTAGTCCATAAACATTGGTTTAAATATGAAAGTTGGGGTGGTAGCCTCTCAAATTCAATGTTGTTTTGCAGGTTTTGTATAAATCGTTGGATTCAAGGGATGATAGATATAGAAGACTTATTTGGGCCGATAGCTTATTTTCTTTCTGATGTTACTGTAATGATAAGTTTTCCTATATTCTGTATTGTTCATTCAATTATGTTCTCGGCTTTTTCATTCGTACATAGACTGTTTCAATATAATAGCGGATTTTCGTTTGATTCATGCCAGGCTTATACTGATGTTCTGCATAAAATACAAGTTGACCTGAGCGAATATCAAATACACTGGTACTTAATACTCCCACTTTATTTGGGAGTCCAATGTTTAATCGATAGATGATAATTATGGTACTGACTACATATGGACTTTGGAAATAGTTTTCAATATGATCGCCAATACCAGAGTAGCCCAATACTGGGAGGTATATTCGGTTTTTTTCATGTAATTGTATTTCATACATAGAGGTTTGCAGCATGCACCAATGAGAGTATGATAAAGCACTATCATTTTTAGTCTTTTGGTTCTCGATAAATACCAGATGTGGTATTGAGCTTTTATTTATTGACCGAAAGGCCTTCTGAATTTTATCGTTGACCGTAGTGGTAAGTATTTCATCATACTCATACTTATTTGTTCCTTTATATTGATGTAACCCTATCCCCTTTATATAGCGTACAATTATTGTGTCTGCATTAAGTCCCGAAGTTCCTGTTTGCATTCCCTGATAACTGAGTTCCTTGTTTATTCTAAGCTGATCTGCCCTGTTAAACATATTCCTGAATATACTATCAGTCATTAAATCTGTAAATGCGTATATGTAATAGGTGTATTTATATTTTTCCTGTTCTTTCTCTTTTTCGGGTGCGTAACGCCATATTACGGTTGGTATGGTTTTGATTTTATTTTCATCGTCAATAGCAGTCTGTTTTTTGTACATGCGAGCTATTTCTGCAAAATCCATTCCAAGTGTGGAGTTCCAGGTTTGTCCACCTGCCTGAGTTAGTATTGGTTTTTTATTCGGTGTCGAGGGGGCAACTCCTGTTCTCAGGCGTGATGTATTGTATTGCACTTCTGATCCGTCTGATGAGATGGAGTCATTTGTGTTCGGTGATTCGGGTATGAAAAGTGTGTCTGAGAAAAAATCAATACCAAGTTGATATTGATTTTTCATCATCCACATTATCTTTTCTGTTTGTTGTCTGAATAAAGCTTTTTGATTTCCAGTACTTACATTTAGTGCCCTCCAATTCCATTTTGTAGCAAGTACAGCAAGCTCGTCGGCTTTCATCGCATCAAGCCAATAGGCTGTATTTCGTGTTTGTCCGGCAAGTTTTCCCCATTTTGTAAGCCAGAGTTGTTCTTCTGGTTCATTGGCAGGGCTGATAAATTTGTATTGTGGAAGAATAAGAATTTCTATTTGTGCTTCTGGGATGAGAGTACTGCGGTGACATGATAATGCGTTGAATGCTCCAGCAAGAGTATATATTGCCTGTTTATTCGTAGTGTCTTTTTGCAAAATGGAATATGCAGCATACACAGCATGAGCATACAATTTATGAGTAATAAATTGATTCATCTGATCCTCCGCACAATACAAATTAAGTCTCTTGAAAACTTCAGGATTAAATACTGGGGGAATTACCGAAGTGCTATCTATTAGTTGGCTGTATCGTTCAATTGTGCGAATACGATCAGCTAAGCCCGGATGCGCAAGATTTTGGGCCGTGTCAATCATTAATTCGTTTTTTTGATCGATTCGGTAGCCTTGTGGAAAGATATAGTCATCGTGTTCGAAAAACGAAATATCAAATACTGATTCGTCTGAAAAGTATGTGTAATTTATAATATTTTTTAATGCTTCTGGAGCCTGATTCGGATCGTAACCGGCCTCCGAAAGCATTTTTACCCCCAGCTTATCTATTTCTCTCTCGGTGTCTTCAGGAAGCGTAAACAGTGCATCTTCAATGTTGTTTATTCTGTTTTTCTGATATAGTTCAGTGAAATAGGTGTAATGATTTTTTTTTCTATAGTGAATAATTTCACGAGCAATGAGGTATGCTAACTGAGCCTCCGTCCTTAATTTTGCGACAAGACCGGTAGTAATTAGGATATTACCATTTGAAAATGAATAAATACGTGCCTCGTATGACCGAAACAAATAAAACTTTAACTCATTTCGAAGTGCGGTATCGGATGCAAGCAAACGATCGGCAATTTCACCTGCAAGTAAACTAACGGAGTCTCCAAACGTAAGCTGACCGGTCTGTACAATTCGGTTAAATTCATACTCGGAAAAGTAAATAAAGTCAACTTGGGTCTTATTTAGAATATGCCCCGATGTATGTAATTTACTTACACTTTGCTGCGCACGTTTCTGCGGATCAGAAAAAAAATCCCCAGGAATCTTCCCATACGAATACAACAACGGAAAATCACTACGCTGCGCAAACGCAGCAACACTCAGCAGCAATGCTGCCACAAGCAAATTAAATCGGAAACGAAACACTGTTTTTTCAGGGTTAAAGATTACAGGTGTAAATATCCTGAATCTTCCCTGAAAAGTGAACAGCAGACATTAAATTTTGCTGTAAAGCGAACCACTTTTTGCAAACAACCGGTCAATACGCTGCTCTGTAGCAGGGTCTTTCTCTACCGGGGGCGCGTGGTGTGGCTTAATGCGGGCATCAATCACCACAGGGCCGCGGCAGCCCCAGTGTTTGTGCTCGGTAAAGGCATTCACGCCGTACATATCATGCGAGGGATTGCTGCGCGTAAACGTAACCCATAGCCAGTTGTTTACGGTGGCTGCTGTAAACGCGGCATCGTCGCAAAGCACAATCATTGCGGTTTCGCTGAGTTTTTCGGTTTGCGCGCCCAGTGCCTCAGTCAGCTCCTTCAATTCGCGCGCTGCGGCTTCGTAGCTCGTAAACTTTGGGCCGCTTACGGTAAGTACACCCGGAATTGCCAAGCCGCAGCCTTCAAATCCTGCCGGCAATTGCAGAGTCGGGGCTGTTGTACAAAGCTCGCGAAGCGGATTTCCGGCCGTCGCAAACACTACTTTGGAGCCAGTGTTGAGTCCGGTGCCGCTGTAGTCGAGCGTGTCAATGCTGGTGTTGGTGTGGAAATGCAGATCGCGCGTTAAATCAATGCGCCGCAATAAATGCGTGAAATACGGCACCACATCATGGATATCTAACTTCGGATCATCTTCGCCGGCGCAGATAAACAAGTATTTTGCAAGCGAAAGTTGCCCGAATCCCAGAATAGCATTGGCCTGTGTAATGATTTCGGCCGGGCGGCGCGTGGGCAGATAAGGCGTATAACGCTCACTGCCGATGGCCAGCAGCAGCGGATGCACACCGGCCGCATCAACCGCATGAACGGCTTTGAGACCCGGAATTTCATCAGGTATCGCATTGCCCGTTAAATCATGCACTAAGGCTCCGAAACTCGTGTCTTCCTGCGGCGGACGACCAACCACGGTAAACGGCCAAATTGCATCGCGGCGGTGATACACTTTATGCACACGCATCAGCGGAAAATCGTGCTTCAAACTGTAATAGCCGAGGTGATCGCCGAACGGACCTTCGGGCTTGTTTTCGCCGGGATATACTTCGCCGGTAATCACAAAATCAGCATCAGCAGAAATGCAGAAACCATCGCGGTAAGCATAACGGAAACGCCGCCCGCCAAGCACTCCGGCAAAGGTGAGTTCAGAAAGTCCTTCGGGCAGCGGCATTACAGCGCCAAACGTTAGCGCCGGCGGACCACCTACAAAAATGCTCACTTTCAGCGGCTGGCCTTTTGCATTGGCCTTGGTCTGATGCACGCCAATACCGCGGTGCAGCTGATAATGCAAACCAATTTCTTTGTCCTGCACATAATCGTTCCCGCCAAGCTGTATGCGATACATGCCAATGTTGGAGCGCATCACGCCCGGCTTGTCAATGTCTTCGGTGTAAACAATGGGCAGCGTAACAAACGGGCCGCCGTCCATAGGCCAATGCTGAATTTGCGGGAGTTTTGAAATCTGCGTTTCAAACTCGGCCGAAGGCAGCGAAAAACGTGCTTTGCGCGGCAAGGCTTTAATTGCCGCAAACGGAACGCCGAGATGTTTGAGCGGCTGTCGTAATGCCTGCATCGGATCTGAACGCAGCAGCACCAATTTCTGCACCGCATCCAGCGAATGCCTGAACATAAACCGGCTGCGTTCTAATGTGCCAAATAAATTGGAAACCGCCGGAAACTGCGTGCCTTTTACGTTTTCAAAATAAAGCGCCGGGCCTCCTGCCTCAAACACACGCAAGTGAATGGCCGCCATTTCAAGATAAGGATCAACTTCTTCGCGGATCCGAATCAGATGACCATGGCGCTCAAGATCATCAACACAGGCACGTAAACTGGCGTAACTCATAAACAGTGTAAAAGTACAAACATGCAGCCGATAACAGACCGCTTCTTTGAAACAACAAAGGCTGCGGAAAGTTTAATCTGTCGGAGACAGATGGAACTTTCTGTAATTTTTAATGAAGTTTGTAACTTCATTAAAAGCATAGAATTGTCTCTCGAATGAAGTTAAAAACTTCATTCATAAACGTGGAAAGTTTTTCAGCGAAGCTGAAGTAAACTTTCCACAGCATTGTAGTTAAGGCATTGCATTAGCTCGAATGAAGTTAAAAACTTCATTCATAAACGTGGAAAGTTTTTCAGCGAAGCTGAAGAAAACTTTCCACAGCATTGTACATCAACGATTACACACCGAAGCAAACGGACAAATCCTGCATTTTTTCAGATCATCGGTTTGCGAAAAAGGAACAGAGGTGTCGAGTAAAATGCGCAGCAAGTTTTTAAGCTGTTCTTCAAACAAAATCAACACATCATTACGCAGCAAATCGCCCGAAGGTGTGCTTACTTTTTTTACACCGGCTTTCAGATCGCGAAACGATACAATGCCTGAAGTAATAGAACTTGTTTCGGGATGCAAACGCTGATAAAGCAGGGCATACATCAGCAACTGAAAGCTTTTTGAAATGGAAGTATTGCCGATAATTTCTTCCCAGTCTTTAAACTTTAGTTCGTTATTATCGGTCTTTCCGGTTTTATAGTCGATAAGCTGCACCTGATCGCCGTTTCTGTCGATGCGGTCTGCAGTTCCGCGGAGCATAATTTCGCGGCCGTCAACTACAATGCCTGCACGAAGTTCGGCTTCCAAAGCTTCTACACTTGCCGAAATTCCTGCTTTCTGCAGCAGCGAAACACGTTTTATTTCGGCATCAAAGTAACGCTGCAGATAACGCAGCGCAATGCGTTTGGCCAGCAGGTTTTTGCCGTAGCCGGTTTCGTCGGGCGGACAAACTACGGCAAATTCTTTTTCGCAAACGGCAGGTGCTTTCTGTTGTAATGTTTTAATGAGTTCCGGCGTAAGCAACTCGCCAAGATGCGGCAAATAAAGTTGTTCGAGCGTAGCGTGAATAACAGTGCCGAGCGTATCAGCGCCAATAGTTTCTTCTACTTCATCGGCTTCACGCAATCCGGCTACATAGCTGAAATAAAACCGCAAACCGCAATCGCGGAAACTATTGAGCGCCGAAGGCGAAAGCCCTGAATCGGCCAGTGTATGCAGCTTTTCGAGAACAGCTTCATCTTTCTGAACAGTAATTTCAGGAGCAGCATCGCCGGTTTTTACACCGCTGTCGAACAGCATTTCTTCTATAGTTACATTGCGGCTCACCTGCGGAAGTTCATGCAAAAGCTGTGTTACAAACCGGCTGCGTTCGCCGCTTCCGAATTTGTCGGATTCGGTATTGTATAAAATCACCACATTTTTAGAACGCTGTATGAGGTGATAGAAGTGATAAGCAAATACAGCATCGCGCTCGTGCCAAACCGGCAAGCCGAATGCGCGGCGCAAATCAAACACAATAAACGAATGCTGCGAGCGCCCCGAAGGCAAAACATTTTCGTTGGCCGAAAGCAGAATAATGTTTTCGAAATCGAGTGTGCGTGTTTCCAGCAAACCCATAACCTGCAGGCCGGCCAGCGGTTCGCCATAGAACGGAAGTGCGGCCTGTGCTATTTGCTGAGCCATCAGCAAACGCAGCGTACGCAAATCATTCATAAACGGCCAGCGCGCAGTGAGCGTTTGCATGCGGTTGACAATGCGACTCAGCTGAAACAGAAATTCGTAGTCGAGCGGAGGTGCATCGTCTTCGCTTTCGGGTGTAAACAGCTTTCGCAGATGCGCAATTACACGGTTCATTCCGTCAAACGCATCGTTCACATCGCCCCAGGGTTTCAGCAAGTCGAGCAGCAGCGTTTGTTCTTCGCTGCTCATGTTTTCATCAAAAGCAATCAACTGCGTTGGGGCGATGAAAACCACATTGCGCCTCGCCATTTGATCGGCAAGTTTATCGGTAAGATGTGTTTTTGAAAACAGCATCCGCACCCAGGGATGCCGCAGCAAACGCACCAAATCAATATGGTAATATTTCAGTTCGCCTTCGCGTGTGCGGATGCTGAAACGTTTTGCATGTTCGTGCAAACTGAACAGCGTATCGGTTAGCGATGCAACAGCCGTGTGCCGCAGCGGATAGCCCATGGTAATGTTTACGCGCTCGGTTTCTTCGGGCAGGGCATGCAGCACGGGCAGGAGCAATTGCTCATCGGCAAGTACTACAGCTGTTTTGGGCGATTGCAAATCGTCTTTCGGAAGCTGCCGCAGAAAATGAGCTGCCGCGCGCGATTGTCCGGCATGTCCCGCAACGCCAACCACCGTAATGTTTTTTGGCGATGCCGCCAGCGTGTCTTCAGTATGCTGAAACTCGGGCGAATCGGGGCGGGCAGGGCGGAAGAGTTCAGTTTTATTTTTGCGCAGAAACCGCCCGGCTTCCTGCACCGGATCGGCAAGGTAGTAGCGGTCGGCATCCCAAAGCACCTCGGCTTTGCCGAGCTTCCGAAGCTGCGAAATTATTTTTTCTTCGGCTGCAGTGAGCGCATTGAAGCCTGCAAAAACAATAAGACTCCACGGTTGTGCAGCTGCAATTTCGGAAGCATGTTCGGCAACGTGCCGCGCCGCCATGCCGGGCGTTGCAATACCATCATCGCGAAGTTGTGCGGTGAAGCTGTAATACCAGCGTCCGAGGGCTTCCCAAAACTTCATGTATTGCTTCTGGAACTCGGTAAGCTGTGTTTGTCCGAGGCTCCAGTTTTCGATGTTGCGTATATCAGCAAGGTTGCCGAAAAGCTGTTTGGCATCAACAAGGTAGTTGTCGATCTCGCTGAAGTCAGTAAGCAATGCTGTTGCCCAGCGGCTGAACATATCAAAGCTTTCGGCATTGCCGCCTTCGTCGCCGGCATAAATGCTGTACAGCGCAAAAAGTTGCTCCGCCTGATCGGCCATGCGCAGACCAGAAACTTCGCCAATAAAATCTTCGACCGAAAAAACCGCCGGCGACCATTCTGCCGTTTCAATGCGCTGCGCGAGGTAATGCCGCAGAAACAAACCTGCCCGCCGGTTGGGCAATACCACGCAAAGCTGTCCTGCTGTTGAGGCAGGATGCGCGAGCAGGTAATCAGCAACTTTTTCGAGAAAGGCAGGCATCGTAACTTTGCAATTCACAAAGCTAACAGAATGCTTATGAACGCAGCAGCCAAAACTATTGTTTATCCCCAATTCCGACGATACAAAACCGGAACATCCTGGTTTCGCATCGACGGGCCTGAACAATACGAAGAAATCCGCAAAATGGGCAGCCGCTGGTTTATTGATCGCTACGAAGCAAAGATTTTACCCGACCGCAATTGGATTTATGATTTAACGTTTGCGTATGAGGAGTTTGCGGAGGTGATTGGGGAGGGGGAGTATGAGGAGATCAAAAAAATGGGATCGGGTGTATAGGAGGATTTGTTTTTAATAGGATGTAATGCAACGAGTACCGCTGTTATGCAGTAGCCTTTTTATTCTAGTACATATGTTATCGTGTCTTTATGTCCAACCCCATTGTCTTTACCAAACAGCAAAACTAATGTGTCCGGTTTAGTTGAAATTGAATAAGTATAACCAAGCCCCGAATGTTTTTCTATGCACACAAAACAACCGTGAGGACAACTAGGGAAGTGTTCTTTAAGGCAAAGGTCAACATTCAAATCACTTGAAAGGAGAGAAGGATATGGGGCAATAAAATGAATACCAGAGTCAATTTTAATGCTTTTTTGAAAAAGAATGTTGTGAACTGTTGTCCAGTTTTTTTCATACCAAATATTTTCAGTTTTCAAAGTCAGGTCGCCCAACAATATACTGTCTTGCAGCGGCTTGTAATAACCTAAAAACATTCCATTGGCTTTTGATTCATCAATTCCATTCGAATAATGTGTCGCATTGTCTTCCATACCGTAACCTAAGCTTTTTACTAAATACAGTATTGCAAATATTGTCGCAAGAAGTCCGCTTCCAATAATTGTAAAAAATCTTTTCGATTTCAATTGCGTCAATTATTGAGTTGTCGTTTAAGGGTTACTGCTAACGTTTTTCGGCTTGGCGAAGATGGTGATTTTCACATCAAATGTTGAGGCCGAGAACCAACTTTGATTAACCACAAACGTATCTGAGGAGCACTGAACAGCCACTTTTGCAAAACGGCTGTTAGGTGTTCGTTATTTTATTTCGTTTGTCATTCTGTTAAATAATTGTTCTACTTCTGTCCAGTTAGTTTTGTCACTTGGCTCTTGGTCAAGTATCGCAAGAGTTGAAAAGAACTTATCTTTTCTTTCTTTATGTTCTTCTACTAATCTTTGCTTGTCTATTTTAATATTGCCCCATTCTTTTGAAACAGCTAACTCAACTTGTTTGCCCATTGCTTCAAAGAAAGATTGACCAAATACTTTTATTTTATCTACAAAGTAGGTATAATCCATTTCAAAGCTACCGTCCTTCGCTGTCCACAAACTGATACCATTCTCTAAATTGTATTCTGTCTCCCAAATAATTCTCACTTTCTCATTTCTTCTGAAAAAATACAAATTCGGTCCTCCAATTAAGTGTGCAGAATCAAAGCTTCTTTGGTATGTCCACGAAATTAATTTATCATACTCCTCAAAATAAAAATCACTATAACCGTCTTCGTCTGTGTCGTATATATCAAGCCATTTTTTAGAGTTAGATTGAAATGTTTTTAAATCATTAGTCAAGACGTAAAACTCTTCAGGAACTGTCTCTCTTATTTTGTGAAAAAGCCCCGTAAAGTCTTCTATAAATCTTGAAAGCTGGTAGTCATTATATCGAGTAGCTTTGTCACCCCAATAATCCATTACCTCTTTCGAGTATTCATAAATTGTTTCACTTCCAAATGACAACCACAAGTCTCCGTCTGTCAATGCAAACCAATGTAATGACAATTCGGGCTCTTGTCCCCAAGGTGTAATTTTATCTAATTCTCTTAATTTAAAATTTATCACTGTCGTTTCTTATAATGCCGCCTAACGGTTTCGGGGGGGGGCGAGTTGTGGATTTCGGAGCACAAAGCTGTCAAACTGCACTGAACTTGAATAGAAGCACAAAGCTACAAGTTTGCACATCACCCCGCCTGACGTAAAATCCGTGTTATAGCTAGATTTACTTCTCGTCAATTATTGTATTGATTCTTTTGTAGAGTTCATTTGATAGTCTTCTATAACCTTCGGCATTTGGTAGATATTTTAAAGCTCTATGATGTCCAAGGTCTGAAGGGATGTCATTTAAAGATTGAGTGATAGGAATAACCACTTTCCCAAGAGTATGTGCGATTCCTGTTTCATACATTACATTCGGATTCCTTTCACTAAAATCAACAACTACTATTCTAGAACAAAAAATTAAATCAAAAATGTCTTGAATGAAAGTTGAGTTTTCCCAAATATCATCTGCTCTCAAACATTCAAGTCCCATATGGTCAGCAACGCGTTTAATTGCTTCATAAGTGCCTCGATATGCAGGACTAAAAGGCATCATAACTGATATCAATTTTGAATTTGTCGGTTTCTTTGGTATTTTAAATACAGACGGAGTAAATGTAATTTGTTGAATTGCGTCAACTTCGTTTATTTCGGTCGATATAAATTCTCCTGTCAATGTAGTTAATACAAATTGCCCATCGGCTTTCTCTTTCAGAATGAGTTTGGATGTTTTAAGTACTTTATTTACGTCCCCTACTGCCCTTTTATGATCTAGTTTTTCATCAAAAAGAAAATAGTCAGGATTTACCAAAGAAGTAATAACCTTTATCAAATCTCTATTCGGCAAATTCTCATGTTCATTCGATTGGTCATTTAGCTTATTCAATACTTCTTGAACCCAAATATGTCTGGTTGAACTATCATGAACAAAATCTAAGTCTATGTCGATAAAAAATTTTGTCAAAAAAGAAGATGAACGATATGGGAAATGATTAAATACCCCATTTCCGCATATCATTTCGGCTAACTTCATTATTGCTGGTCGTCCTATTTTCATTTAGATATGTGTCGTTTTAAACTTGGCTATAACGTTTCGCAGCTTGGCGAAGTGGCGGACTTTGAAGCACTTACTTTCAATTTAGCACTAATGTTCATTTGAAAACCAAATGTTCAAGAAAGCACTGAAACCTCCATTTTGCCAAACTGTTGTGTGTGCAGTTAAGTATTTAATCATTAATTAATTAATTGAAGTCTTCTTTCAAGTGGCAGTTTTTTAAATGCATCAAAACCTTGTTTTAAAATTTCTAGATTTTTCTGTTCCTCTCCGTATAAGAAGTCATCTTCATGATCCCAATCTAGTAATATTTGTTTCCCGCTATTAATATGTCGAATAGCTTTAATGCCGTCATTTTCTGTTATTTCGTAAAGAGGATTTTTCGAAAAATGGGTTATCCAGTCATCATTTTTTTCTATTTTAACGAAGTGAGCTTTATTTTCTTCAGAAATCGTACGGTAATGAGCATTAAATTTTTCAGAAATTAAGTACAAAAATTTCCTTGCTTTATCTTCCAAATCTAATTTGTCAATTAGTTTTTCAGGTTCGTTAATTTCCACTTTTCGGTAAATGTTTTCCAATAATTCTTCTGTTTTCTTACTTATGCTAGATAAGTCATAAAGAATATTTTTTGTTACACCAGAATCTTTATCTTTTTTTCTATTCCATAGAAAATCATAAAATAGCCCCGCAAACTGTTTTCTTAGAATATTTTTGATATCTCTGGCAAATTCAAATTCGAATAAACCATTATTTTCTTCCGATTTGCGAACGGAGATAATGAATTCAAATCACTACTGTCCGAGATAAATTTTAAAGAAGAGTCCTTTCTCTATAAGAGATTGGACTCTTTTTTTTAGTAGTTTGAGTTTGCAACAACCTAACTACTATGAGTAAAAGTATTCACTTTTTCGGTCAAAGTGTTTTCGG
>JBKDHA010000025.1:0-26487 GCA_046335555.1 Bacteroidota bacterium
GTACCAAACTATACATACTCATGAGCGGCCCGCTTGATAATCCGAACATTCGTTATGATTCAAAAGGATTGGTACGCGGCATCCGCAGTGATTTAAAACAGGAAAAGCAATCACTCAAAAAATTACTGAACGAAGAATTTGGCTGGTTTAAAAAAGACAGTACCCTCAACCAGAAAAACAACAACAAACAGCCCAACAAAACCGGTGAAGACGGCAAATTCATTATTCGCTTTGAAAAAGGGGATGATGAAGAAGCGCCGCCTGATGATGATGACTATTGATGACGTTAATAAAGGTGGTGTTATTTGATTTCAAATAGGCAAAATCCCAAACTCTGTTTTTTTCATAGTTTCATCATTATCAGGTTTGTGGAAAGAATGTATCTTTCCGGCAGAATTGCGTTCCCCCAAAAACACCACCATGAAACACACGCTACTCACAATCGCCTTGTGTACAGCGGTGATCGCCTCAGCGCAGCAACAGGATACGGCAAACTCCCTGCAGCACTACGATCAGCTTAAAATGCAAGGCCGCCAGCCGGTTATCCGCACGGCAACCTGGAATACTGCGCAGCCTGTAAATGCACGCATTCAACCATCAGTTACTACACAATCCACTGATTGTGATTGCATGATCCAGCTTGACAGCACATTTACTATTGTGCCGTTCAATTTCGGAACTCCGCCCGAGTACCGCAACGACGATGGTTCATCAGGCAATATTCCGATTCCGTTTCCATTTTGTTTTTATGGTCAAAACCAAACAAGTTGTTTCATTAACAATAATGGAAACATTTCGTTTGGTGCAGCTTATGCAACTTTCTCTGCCGTAGGTTTTCCCAGCGCACAATTTTCAATGGTTGCGCCTTTCTGGGCCGATGTTGATACACGCGGTCTCGGATCTGGATTAGTATATTACAAAGTAACACCAACAGCACTCATTGTTCGCTGGGAAACGGTAGGTTATTTTGCCAGCTATGATGATAAACTGAACGATTTTCAGCTCATCATTACCGACGGCACCGATCCGCTTATTCCGGGCGGCAACAACGTTTCGTTTTGCTACGGCGATATGCAGTGGACCACCGGCGATGCTTCGGGCGGAACAAATGGTTTTGGCGGAACACCGGCAACTGTAGGTGCCAACCTCGGCAATGGTGTTGATTATATTCAGTTCGGACAATTCGATCAGCCCGGTTCGGCTTATGATGGCCCGTTTGGCAACAACGATCAAATCAGCTGGCTCGACAATCAGAACTTTGTGTTCAACACTTGTGCAGTTGGCAACATTCCCCCGATTCCGAGCATGACCATTACCGATCCCGCCGGAAACACAACATCAGTACAACCTTATTGCGGTGATACACTTCGTATTTGCGAAGGAAATTCGATTACACTCAATGCAACTTTCTTTGCACCCGAACCCACACAAACAGTAACGGTAACCAACGTAGCACCGCAAAACTTTACTGTGGTTTCAAATACACCCGGCCCGGCGGGCATTCTCATCGGCACATTCCTGCCCGATGCAACCAACTACGGCATCAACACATTTACATTTACCGGAACAGATAACGGCACGCCCGTTGGCACAGCAACATTTTCGATAAACATTTTTGTTGATACATTTCAGTTGCCGCCTCCCGTTATTACCGGGCTTGATGAATATTGTCAGAATACGCCGGGCGTTACGCTTAACATCAACAATCCCGGCTACGACAGTGTAATGTGGAATCCCGGCCCGATGAATATTGATTCGATTACCGGCGCAACACAAGGCACATACATCGTTACTGTTGCCGATGATGGTTGTTTCAAACGCGATACAATTACAATAACAGAACTTCCCGCACCGATTCCGCTCATTACAGGCGTACTCAATTTCTGCGGAGCAACTACAACGCTTTCGGCAGCCAATCCGACCTACAACTCATTTATCTGGAGCAATGGAGGAACTGGTGCCACAAACGTAGTTGGATCGGGCAACTACACGGTAACTGTTGTAGATACCAACAACTGTACCGGAACATCAGCTTCGGTAACAGTAAACGCAAACCCGATTCCGACCGCAGCATTTACCGCAACGCCGCCAACAAGTTTCTCGGGCGATACTGTAAACTTCCTCGACAACAGCAGTATTTCGAGCGGCAACATTGTATCATGGGTCTGGGACTTTGGCGACGGAAACAACTCAACACAACAAAACCCAAGTTATACTTACGCAAATCCGGGTACTTACAACGTATGCCTGTTTGTGGCAACTGCAACACCTTGCTACGATACCATTTGCAGTGAGTTTGTTGTGCTGCCGTTCAACATTACAGCACCTAACGTAATCACACCCAACGGCGATGGTAAAAACGACAATCTGGTTTTCCTCAATCTTGAGTTTTATACCGATGCCCGTTTAACTGTTTACAATCGTTGGGGCGTTAAAGTATATCACACCGATAATTATGCAAACAACTGGGATGGAGGAAATGTAGTTGACGGCGTATATTATTATGTTCTTGAAGCAACCAATCTCGAAAAACCTGCGGTAGGATTTTTCCATGTTCTGAAAGGTGGTTAATTCTTCGACAAAGGAATAAATTCAGACCGGAATGGATTTCACATTGCTGAACCATTCCGGTCTTTTTTTGCGGATGTAAAGCTGTTCGGCAGAGGTTAATTTCACGCATATATCACGCGAGATATACACCACAATAAGCTGATAAAACAGAATGCCATAATTCGTTTCTCCAAAAATTCCGAACTCTGTAAATGAGTTAATGAGCAAAGGAATCATCATACCGAAAAACATCAATCGTTTTTCCTGATCAATGGTTTTGATAAAGCCGCGAATTGCAAATACCAACTGAAAAAGAACAATTGTAAATCCTACAAAGCCTAAATTCATGAGTACCTGAATAAAGGTGTTGTGCGTCATTTGTCCTGCATACGTATGTACTCCCTGAAAATAATCTTTGTAAGCAATTCGCATAAAACCAAAGCCGAAAAAAGGTTCTTTGGGCAAACCCTCAGTAAGTAATGCTTCCCAAAAAGGCAAACGTCCGGTCATACTCATTACTTCATCAAGACCACCGCCTCCTTCTTTAATCATAATTTTTTCGATTGCAACGGGCACAGCCAGTATGGCTCCAACATACATAGCAATCTTCAGCTTTTTATTGTCGGAGCGACGAATGTGAAAAAAGAAAATAAGCAGCAATCCGATGGTCGAAGAGCGCGAGCCGGTCATTATTAAAGCATAAACAAGCACAAGTACTTTTATGATTGTCCATATTTTATTTGTCTTTCCATACAAATCAAAGAGCAAACAGGAAACGCCCAGTGCGCAAAGCATTCCAAGTTCATTCGGGTTCATAAAATATCCACCCAAACGAGCTTCTTCACCTCCATGTGTCATTCGGTAAAACTCATCAGGAGCAGTAAACATCCCAACAACAAAAATCAGGATCATGAGAAAAATTGCATTTCCTGTTATTGCATAAAACCGGATTCCGCTTCCTGAAAAATAACGATCAAGAAGAATAAAACATTGGATAAACAGCAATGCAAAAAACAAACTCTGAGCATCCATAAACCATTGCAGCGCACTGTAGCCGGGATTGGTTGACCATAACAAAGAAACCAATCCCAACCCGAGATACGATATATAGAGAAGAATAGATGCTCTGTTTTTCCACGTAAATGAAGCAACAGCACCGCGTTTAACTATACTTTGCTGAACCGCAAATACAGCAGCCACCATAAACATACGGCTGGCAACTTTTATCACGCGAGTTACAGCAACATTCTCACTCCACGTAAAGAAACCACCGATCATTATAAATAGAATGATCACCAGCAGCCATGAGGTGCGACGAAGAAAACGCTGATGCGGTTGAATCAAGCTGCTTTCCATGCTCCCAAATAAATTTGCTGAAACTCAGGAATAATGCGCTCCCAGCTAAAAGCATTTCTGATCATCTGACGAGCGCCGTAGCGCAAAGCCGGTAGTTTTCCGTTGCAAACTGCAGTATGCAAACGATCCAATGCTTGTTCAATTTGTGCTGCGTCGGTATGTGTTATTACTTCGCCGGCATTGTAGTCATTTACAGCAGTGCCAACATTTGTAGCTTCAGTAATTAAACACGGAACACCAATCGAAGCAGCCTCAAGCACTGATGCCGGCAAACCTTCATTGCGCGAAGGATGTGCAAACACCGTAATCTGCTTGAGCAATTGCATTTTGTCGTTCCCGTAGCGGCTTCCCCAAAATCTTACAGCATCTGATATTCTGTGATTGGCTACAATTTGTTTAAGACGCGCTGTTTCATTTCCATCGCCAATAATCCAGAGCTGTGCATTTGTATTACGGCGCTGAAATGCTGCAAAACCACTTACAAGAGCATCGAGCCCTTTGGTGTGCACATCAATACGACCGCAAAAACCTACAACAAATTCATGCTTCGGATCGTGATATGCAGCGCATTCGGCGGCGGCCTCGAATCCGTATGGCAGAAGCATTGCGGGCTTTCCGGGCATTACCTGATGCAAACCATCTACCTCACTCTTTCCGATGCAGTGAACAGCCGATGCAGCAGCAAGGAGTTTACGTTCAAACAAGAGGGTATAAATGCTTTTACGCAAACTGCTTTTTTCTCTTGCAAGCGTATTGTAACTCCCGTGCGGGGTAAATACGAATTTCACATTGTTGCGCTTCATCCAAATTGCAGCCGAATAAAAACGCGGTACAAAACCTCCATGAATATGAAAAATTGCTTTCCCGGATTGTGACGCAATTGCTTGCTTTAGTTTCATGTTCAATGCAAACGGATTGCGGGATGACATAAACAAACGTGTTGCAAAATTGCGTTTCGGGTAATCGTGTTCGGGGTTTTGGGTAATTCCCCAAACCTGAACAGATATGCCTGATGCAGCCTGATGTGTGGCCAGTTCGTAAACAACTTTGTTAACGCCGTTCATCCTTTCAGGATTGGCTTTGCCGAGAACAAGATGAATGATTTCCATGGTAGTTGGTGTTTATTGTGAAGTGAAAAAATCCAGAATGAAAGCGGAACGAGTTGTGCAAAAAATAATCCTGCCACAACTTCAATTCCGTTGGCTGATGGCAACAGTAATGCTAAAACAGTTGTTGCTGCCGATAAACAAGCGCCAAAAAAATAAAGCTTGTTGAGCTGCAAACTCCGCATGGCGGTGCGCACTGCATAACCTACTGTTACCAGCATATACACAGCAGCCAGTCCGGCAATAAGTTTTGTACTGCCTGTTACTGCTGTTCCTCCGAGTAATTCAAAAAGCTCATTGCTGAACAGGCAAAGCAACAGTGCAAACGGAATATAAAGCACCAGCAAAGTGCCCGTCATGCGTTGCAAACCGGCAATAAGCAGCGTGCGGTTGCCCGCAATTGCTGATGCACGAGGCAATGCATACGTTTCAGCAGCCTGCAGTATTAATGTAAACGTTCCGAAAAGCTGCTGACCCAATCGCAATACACCTAATGCGGCAGCACCGGTTTTGGCCGACAAAGTGAGGAGCAGAAAATTACCTGAGCTCCACTGAAGGAGTGCTGTATAAAACAACCATCGTCCGCGGCGGTAGTGCATGCGAACTGTAAAGCGAAACATTTTTGCCGCAACTGATTTTTTATTCAGTACAATGATACCGGCAATTGCAGAGGGTAAAGCCGCAAGTCCGCTAACTACTAGTGCTGTTTCAACTGTAAGTGAATTGCGCTGAAGAAACAAAACAAGCAGTTGCATTCCGGCAGTTATACAATCGAGCAACAAAGCAATGCTGTTTTTCCCCGAAGCAAGCAGCATGCGCCGAACGGCATCAGCTGCAAGTAAACTCCCGCTGTAGGTAAGCAGTGCAGCAGCAGCCGGAAGTTCTTGCACAAAAGCAATCGGTATAATGCGGAATGCAAACAAAACAAAAAGTATAAGCACCAGCAGCATTGCCGAAAGCAAAAGCACGGCTGTTGAATATTGTTGCATGCGTTTAGGTTGCATACGACTGCAATTAACCTGATAAACGCCTGTAATAAATGCTTGCTGCACGGCCAGCAGTAAATAGTGAATCAACACTGCTGCCGAAAATTTACCGTAACCCTCAACACCAATACTTCGTGCAATGAGCACAGCAGACAGCAATGCTGATCCGCTCACCACAGCCTGATCAGCTAAAACTGCAAAGCGATTGATGGTAGTTTTCAAAAACATTATGCTTTGTTTTTGTAAGCGTTCACGAATGAGAAAACCTTACGTATAACTGAAACAGTTTCGCGGATCAAACTGGGTGTATAACCCGAACGGTTGAGTACATAGGCTGTTCCGGGAAGTTTCAGTTCGATGCATTGCTGGTCGAACTTCGCAATTGCGGAACGTTTTGTGATGCGGCTATCAGCAAGGAAAAAATTCGTGTCGGCAGCAGCCATAATGTTGAGTGCGTCGGGATTGGATTCGGCTTCAGCGTTTTTCCAGATGATGAGATTATTGGTTGTCTTCCAGCTATCAATTAACCGAAGCAATGTTTCTTTGCTGCGAATCTCACGCATCTCCGTTACATTCACATAAACAACGTCAGCAGGAATATCATGTTTTGAAACTTTTCCGTCGGTATCAGCAAGCACAACATTGTAGCCGGCTGCTGCTGCGGTAGCTGCCAGCGCGGTAGCTGTGAAACGCTTGCCCTCTCCGGATTTTGTGGAGTTAACCGCAATTACTTTCCCGGCAGAAATTACATTTCTGAGTT
Organism: Bacteroidota bacterium; assembly: GCA_046335555.1. Classification (GTDB taxonomy): domain Bacteria; phylum Bacteroidota; class Bacteroidia; order Palsa-965; family Palsa-965. The sequence goes on from JBKDHA010000025.1 coordinate 6,759, forward strand.
CAAGTTCAACAAACCATTTACGAAAAAACAATTGCTTTTCTGATGCTGTTTTAGTGAACGGAATACAAGTATCTAGCGGCTGTGAAGTTGTTCGCTGCAATGTATCGGCATCGTTAACACGGGCTTTTTGAAAATGAACAATATAGATCAGTGTAATTGCAGCAAGCAATCCAAGCATGCCCGATACAATTTTGATTAGACCGGTGTTGGGAGAAACAGGTTTTTTGGGTACATCACCAACAGTAATAATGCGGTGAAATGCAATTCGGGCAGCCTGTGCAATTTCTGCCTCTGTTTTTTTCTCGTGAAGAAATCGGTACAGTTGTTCATTGAGGCTGAAATCCCGCTCAAGGTCATTCATCTTACGCTCACGGTTTGGAAGCCCAATAAACACAGCCTCTGCATCACTGATACCTTGTTCAAGCTCGAAGCGTTTAATCTGTAATGCTGTTTTTGAGTTCGAAATGCTTTCGCGCAGGTAAAGAATAAGATCCGACATTTTCGCATCCGTGAGTTTTACTTTTTCATGCTCCGGCGTATAACGAAGCAGCAACTCTTTCTTCTCCGCTTGCAATGCTTTTATTTTCAAAACAATTTCGGTCGAAAGCAGATCTGTAAACTGCTCGAAGTTGGGTGCAAGCTCCAGAAACCGGTCAGCACCTTTTGCAACTGCGGCATTCAGACTGTCAACTGCCGAAAGACTCATCTGCACACTGATTAATTGTTTTTTCAGATCTGCAATTTTCCGAAGGTCAGTTTCTGTTTCCTGCCGGATATTGATGATGTTATGCGTATCACGATACATCTCAATATTGTCTTCGCTGCTGCTTAATCGCTGGCCGTATGATTCAAGTTGCTTGTCAAGAAATTTTTTGGTTGTATCAGCCACCGAAAATTTTGTTTCTACAAAGTCGTTGAGATAAGCCATAGCAACTGCATTGGCCATATCGGCTGCTTTTTCAGGAACTGCACTCCTGCAACTGATCCGGAGAACGGGGACTTCCTTGTCAACAGACATAACATCAAGCTGCTGCCCGATCATTGATTTCTGCCGGGCAACGCTGTTAATGGTAAACTCATAGTTCCCGTCAATCTGCAGCTTGGGGCGCTCTGCAAGTACTTCGCTATTTTTTACAATCAGAATATCGCCACCCGGAGTGTTCAGTTCCTGACCAAACTGCGTTTGATATTTTTTCCCGTCAGGACAAACTACTGTAAGTGTGTTAATGCTGATGGTTAGCGTAAAGTTTCTGTCGTACCATTCTTCATTATTCAATCGTGATACAATTGTTACCGGCGAGTTTTTGTACAACTCTGTTTTATTGATTTTTCCGATACGCGAAACAGTAACATTGAGATCGAGTGATTTTGCCGCTTTTTCAAGCAAAACACCTGATTTAAGCAATTCCACTTCTGCACTTATTTTGTTGCTTGTTGCAAAAACATCAAAATCGCGAAAAAGATTTGTCCCCGAAGCTCCGTCGTGATTATCGGCAAGTTTGATAAATGTTGTACTCTCGTAGTTTGGTGTAACATAGCGCAAGTAACGTGCGGCAATGAAAACGGCTGCAACCATAAATACAATTACAATTGGCAAACCCCGATACAGCGGCCGAAGAACGGGAGGCAGAAGTGTTGAAATTTTCATAGCCGCTGCTTATCTGAAAAAATTAAACACAAGCGCCAACGCACTGATAACACTGGCAACCGGAATCACCGAGCCTGATTTTTTATCCCACATCTTACCGCGGCGCGATGGAATAACTACAATATCATGCGGATGAAGCTGAATATTGGTTTCAAATTTTTGATCGCGGCCGGTAAGATTAACCGTTATTTTTCGTTGTAACCCGTCGGCCATGCGCAGCACCTGAATATGTTTGCGATCTGCATAAAATTCAAAATCACCGGCTCGACCAATAAGTTCAACAAGTGAATTGTTTTCTTTTTCAAGCAAGTAATTTCCCGGCGTTTTTACTTCTCCAAGTACCGTAACATCTTTGTTAAGTACTTTCACTTCTAGCACCGGATTTACAACCAATGCCGAATAACGTTTAACGAGCGTGTCTTTGGCCTGACGAATTGTTAATCCCCCAACATTCACAACACCGATATGCGGTACAGGGATATTACCGGCAGCATCAACCATTAGCCACTTTCCATATACTTCGTTTGAATTATAAATACCGTACAGCGAGCCTACACTTAGATCGTCGTGATTCCAAACACTGATGGTGATTTTATCATCCTGACGAATACTGTATTCGTAGTTAGGATCATTTTTAAACCAGGCGGTGTCACCAACAACTAACGTTGACAACGATTCGTTTTTATTGAATAAATGCTGTGCAGTACATCCATTAAAACCAACTGCGGTTATCACAACCGCTATCATAAACAGCACCGATTTAATTCTTCCGAAAAACCCGGAATTTCCTTTTTTATTCTTCCTGTCCTCACTTAATTTGGTTCGAACTGTTTTAATTTTTTCAAGTACGGCTGCAATCTTCTCCTGATCTCCTTCTCCTTTTATGATATAGTCGAAAGCTCCATACTTCAGTGCATCAACTGCAACTGTAAGTGATTCCTGTCCTGAAATAAATACTACATAAACATCCGGGTTGATGCGTTTAATTTTTTTAAGCACTTCAAGACCATCCATGTTTTGCATGTTATAATCGAGAAAAACTATTTCGGGATGCAGGGTAAGTGCATTGATGAGTTCTTGTCCGTCTTGATAAATAGTGATGTCTTGAACACCTAACTGACGGAGCATTTTTTCATACAACAATCCGTAAAACGGATCATCGTCAACTAAAAAAACCTTGGGTGAATGAATCATGGCTATCCTTTTTTGCAGGACAGTATATAAACGCTATGCCACGATTATAATAACTTGATTTACATGAAATTATGCATCATGGTAAATCCTTAAATTCCTTATGATAGACAGAGTTTTCCAAAATCCGGAACTGAATTACAGGTAATTTTCACGGATAAGCTGAATAGCATTTTCAATTTCAGCAATGCACCTGGGTAAATTTTGTTCCGAATTCTCAGTTGCCAAATTCTCTTTTCCGGCATTTTCTATTTCCTGAAGATAATCGACATTGAGTCCGATATCACGCACAGATGGTTTAATGCGATGTGCTATTTTTCCAAGTTTTGTGAAATCGTTTTGAGAATAAGCCAACTGCATTTCAGCAATTTGTTTTGGTACATCATTAACAAAAATGGTAAGCATCTTTTTCAAAAAAACAGTATCGCCGGCAGCAATTTTATTGAGCCTCGAAAGATCAGGCAATTGTGCTTGATGCTGCTCTTTGTCTCTGAGGATTAGAGATCCTGCAGCAATCCACTTAAATACTTTTCGGATGAGCACCTGTTCTTCAAAAGGCTTTGAGAGAAAATCATCCATTCCGGCCGCAAGACATTTTTCGCGTTCGCCAAGAATTGCATTTGCGGTTAAAGCAATAACAGGAAGGCCTGTGCCATATAGCTTTCTGAGTTGCTGCGTACACTGAATTCCATCTATCTCAGGCATTTGTACATCCATCAGAATAACATCCGCAAAGTTTGTTTCTAACGCAGTCAGCACTTCGCCGCCATGACCGCAAACTAATACAGTTGCTCCGTAGCGTTCGAGAATAGTTGAGGCAAGAAGCTGATTATATGGATTATCTTCTGCCACGATTATTGTTTTTCCTGCCAGCTGGTTATCGGGTATTATTTCTGGATGCTGAGCCGAAAGCTCTGCGGCATTTCCAATTGGGAAAATGAGAGAGATGGTAAACTCAGTGCCTTTATTCTTTTCACTTTTTACCGATATTGTTCCACCCATTAATTCAACCAGCTCACGGGTAATGCTCATTCCGAGTCCTGTACCGCCATGTGTGCGTGCGGTAGAATCATCTTCCTGCCTGAACTTACCGAACAGGTGCTGCAAAAAATCTTTGCTCATACCAACACCCGTATCTCTGATAATGAGCTCTATTTCCTGTCCGAGCCGGCCTGATTCCTTCAGGTTCACACAAATGCAGATTTCCCCTTTTTCAGTAAACTTAATGCTGTTTCCAATGAGATTAATTAACACCTGCGAAATTCGGAACGGATCGCCGATAAGTACTTCGGCAAGATTTGTATCAATTTTCTTCAGGAGTTTCAGATTTTTTTCTTCTGCTTTTTCCGTCAGAATATTGCAGGCTGTATCTACTACTTCACGCAGTGAGAAGCTGATACGCTCAACGCTCAACTTACCTGCTTCAATCTTTGATATATCGAGAATATCATTTATTACAACGAGCAGATTTGCACTTGCTGCATTGATTGCATTTACAAATGATCGTTGTTTAGGATTGAGTTCGGTATTGAGCAGTTGTTTTCCGAAACCCGAAATTGCATTCATTGGTGTGCGGATTTCGTGACTCATATTCACCATGAAAGTTTCTTTTGCACGTGCCGAATTTTCAGCCGTTTGCCGTGCATTTCGAAGCTGCTCTGCAACTTCAATCTGGTCGGTAATGTCAACATGAATACCGATGCTACCGGTAATTGTACCTTTCGGATCATACATCGGTGCTCCGGAAATCATCCACCAGCGAACTTCACCGCGCTTGTTACGGACCTGTATTTCGTAAGCATCCGACTCTCCCTTGTTCCTTACCGATTGCTTGCTCTCAAAATCTTGCCGGGCCTCCGGTGTAAGAAATAAATCAACTGTGTTTCGCCCTGTTAATTCATCACTCAGATATCCTGAAATATTGCAAAACGATTGATTTGCGTAAATAATATTTTCGTTCAGATCTACTTCAATTAATCCGAGGTTCATATTCTCAATAATTCCCCGGTATTTCTCTTCCTGCTGCTTCAGTTTTTGCTCATAGCGTTTGGCTGCTGTAACATCAGTGTATTTCCAGAGATGTCCCTTGTAAACATTATCAACGAAGAAAGGAATGTATTGACGGTTCAGGATACGTCCGTCAACCATTTCGAGCTCATCGTTATTAATAGCTTTTTGTTTCTCAAGAATCTCGTCAATTCGTTTTACAAAACCTTCCGGGTCTTCAAACAGATGTTTTGTTTGCTGAGCCGATTGTGTGCAATCGGCACCGAGAAGCTGATCCGGCTTGAGCGGAATTCCAAATATTTCACAGAAAGTTTCATTCACTACTTCTATTCTGCGCTTTTCGTTTTCCAGCAAAACGCCTGATTGCAGATGCGAAATCATGTGCGAAAGACGATCAGCAGCAAACCTGATTTCTGATTCTGCTTGTTTTTGTAATGAGATGTCGGTGTTCACACCAATAATCAGCAATGGTTTTCTCCGGCTATCTATTTTTACCGTTTTGCCGTTATCTAACAACCACTTCCAGCCGTCACGTTTCGACTTGAGTCGATAGGTTAAGTTATGTTCGCTGCGAATTCCTTGTAAATATTCCTTATATATTCTTTGTATTTCAATACGATCTTCGGGATGAACAAGGCTTAACCATTTATTGACATTGTTAGGAAATTCATCTGGCCGATAACCCAGTACTGATTTGTAACGAGGGGAGAAGTAGATTTCGTTTTTCACAAAATCAAACTGCCACATTCCGTCGCCCGATTCTTCGAGTGCAAATTTCAGTTGTTGTTCTCTTAGTTCGAGTTCTTTTGTTCTTTCGCTAACCAGATCTTCGAGCGCACGGTTTTGTTCGCTCAGTTTTTCATTGGCCTGATAAAGTTCAAAGCTTTTCTGCTCCAGAATGCGCTCTGCTTCTTTGCGGGCTTTACGCTCCCGTTCAAGCATACGCTTGTAAACAGCTATCTCGTCTTCATTTTGCATGGCGGGTTACAATAAATTCTGTTCCCCCGTCGCTTACTTCGTTGCGGCTTAAAGTCAGAGAGCTGTTAAAATAATCAGCACACCCTAAAATTAAACCTTCTGCAACATCAGCCATCTGCCTGTGCGACTTGTAAGTGAGTTTTAATTCATGTTCGGAAATCCGTTGCGGGATAAGCGAAGGCGGCTTTGAATCGGGGTACAGTTTTTTTACTTCAACATGAATATGCGACTCAATTACTTCAAGAAACCGCAGCGGATCATCAATACCGCTAATCATTTGAGGATATTGTTTTGCCAGTTGACCGAACAAATGACGGCCATACGTTTTCAGTAAATCCGGAATCGGGATACCCGTTTCATTGCTGAGATTAATAATCAGATTTACCATTTGCCCGTGCGGATATGATCCTACGGCAGTATAACTGTCAAAATCAATATTGGGTTGCTGAACAATTTTATCGGCTAAAGTAATTCCGAATTTTTGCTCAACCATTTCTAGAAATTCAGTGAATATAATTCCTTTCATTATTCTTCGGTTTTAACATCGCCGTCTTTAATCATTTTGTAAATCGTTGACTTACCGATGTCGAGTTTTTCGGCTACTTTAAGTATGTTATTGTTGTACCGCCGCAGGAACGATTCAATTATTGCAACTGTATATTGTTTCAGTGTTTTTTCTTCGCCTGAAAGCAAATCCCGTCGGCCGGAAGCTGTAAAAGAAATATCCTCTGCTTTAATTTCGGGAGGTTCGGCAAGTACAGCCGCAAGTTCAATAACTGCTTTTAACTCACGAATGTTTCCGGGGAAAGCATACTCAGAAATTTTACTTGCGGCCTCCTGCGAGATTTTAAGTACAGGCAATGAATTGGCTTTGCAAAACTCATCCAAAAACCAACGCGCAAGAATGAGAGAATCATTGCCGCGCTCACGAAGCGGAGGTAAATTTACCGGAAGACCAATGATCCGGTAGTATAAGTCTTCGCGAAACCGCCCTGCTTTTACTTCTTCCGCAAGGTTTTTATGTGTCGCCACAATCAGCCTTACATCAAGCTGCACCCTGTCGTTTCCGCCAACACGAATGAGTTCGCGTTCCTGAAGCACACGCAGAATTTTTGTTTGCATTGCTAAATCAAGCTCTGCAATTTCATCGAGGAACAAGGTTCCTTTATCAGCTTCTTCAAAACGTCCGAGTTTGCGGCCTGCGGCACCTGTAAATGCTCCTTTTTCGTGACCAAAGAGTTCACTTTCCAATAGTTCTTTGGGAATGGCGGCCATATTTACAGCCACAAACGGTTTTTTCTTACGATCACTGTTGTAGTGAATTGCTTTTGCAATCAGTTCCTTGCCGGTTCCTGTTTCTCCGGTAATGGTGATGTTGATATTGGTTTTGACAGCTTTTTCAAGCAATGCAAATACCTTTCTTAGCGCCGGACTGTCGCCGCGAATGCTGTTGGAAAATGTGTATTTCTTCTCAAGTTCTCGTTCAAGATGATCTATTTTCTCGTGAAGCTGTCGGGTTTCACGGGCACGATTAACTGTTTTCCAAAGTAAGTCTTTCGTGTTCTCATCTTTCAGCAAATAATCATACGCGCCTTCTTTCAGTAAACTTACTGCTGTTGCCACATCTTCCTGTGCACTGATAATAACAACCGGAAGATGAGGATACTGTGCGCGAATTTTTCGGAAGAGTTCTTGCCCGTTCATATCCGGCAAACCGTAATCTACGGTAATCAGATCGGGACAAACAGACAAGGCTTTCAGACAATGTTCTCCCGAGGTAAAGCGGCTTACGGAATTATCCGGGTTAAGCGAGAGGTGATAATCCAAAATCTCCCCATACCAGGGATCATCTTCAACAATATATATTTTGAAACCAGCCATAGATAGGAATAGGCGATGCGATTTGTGCCGAAGATGATTATTTTCAAATAATAATATGCTTTTTTTGAGTTTCTGTTGATAACTATTATCCGTTTACAAACAGAACAGAACGGTTGCGTTGTTTATCACAACACAACCGCTTTTGATTCTGGCATTATTCAACGATAATTTTAAATAAATGTTTCATTTTTTTTAGTCGAGCCTCTATCCCCTAAATTCACTGCGCTGCACAAGGTCTTTCCACTTTCTGAATCCTGCAATGAGTTTAACAAATCGGGTAAAAAGTAAAACCATTAAAAATTGAATCAGAAGTACAATGGTAATTGGCATAATGGTTCCGGCCAGAAAAGTAAATCCAATCAGCAAAAGCTGAAGTATGAGTATCTGTTTTACTGCTGAGGTATGATTATTACCGGCCTGTAGTAACCAATGGTGAAGATGTGAACGATCTGCCGAAAAAGGTGAACGTCCTGATCGTATTCGGTGACGGAAAACGCGTAAAGCATCTGCCACCGGAATCATCAGCACCGAAGCCACAACAGCAGCATGCGGAGGTAAAAATGAAATAGTTTCCATTTTAACATCGCTGAGAATACCCATGCCCACCGTAGCCAGCAAAAACCCAAACATTTGTGAACCGCTGTCGCCCATAAAAACGCGAGCCGGGTTAAGATTATACCGCAAAAAGATAATAACGGCAGCGATTGCCGGGAACAACAGCAGCAACCATTCCGATGCACCCGTATAAACAGCCATTGCGGCTAATGTACTCATGCCGGTAATTGCCAGTGTTCCTGAAAGTCCGTCGATACCGTCGATCAGGTTAAACGCATTGGTTACTCCTGCATAAATAAGCGCACTTAAAATAAACTGCGCTGCCAGCGGTAGCTCGTAAATTCCGAATACTCCATAAAACGAATGCAATCTTAACCCTGAAGCCGCAACAAAAAGCCCGGCTCCAAGTTGCACACCCAAACGCATCAGGGCCGAAAGATTCCGCTGGTCGTCCCAGGCTCCAACCACACAAAGTGCAATCAGCGCAGCTATTTCGGATGTGTGAGCTGCGTAAAAACTACGTCCCGGGGCAAAGAGCAGCAGCGCCCCAAACAACGCTGCTGCTATTGCCACGCCTCCGGCTGCCGGAACCGGTTTCACATGCTGCTTGCGGTAATCGGGCTTGTCAACCCAACCGCGCTTTATAAACAAGCGAATAACCATTGGAAAAAACAACGCGGCAAGCAAAAAAGCAACAGCAGCAATTGAAATGGCCGGCAGTAAGTGTAGATTCATGGGTTAGCGATTTTCGTAAAAGAGATTAACTGATTGAAGGTGACTTAATCCAAGCTCATTGAGGTCTTTTGTATTCAACTGAGCTGCTTCGGGGTGTAATGACAAAACATCACGGTTGTTCAATACACACTCAATAACATCGCCGTAGCGTGCTGTTACCGATGACCATGTGTAACGAACCTGAGCAATATTTTTCATCGTATTCCGCAATGCGAGAATCTGTAAATATGGTGTACTGCGTATCAGCATTCTTAGTTCTGTTACAGTTCTGAAGTATATTGCCTTTTGCTGCGTTGTAGTACGGTTATAACTTACATCATAACACATTACACAACAACCAAGCGACATGGCTTCAACCAGCGAGGGATTTGTTCCGCCGGCACTGTGGCCGTGCAGATAAATCATACAGTTACTTCTGAATGCATCTATAAGCCGCTGATCGTATATCGGATCAAGAAGGTGTATGTTTGATTTCCCGGAATATTTTGCAAGTAATGAAAGTCCATACTCACTTTTCTTCCAGTTGCCAACTATTATTAATTGATGCGAGGGCAAATTTTCAAAAGCTTCAAGAATAAGATGGATGTTGTTTTCGGGCTCAATGCGGCACACCGAAAATGCAAACGGTTTTGCTGTAAACGGATATTGCACAACATCAGCATCTGTAAACGATTCGTTTCTCGCATGATCGCCTCCGTATTCAATAATCGTACTCAAAGAATCGTAACGCTGTGCGGTATAATCCTGAATGCTTTCGTTGTCGGCTATATTGGCATGTGCATATTTCACGCAAAGCATTTCTGCAAACCAGAGATACCATGCCGCCAGTTTTCCCCATTTCTCACGTTTCCATTCAATACCATCAACCGATACAATTATTTTCTTGCGTGTAAACAAGCGAACAAACGGAAGTATTATTCCTCCGCTCACGCCAAGCACAAGCAGCACATCGTTCTTAAACAAGGCATGCACAATACTTGCGCAATCGTAAATTATACTCTGAATACCATTCGCCTGAAACGGCAGATACACTAATTTGGCATTTCCTTCGTGCGACTTGCGCTCTTCTTTTTTATACGATTTCTTGGAGCAGTAAACAGTAATATCATGTGTATTGCCAAGATGATCGGCAAGTTGTGCGGCAAGTGTCTCAAATCCTCCGTAACGAGCCGGAATACCAACTGTGCCTATTATTGCAACGCGAGATTTCATTTTTGTGGTTTTGAAACTAGGTAATCCGATAATATGCCAAGTTTATAAGTAGCTGCTTACCTGACTGTTACAGATTTTTAGCGATTTCTACTTTCCGGATTTTGGACATATTATTCCATTAAACGGCGATCCCTTGTGAGCGAAAAAAAGGGAAAGATTCGTTGCAAATATTCTGAACCATTCGTTGATAAATATCATCGTGAAGCCAAAGCAAACGCAAACATTCGTCGAGGCGTTTTGAATTTCGCGAATCAACCAGATAGCCGTTTACATCATCTTTAACAAGCTCTGCAGGCCCTCCCACTGGCGGTGCTATAACCGGACGGCCATAAGCAAATGCTTCAAGAATTGTCATTCCGAAGGTTTCAATCCACTGATCAGGACGCGAAAGATTAACTACAACATGCGCCTGTTGATAGTACCAATGTGTATTGGAGCTTGCAGGATGTATTTGAAGATTGGCAGGTGCATTAACCAGAAGTTTGAATTTTTCTGCATCATCAATTTTCGTATTCAGCACCAATAAAAACCGGATGGCCGGAAAACGTTTTGCCAGTTCTGCATACTCGTGAATGCCTTTGTAGCCTTTAAGGGAGGCAAGCATAAGCACAGTAAATTGCCCCTGCGGCCGCGAAAAGCGATGAGGCAATGCTTTATCTAAAAACTCATCAGGAAGTGTGTTGGGCACAACTCTTCTTGCCGGGCGCTTAAACTTATAGTGTGTTGATGTGTATTCAGAAACAAATACAACTTCGGATGCACAGATATTAGTTACAGCTACCAAAAAACGCTGAAGCCACATCGGACGCAAGCTCACTTCGTGAATATGCACTGTAACATGCACACCTTTCATTTTTCCGGCAATTGCCGCCCCAAACGGCAACAACGTATTAATGTAAACTGAATCGTTTTTCTTCAGTTTTCTGAGCAACCAAACGAGCGTAAACAGTTGTGACCAGAAGTATCGAAAGAGTGTTACTATTTTTGACGAAGACCATTTATAAGGAACTTCTTTTACAGAAATTCGCATTTGGGTTGTCAAAAAACCTCTTGGTTTTATTGTTGAAGTTAGCAGCGTAACCTTATTTCCGCTTCGCTGCATTTTACGAATAACTTCGCGCAATACAAGCGGACTTCCGCTAAAATCATTGAGCAGATGTACTGCGAAGGTGCGTCCCCAGTGATTGAATTTCATGTGCAGGAGTTTTAACTGTGGTTGATGTTGAGCTGATTACAGCAGCATAAATCTCTCTGAGAATTTCGCCGCGCTGCTCCCAGCGAAATTGTTTCTGATATTGTTCTGCAGCGAGTTGCTGCTCAACTTTCAGATGTTGTTTATCTGTATAAAGTTTATGCAGTTGTGCGGCGAAAGCATCAATCGCCTGTCTGTATCTGCAAAGCGGAACTGATGTTGTTGCCTGCGGATGAAGAAATGCTCCCGGCCCGCAATTATCCCAGCAAACAACCGGAAGTGCATAACTCATTGCCTCGGCAACTACCATTCCTGCACCTTCGTGACTGGGGAAAAGAAAAACAGAGGAACTCCGGTAAATTGCAGCCAGTTCGCTGCGAGGTAACCATTCAATTATTTCTATGAGATCTTGAATGCCCTCGCTGGCTGCAATACTCTTAATTTCATTCAGCATTGGACCGCTTCCTGCCAAACAAAGTTTAACTGTTTTACGATCTTCCTGATTCAGCATTTTGCAAAACGAAGCAAAACTGCGAACTGTAATATCAAAACCTTTGAGCGGAACAAAGCGGCCAGCAGAAAATACGGTAAAACCTTTATCTGCATTCACTCCCGGTTCAGGCGCATCAGTGGCTACCGACGGGAGTATTGTGAATGAAGTACTGCGTGGCAATTTCGCTGCCGACTGCTTGTGCATACAAAACACATGCGCTGCACGGCGGCGGGTAATGCGCAAAAACGGATCGAAATTCCAAAACATCCACTTGAAACCGCGAAGCATATATTCCCGCATTTTTTCAGCTAAAGAAAATCGACGCAAAAATGCTTTCGGAATAGATGGATGATGACCAACCGGCCCCCAAACCAGCGGACGGCCAAGCATCCAGAGGAAAGATGGTGTCCAGTCGTTATGAAAATTCAGATTATGTACAACATCAAAATCTTTGCGCCTCGGAAACAAGCTGAATGCAACTGAAATCTGCCAGCAATAAAAATAAATGAGTGAAAGCAGCGGGCCTTTTTTCCAAAACAGCATCCACTTCGGCCAGTCAACTGCACGAAATTCGATATTGTCTGTCTGTGCTTTCAGCTCAGGATGCTCGGCAACAAACTTGCTGATGTGCGGAAGATTGTTTCGCCGAGTAACAGCAACTACACGCTGAAATCGTGCGGCCTGCATTACAAACTGCCAGCCCATTCCATCTTCCGAACCTTTATACGGATTAATTGCATACGCTGTAATCAGAACAGTTTTCATACGGCTTCGCGTTGCTGATTAGTAATTTCTTCTGTTGCATACCTGTTCCGCAGCATCCGCGCGGGCACGCCCCCAATGACGCTGCCCGGCGGAAAACTGCGGTTAACTACGGCACCGGCGGCAATAACACAACCCTCACCAATACTCACCCCGTCGAGTATGGTTACTTTACTGCCTATCCAGCAGTTATTGCCAATTCGGATGCCGTTTCTCGTTACTCCCTGAAAGCGAATAGGCTGTTCGGGATCTGTTATGATGTGATTCTCGGGATGACAACTGAAATACTGTCCAATGATGCACTCATCACCAATTTCCAATCCGCCGGTGCCGCCGAGATAAGCGAACTCTCCCATGCCAACACTGTTTCCGATGCGGATAAAACCACAGGGCTGTTGCGGCGATGTACAAACAACCAAACGGCTGTATGCACCAATGCTTACATTATTGCCGAGTGCAATTCCGCCCTTGCTCATACTGCTCAGCAAAACGCCATCGCCGAGCCGCAAAAAACGCCCCCAACTAATCTGGCTGAGATTGAAGAATGAAACACGACGGCCAGCCAGCAGCATGCGCGGACTTTTCATAAACACAAGCACACGCATTCCGCGCAACAAACAAAACAATTGCTGAAACGAAAACAACAGCAACATTCTGCCTTCAGCCTCTTCCGAAAATGTGAACTTCGGATTGCGTTTGCGGATGAGTTGTTCAAGCAATTTTTTCATAGCTGCAAAAGATTACAGATTCGATTTGCGAAATAGTTTGTTTCAGATCAAGATTCTGAACCGGCACATAACGGCGCGGAGCACGAACAGCAGCCGTTCTGAAAAAATTCAGATAACGATCCATAACTGCAGTGATTGCGGTGCGGCTCATTTCCTGCTTCCGGGCATAAATCACTTCAACCGGAGCGTACAGAAAGAAATTGTAATCAGGCTTTAGCAGAAGTTTATAACACAGCTTCGCAAAACGATGCGGCAAACGAATATTGCTGCGTTCAGGGTTGTGAATAAAATCGAAATAATACCGATCATAAATCACAATATCACCGCGGAGATTATACCGAAAGAACACATAAAACTGCCCGAACAAATAATCGGCATAGTAATAGGCAAAACGAAAAAGTGAAGACAGTTTTCCAGATTGCGATTGTGCTGTTGGCATCGAATCAGTGGCCAGTTTTTCGGCTTTTGCCTTGCCGTAACGCCATGCGCTGATGATCGGAAGCAATGAAGGCCGGTGACGCAATACCACAACACGGCGACGAGTGCGTTTTTCAATTCGTTCGCGAAGCGTTTCAATAACCGTGCTTTTACCGGCACCATCAACACCACTGAAAGTAACTACGAAGCCCGGTGAAACAAAAAACGAACGCAGTACATCAGCATAATACTCGATCCGGTTCCGGGCAGCAGCCAATCCCTTATTCATGTTCAGTTCACCAATCACCTTTTGCGGGATCGGCTGCTGCCGGAAGTTCAAGAGCTGAACAAATTTTTCAGCTTTAAATTCTTTTGCCACATTATCGAGCACACTGTGCTGTACTGCATACCGGCTGAAATAATAAAGCCTGTATTGCTCACTAAGTTGCGCACCATTTAGCCTTGCAAATAACCAGGCATATTTGAAATCATCAGCAAGTGAAGCAATACGAACACCGGTGCATGTTGTTTCTGCATTCATCAAAACAGCTTCGGTATTCATAAACTGAAGCGATTTGCGTTTGAATTTGTGAATGCAATCAACCGAAAGCAATTCGCCATTTATAAGAACAACCGAAATAACTGTGCGGTGAAAAAAGCGTGTCACATTAACACGTTTTACAAAAGCATGTTGTTTAATTATACTAATTATAGTTCCGGTTGTTTTGCGTGAAGCACAGAGATCAATATCAGACCATTCACTAATTTCCCAAGGCTGCAATGAACGTGATTTCAGCCAGGCATACTGCTGCGTCCGGATCGAAGAAAAAAGATCGCGGAGCAGCAGTTTCCTGTATTGAGAAGGGTCCTCAAGCGTTAACATATCATTCAAAGCTTCGTTCCAAACCTGCATGAGCCAATTGGTTTGAACGTGCCAGTTATCTTGCTTTGTCCAGTTTTGCAGCGATGTTGTAATTATTGTGTAGAGATATTGTTGCTCCAGTAAATCAAGATTAATTCCTGCTTTATCAATAAAACTTCTGCTGCAAGGCAAATCAAAAAAAGCATCTGTTTTCTTTCTGATTTCAGCATACGATATGCGGTCGATAAGAGTGCTTTGCTGATAGATAAAATGAAATGCATCGAAAAAAGCAGGATATTCGGTATCAAACATTTCCCAATCCCATGCAATAAGCTGACTATCGGCTATACGTGTATTCCACGGTGTGAAATCGCCATGAGCAGGAGCTACCAAACAAGTATCGTATTGCCCGAGATGCTTTGCAAGCAATTCAAGTTTTGAGATCAGCGACGGGTCAATATGTTTGTTGCGATTGTAACGCAAAAGACTGAGATGAGTTGTAGCTGTTTGCCACCAATGCGATGCAGGACGGGTGCGCTCAGATATATCGCCGGTCAGCCATTCTGAAAGTGTTGCGTAAGGAAAATCAGTAATCGCTTGCGGACTAACAGAGCCTTGAATATTTATATCACTTAATTCATGTAGGTTTTTCTGCAATACATTGTGTTTCGGAACAACCAACCCGCAAATGGCTTGCTGCGTTATACGTTCAATTGCCGATGCTTCGTTAGCGAGCCTTTGTGAAGCCTGAGCCCCAACCGGAACTTTAATAAATGTCGCATCAACACCATTGCTGATTCTGACAATAGCTTTACGATTCGGCCCTACAGTTCCTGTAAAAAGCGACCAATTCTTGCCTGCAAGCTGCGAGCTTTCCGGAACAACAAGAAATCCGGAAGAGCTCGCAAAAAAACGCTGCAGCTTTATCACAAAAAGCAAACGAATTAACATCGACATTGCAGCAGCCCGTAAACTTCCAACATGATAGAAGTTTAAAAAATCGGGATGCTGCGCTTCCGAAGGCCATGCCCAGCGAATTGTTCCGTCGGGATTGTTGCGGCAATACACTTTTACCTTGCAGAGTGCACTGCCTGATTGCGGACAAACAGCATTGGCAATGTCCTGGAGCTCGGAAACCGATGTAAATAAGTTTGTTTGTTGTGCCATGCCATCTTAAATACGATTGGCATGCCATTGTTTTAACAAACTGATATACTGATATTTACGCCTGTCTTGCAATTGCTGAAATACAAAATCGGGATTCGCATTTCCGAAATCGGGAATTTTAGTGCGGGTGAATATTTATTCCCAAACAATGCTGAACTTGCTTCTCACATCTACTTATTAACCTAAATATGCGTTCACAAAAACACCTGTTCGATTTGCCCGATGATATTCATTACCTCAACTGCGCGTATATGTCGCCACTGATGAAGCAGGTGCAGGATGCTGGTGTTACAGGCATAAAACGCAAATCAAATCCAACACAAATTGTTCCCGCCGATTTCTTTGCAACCGCAAGTGAAGTTCGTCAGAAATTTGCGCGCATTGTTCACTGCAAAGCCGAACAGGTTGCCATTATTCCGGCTGCTTCTTATGGTATTCAAAATGCGGTTAATAATCTCCCGACAAACAACGGCAATAATGCAATTACTGTTGGCGATGAGTTTCCGAGCGATTATTACGCCATCGAAAGCTGGTGCAAACTGCACAACAAAACACTTCGCATTATTGCTGCTCCCGAAACCGCAACCAACAAAGGCAAACTTTGGAACGATGCTATTCTCGATGCCATTACAGCTGATACTGCGGCTGTCATAATCTCGTCAATACACTGGACAGACGGAACCCGGTTTGACCTGAAGCAAATTGGTGAACGCTGCCGCGAAATGAATGCCCGGTTTATTGTTGACGGCACACAATCGGTTGGCGCATTGCCAATAGATGTTGAGGAATGTAAAATTGATGCGTTGGTTTGTGCAGCTTACAAATGGCTCATGGGGCCTTATTCCGTTGGACTTGCTTTTTACGGAGAGGCTTTCGATAACGGCACGCCGCTCGAAAATGCTTGGGTAAATCGTGCCAATGCCGAAGATTTTACACGACTTACTGCTTACACCGAAGAATATACTCCGGGAGCCGGACGTTATAATGTGGGTGAATTTGGCAATCACATTTTGCTTCCCATGCTCAATACAGCACTGCAACAAATTCTTGACTGGAATGTAAACGAAATTCAAAACTATTGCCGCGAACTGATTGCTCCGGCAATTGTATTTCTGAACGAAAATGGTTTCCGAACAGAAACCGAAGCGTATCGAACCAATCATCTTTTCGGTTTTGCTCTGCCCGAAAACATAAGTAAAGAAGAACTGATGAAAAACTTGCAGCAGAAAAAAATATTCGTTTCAACAAGAGGTAATGCGGTGCGCGTCTCTCCCAATGTTTACAATACTCCCGATGATATACAGGCTTTGATAAATGCGCTGAAAAATTAATCCCGCTTTTCTTATCTGAAATTATGATGACCCGATTTGCCTTTCTTTTTCTTGCAGCAGTTTTCTGTGCATCCTTTACAAACGACAATCGCAGCACTGTTTATGAATATTCCGCAGAACCGAGTATTCCCGACAGTGTCAATACAGCAAGCAGCGTAACTTATCTTGACCAAGAAGAAAAGCGCGTAATTGCACTCTGCAATATTGCCCGCACCAAGCCAAAAGAGTTTGCACAAAACTACGCCCAACCGTTTATCGACTCGGCAGGCAAGAAGAACAGCTACACCAATTCCCTGCTGCGCACATTGCGAACAATGAAGCCGGTTGCAGCACTTCTGCCCGATGAAGCACTCACCAAAACCGCCGATGCACACGCCGAGAAAAGCGGGAAAGCAGGGACTACTGGCCACAGCGGAAAAAAGCAACGCTATGCAAAAAGTCCGTACCCGTATTGGGGCGAAAACTGCAGCTACGGCTACAGCGATGCACTCGATATTGTGATGCAATTACTTATCGACGATGGCATCAAAAACCTCGGGCACCGCAAAAACATCCTCAACCCAAAATTCACGCACATCGGCGTAGGCATCCGAAAACATAAGCGTTACGAATGGAACTGCGTGCAGAATTTTGGCGGTAGTAATTAATTGGGGGGATCTCTTAAAACTCAAAAGATTGAGGCGGACGTAGGAGCGAAAACCGTCCCCGCAGTATTGCGGGGACTATAAATGAGGATTTTCGCGACAAGTCCAACGAAGAGATTTTGAGTTTTTAGAGATGCTCTTGGATGAACGCAAAAAGCGCCGCATCGTAGCTGATGCGGCGCTTTTGTATTTTGTTGTTTCTGCTTATCGCTGAATCACCAAACGTGCGGTGCTTGTTGCGCCGTTGGTAGTAGTGTAACGCACCATGTAAATACCGGAAGCCATTTCTGATGTGTTTACCGTTTCGCGGGTTGTTGTAATGCGGCGCGAGGCAATCAATTGTCCCGATACAGATACAATTTCAAGCATTCCGTTTCCGCTGCTTACAAACAAAAATTCGTTGGCCGCAGGGTTCGGATAAAGCTCAAGCACACCGGCTGAAACATCGGCAATGCCTGTGCACTCCTGCACAACAATGGTGTCGGTTGCAACACCTGTGCAGCCGTTGAAATCGGTAAATGTGTAGCTGATAACGTGCGTACCTGCACCAGCTACCGAAGGCGAAAACTGTGCGCCCGTTACTCCTGGTCCACCCCAGCTTCCACCTATGGGCGATTCGCCGTTTAGGGTAATGAGTCCATCATCTTCGCAAATTATACCCGACAGGGTAAATGCAAGTGTAACTCCTGGATCAAGAATAGTAACCCCGAAAGACGTGAATGATGTATTGCCCGAAGTATCGGCCGCCGAAAACTGAACGGTGTATGTTCCGGCCTGAAGAACAGAACCACTTGCAGGACCTGCGGTTTGTGTTACTGTAACCGGACTGCAGTAATCGGTTGCAATTGGCGGTGTAAACAATAACGTATCGCCAACACAAAGCTGAATATTGGCCAGTATAGATGAGAATTGCGGCGCAAGTGTATCAACAACTGTAATCAATTGCTGGCAGGTGCTTGTGTTGCCCGAACCGTCGGTAGTTGTCCAAGTAACAACTGTTGTTCCCAACGGATAAGTAGCAGAAGCATCATTCCCTGCTGAGGCAATTCCGCAATTGTCTGTAGTAATTGCTGTGCCAATATTAGACAATGTAGCTATGCAGAAACCTGAATCGGCAGCAACTGTAATATCTTGCGGACAAATGATTCCCGGAGCTTCGTTATCTGTTACTGTTATAATAAATGAAACAGTATCGGCATTTCCGCTTGCGTCCGTTACAATGTATTGAACGGTGTGTGTGCCCGTTGTAAAGGCTGTTCCGCTGCTGTCTGATGCAACAACCGAGGCAATAGAGCAGTTGTCGTTGGCTGTTGGTGCATTCCAGTTCACTACAGCCGAGCACATTCCTGAGTCGGTTGAAACAGAAATGTTTTGCGGCACAGCAGTAATTACCGGTGCTTCGTTATCGCTTACGGTTACTGTAAAAGCACAAACTGCGGTATTGCCAAAACCATCATCGGCAAGAAACGAGTTGGTTGTGGTGCCAACCGGGAAAAGCGAGCCTGAAGGCAATCCTGCGGTTTGAGTTAAAACCGGTATGCTAGTGCCCAAATAACTGATAACTACTTTTCCGTTGCCTGCATTAACGCCTGCTGTTGTAACAACGTTTGTAGCAGCGGGAATTGTGTACCCGCTTCCGCCGCCACCGCCGCGGCAGTTTCCGCTTCCTGCACCGCCATACCAGCCGCCGCCGCCGCCGTAGCCTTCGCAACCGCAGTTGAAGCTAAGTGGTGTGCCGCCGAAGCCAAAGCCGCCGGCCATTGATGTAACGTTAAAATTGATGCAAGTACCGCTTGCTCCCGGACCGGTTTGCGTGGCACCAAGTCCGCCAGCATCTGAAGTCGTATTACGATATCCATCGCCGCCATTCAATCCGCCGCCAACACCGCCAACAACGTGGAGATTGCTCCAGTAGCCTGCTCCGCC
>JBKDHA010000026.1:0-36758 GCA_046335555.1 Bacteroidota bacterium
GTAATCGGAAATCTAAAAAGGAAGATGAAACAACTCGATATTCATTTAGGTGAACTTGCGGATAACGAATTTTTAACCTCCTGATTATCAAAAAGCTCAAGGAAGGTTAGATGGAATTGCAGCGGAAAACGCGCAGGAGCATGAAGTCTATGAGAAATCAAACTGCCGAGCATTTGTAGCGTAAAGCCGGAGCGAACGGTAATTAGATGAACACTACTTTCGCTCCTTAATTTTTATCACCGGCTACGAATACGAAGTAAGCTGAACAGAAGACAATCAATGAAACGTAGTTTACAGCTGATGCTTTTCTAAAAACAGCGTAGCTGTAAATCCCACATAAACAGCGTAGCTGTCAACACCCACATATGTCAACACCCACATAAACAGCGTAGCTGTTCCCCCGGCGAAGCCGAAAAAATCACTTTACATTCATCACTCAACACTCTTCACTCCGGCTTTGCCGGTTTTCCGTACCTTTGCCGCCATGAATCAGCAGCGGACTGTTGCCTTTCACACTTTGGGCTGTAAGCTCAATTTTTCGGAAACTTCGGCCATTGGGCGGCAGCTGCAGGAATCGGGCTACCGGAAAGTGGAGTTTTCGGAAGGGGCAGATGTATATGTAATTAACACCTGCTCGGTGACTGAAAGTGCCGATAAAGAATGCCGGAAAATTGTGCGTGATGCGCTGGCCGTTTCGCCGGATGCTGTTGTGGCCGTTATTGGCTGCTATGCTCAGCTGAAACCGCAGGAAATTGCAGCTATTGAAGGTGTTGACCTTGTGCTCGGCGCAACGGAGAAATTTCGCCTTGCAGCTTACCTCGATGATTTGCAGAAACGTGAACACGCCGATGTACACGCCTGCGAAATTGAAGACGCCAATTTCTTTGTAGATGCATGGTCGTTTGGCGACCGTACCCGGGCTTTCCTGAAAGTGCAGGACGGATGCGATTATACCTGTGCATTTTGCACGATTCCGCTTGCCCGCGGCCGCAGCCGCAGCGATACCATTGAAAACGTGCTGAAAAATGCCCGACATATTGCCTCACTCGGCGTTAAAGAAGTAGTGCTTACCGGCGTAAACCTCGGCGATTTTGGCAAAGGAAACGGCGGCGGAAAACGGCGCGACGAAACCTTTTACGAACTCGTGCAGGAACTCGATACTGTAGAAGGCATCGACCGTTTCCGCATCTCGTCTATCGAACCTAATCTGCTGAACGAAGACATCATCAAATTTGTGGCGCAGTCGAAACGCTTTGTGCCGCACTTCCACATTCCGCTGCAATCGGGTTCCGACAAAGTCCTGAAACTCATGCGCCGCCGCTATCTGCGCGATTTGTATGCAGAACGCGTGCAAATTATTCGCGCCGAGATGCCGCATGCCTGTATTGGCGTTGATGTAATCACCGGTTTCCCCGGCGAAACAGAAGCCGATTTTTTAGAAACGTATCAGTTCCTGAACGAGCTTGAAATTTCTTACCTCCACGTTTTCACCTACTCTGAACGTGCCAATACCGATGCGCTCGAAATGCCGGGAACAGTGCCGGTACACGAACGCCGCCGCCGTACCAAAATGCTGCGGATTCTCTCGGCAAAAAAACTTCGTGCTTTTTACACACAGCACGAAGGCAGCACCCGTCCCGTTCTTTTTGAACACGAAAACCGCGATGGTTTTATGTTCGGATACACCGATAATTACGTAAAAGTAAAACTTGCCTGGAACGAACAATTAGCCAACACGCTTTGCGAGGTGGTGATCGGGAAAGCCGGTGATGATGCATACGTTAACGCAACAATCGCCCAAAAACAACTCATTTCATAAGCAGCCGAACCAGTAAACACAGTATATGTACGCAACAATTTATCATGCCGTTAAAGATCTTTTCGGACTGGAAGTACCGGGATTAATGCTTGTTCAGAGCTTCGGTTTTTTTGTGGCATTAGCCTTTTTGTTTTGTGCCTGGGTATTTGCAAAAGAACTGAACCGCCGCGAAAACAGCGTGCTTACCGTTCGCAAATTCCGCAAGCTTAAAATTGGTGAAAAGCCCGGCTTCGGTGATGTTTTCGGCACTGCGTTGTTTGGCTTTCTCATTGGCTTTAAGTTTACCGGCTCTGGAACCGAAATAACTGAAGACTTTAACCCGGCAGATTATATGTTTTCGCTCGACGGCAATCTGCTTGCGGGACTTATTCTGGCTGCTGTTTTTGGCGGACTGCATTGGTGGTGGTTGAACCGCAAAAAATTGCCCGAACCAAAAGAAGTTGTTGTTCCGGTAAAACCGTCAGAACACGTTGGCAACATGACGCTGATTGCCGGTTTGTTTGGTTTTCTCGGCGCAAAAATATTTCACATTCTCGAAAACATTCCTTCGTTTGTAGGTGAAGGCGGCAGCGAGCGTTTCTCGGAAACACTGTTTTCGTTTGCCGGATTAACCATGTACGGCGGACTCATTCTCGGCAGCGTTGCTGTGCTGGTATATGCGCGCCGCCACAAAATGCGCTTGCTGCACGTAATGGATGCCTGCGCGCCGGGCTTAATGCTGGCTTACGGCGTTGGCCGCATCGGCTGTCATGTTTCGGGCGACGGCGACTGGGGAATTGTAAATACAGCACCGATGCCGGGCTGGCTGAGTTTTTTACCCGACTGGATGTGGGCGTATGATTATCCGAACAACGTAAATCACGTTTGCAATCCCTGGCCAAGCTACGATCCGCATCATGCAGAAACACTCTGCAACTTTGCCGAAAATCCGCGTCTTGCCTTGCCGGTATTCCCCACTCCGCTCTACGAATCTATTCTGTGCATCAGCTTGTTTTTTGTGCTCTGGAAACTGCGTACCAAGTTTGCGGTTCCGGGTTTGCTGTTCAGCGTTTATTTAATGTTTAACGGTGTTGAACGCTTCTTCATTGAACTGATCCGCCAAAACGAAATCCTGTTTCACATCGGCAGCTGGGGCGTTACTCAGGCCGAATTTATTGCCTTCAGCCTTGTGCTTGTTGGTGCAATCGGGTTTTGGTGGACACGCAAACGGTATGCTGCACAGCCTGCAGAAACGGCTCCGGTTGATGATAAAGCGAATATCGAAACCGCATGAACAAGCTGACCGAAAAAACGCTGGCCGACCTCTGTGCTGAAGTTCAAACGATAAGCATGAGTGTTGGGCGTTTTATTCTCGAACAGCGCAAAAACTTTCAGCAATCGGATGTTCACGAAAAGAGCTTCAACAACCTTGTTTCTTATGTTGATGAACAAGCCGAACGCATGTTTACCGAACAGCTTGCTCCGCTGCTGAACGGTGCTGGATTTATTACCGAAGAAGATCAAAACCGCGAAACCGGTGAACGCTACAACTGGATCATTGATCCGCTCGACGGCACTACAAATTTTGTACACGGTGTTCCTTGTTTTGCTACAAGTGTAGCGCTTGCCGAAGATGGTGTTCCGGTGCTGGGCGTTATTTACGAAATCAATCTCGAAGAATGTTTTTATGCCTGGCGCGGTGGCGGAGCGTGGATGAACGGAGAAAGAATATCCGTTTCAAAATCACCTTCGCTGAAACAGGCATTACTGGGTACAGGATTTCCGTATTACGATCACGGCTTGCTCAAACCTTATCTCGCCCTGTTTGAAGACCTGATGCAAAACAGCCGCGGATTGCGCCGTCCGGGCTCGGCAGCAACCGATATGGCTTATGTAGCCTGCGGGCGATACGATGCTTTCTACGAATACGGTTTACACGCCTGGGATGTAGCGGCCGGAATTGTGCTGATTGAAGAAGCCGGCGGAATAGCTACCGATTTCAAGGGAAATCGCAATCCTGTTTCGGGTAAACGAATTGTATGCGGGACAAAAGCAGTGCATGCCGAATTGCTGGAAAAGATTATCTTCCACTTTCCTGACGAAAGCTGAGTTTTGTCAGTACCTAACTCTTGATAAATACAACCCTTAATCACATCTTTGTAACGCATGACTTTGCTTCGCCTGTTTCGTCCGCTTGCATTTATAGATCTTGAAACAACAGGGCTGAATGTGGCCGCCGACCGGATTGTAGAAATAGCCATTCTGCGCATTATGCCCAACGGCGACCGCGACATGAAAAGTATGCGTCTCAACCCCGGCATTCCGATTCCTCCCGAAACCACAGCCATTCACGGAATAACGAATGAAGATGTGGCCGATTCTCCAAGTTTTAAAGAAGTATCGCGGCAACTGGCTGCTTTGCTTGAGGGCTGTGATTTGGCAGGCTATAATTCAAACAAGTTTGATATTCCGCTGCTGGCCGAAGAGTTTTTGCGTGCCGAAATTGAGTTCGATGCTTCCAACCGCCGGCTCATTGATGTGCAAAACATCTTTCACCGCATGGAGCAGCGCACGTTGGCCGCAGCTTATCAGTTTTACTGCGGAAAACCGCTCGAAAATGCACATGCGGCTTCAGCCGATATTGCAGCTACACACGAAATTCTGGAAGCACAGCTCGACCGCTATGCCGATCTGAAACGTGATGTAGAGTTTCTTGCCGATTTCTCATCGCGCAACAACAATGTAGATCTTGCCGGTCGTATTGTACGCAACGCAAAAGGCGTTGAGGTGTTCAATTTCGGCAAGCACAACGGAAAACCGGTAACTGAGGTTTTTGAAAAAGAACCTTCTTATTATAACTGGATGATGGACGGAGATTTTCCGCTCTACACCAAAAAAGTAATTACGCAGATCAGATTGCGCATGAAATCACTAAAATAAGGCATCTCTAAAAACTCAAAATCTCTTCGTTGGACTTGTCGCGAAAATCCTCATTTACACTCCCCGCAATACTGCGGGGACGGTTTTCGCTCCTGCGCCCGCCTCAATCTTTTGAGTTTTAAGAAATGCCACTAAAATATCAGCAATCTCCTCCTGCATATAAGTAAACGTTATGTGCGCCACATACAGCAGCAGAACCCGGAAAATTCCGGATCGCTGCACAACGATACCGAAAAGTAAACGACTCCGGCGATATGCTGAGATAAACGAGTTTTTTTCGATTTCAGAGAATTACGCATTTCCTGAAATAACATCTTTTCAAAAGCCACTGAAGCAGTATTGCCGAAGTGGCTTTTTTGTTGCGCTGCAAATTCACAACCATCAATACTATGAACAACTCAGCCTCAAAATTCGGCAAGCACCATCCGTATGATATGCTGCTTGCTTTTGCAGTAACCATTGCACTTCTGGCCTCGCCCACCAGCTGCAATCAGCATGATGAACGTATTAACGGAAGCGAGCCTGCGCCACAGCAAACGGCGCAGCAGGCAACTCCGGCGGCTCCGGCAACTGCAGTAAATAGTAAAGGGAAAGCATTGTTTAAAGCAAACTGCTCGTCATGCCATCTCGCCTCAGAAAAAAAACTAACCGGCCCCGGACTCAAAAATGTATATTCCCGCATACCGGGGGGCGACTGGAAATACAAATGGATTAAAAACTCATCGGCACTCGCCGCTTCGGGCGATGCATATTCAATAAAAATTAAAGCCGAATGGAACAACGCTGCTATGTCTGCTTTTCCGAGCCTGAGCAACGAAGACATTGACGCAATTCTGGAATATGCAGATGCGGGCGATGGGAAATAAGAAACTTCGTCTATTTGCAGAACTCCTGTAAATACCGCAAATTTGAACAAGCTGTACTGGCAGAAATGTAATTGTGCAGCTTGTTAATCTTTTCAAATGAGACAGATAATAATTTTATTTTGCAGTTTGCTTCTGCTTCCGCTTGTTGCTTTGGTTGATGAAAAGCCACTCACAGAACGCGAGCAAGCCGGAAAAAAGCTGTTTAAAAAATGTGTTATCTGTCACCGCACCGATGATAAAGACAAGAAAGGTCCCGGGTCTCAAAGACGCAACCAAACGTATGCCCGGCGGCGACTGGAAATACAAGTTTGTAAGAAATTCGTCGGAGATGATTGCCTCCGGAGATGCTTATGCAACTAAACTGTATGTGAAGTACAAACAGGAAACAATGACAGCATTCCCCAAATTAACCGACGATCAGATTGATCAGATTTTTGAATATATAGATGCCGTAAACCGGTAATATCTTCTCATCAAAATCAGCACATGAAAATTATCTGCATCGGCCGTAATTATGCCGAACATGCCAAAGAAATGAACAGCCCTTTGCCAACAGAGCCAGTTGTTTTTCTGAAGCCCGATACCGCTTTGCTTCGCGAAAATGCACCTTTCTTTTATCCTGACTTCACGAACGATCTTCATCACGAAGTGGAATTAGTGCTTAAAATTTCCAAAGCCGGAAAGCACATACAGCCTGAGTTTGCAAATCGGTATTACGAAGAAATTGGAATCGGCATTGATTTTACAGCGCGCGATATTCAGGCCAATTGCAAAGCAAAAGGTTTGCCGTGGGAAAAAGCGAAAGCCTTTGACCAATCTGCCCCTATCGGCAGTTTTGTTCCGAAAGCTACGCTTGGTGCAGCCGATACAATTCAGTTTCATCTCGACATTAACGGAAACACGGTGCAGCGCGGAAATACAAAAGATCTGCTGTTCAGTTTTGATGTATTAATTTCACATGTTTCGCAGTACTTCACCCTCAAAACCGGCGATCTTATTTTTACCGGAACGCCTGAAGGTGTTGGACCGGTAAAGCGCGGCGACAGGCTTACAGCCTACATTGGAGAATCAAAAATGCTTGATTTCGAAATCTGCTGAACCAATGATACGTTTAATTATTCCGGCATTAATCCTGTTAATTTGCTGCGATAATTCGCAAACTGCTTTAGCGCATAAACAGCAACAATCAGGTTCAGCTAAAACAGATACACTTACTGTTTACGAAAAGTTGTTTGATGAATTGCTGGCCGATGGTTTCGATTATCCGTTTGGCGATGGCAACGGCGGCGGCACTTACACCGACAGCGAAGGCAAAAAACACAACGGCTGGTACATTGCCACGCACACTGCAGAGCAATATAGTTTAGGCATACACACCGGCGAAGACTGGAACGGAAACGGCGGCGGAAACACAGATCTCGGTCAGCCGGTTTATGCAACAGCTAAAGGGAAAGTAATTGCCTCCGCCGATTTTGGTTCGCCCTGGGGAAACATTATTCTGATTGAACATCATTACATCAGCAATGCAAAACCCTGCACGGTATTCAGCTTGTATGCACATCTCGAAAAGCGTGAAGTAAAAGAAGGCGAAATTGTTTCGCGCCGGAAAAAGATTGGAACTGTTGGCACTGGAGGCGGCGCATATCCCGCGCATCTGCATTTTGAAATCCGCAAAGCAGCAATGCGTGATTTTCCGACTGATTACTGGCCAAGCAGCAATGGCCGCGATGCAAAATGGGTGCTGAAGCATTACGAAAAACCTTCGGAATTTATTGCCGCTCATCGCAAACTGTTTATTCCTGCTGCACAAGACACATTGCTTGTAGCTGTGAAGCACGAATACCGCATGAAACTTTATGCAAAAGGTCGCGAGATCAAAACCTACCGCATTGCACTTGCACAGGATCCGCTCGGCCACAAGCAAAAACAGGGCGACAACAAAACGCCAGAGGGGCAATACAAAATCATTCAGAAAGCACTTGGCCCGTTTCAGGGAACTTACGGCGCATACTTAGGCAAAGCGTGGATGCGCATCAACTATCCGAATAACTTGGATGCCGCCGCAGCCCGCGATGCAAAACGCATAACACAGGCACAATACAATAGCATTGCAGCCGCCAACAAAGCCGGAAAAGAACCGCTGAAAACTACAGTGCTTGGCGGCGGAATCGGCATTCACGGCTGGGCTGGCAATTGGCCGGGAAATGATAAGCAAAACTTGACCTGGGGCTGTATCAGTGTGCAGAATACTGAGTTGCTGGATTTGTACAAACGCATTCCGCTGCAAACTCCGATACTGATTTTGCCGTGAGGGTTATTACTTAAACTTAAACAGGTTTTTAAGACTATTCCGAAAAAAGTGAGAATATATTTTACTTAAATTTAAGTATGCTTTGTTACTAAAATCTTAGCGCCTTCGCGACTTTGCGTGAAATAAAATAACACGCAAAGGAGATAAGGTAAATTTCATTTTTGATATTTATTTTTCTTCTCCACCACCTAAACCCGCTCAACCAGCAACTGTTCGCAAACCGTATGGCTCAGGGTTTCAGAAGCATGTTTCCCGTAACTCACCTGCATGCTTCCGTCAAATGCTTCAACAGCTTTAATGCGGAGCTGCAACCCAAGCCGCAAATCACGATTATTTAAAAACTTCAAAAAATCGGCTGAAGAATGCAGCACAGCACTGAGTTTAACTTTATCGCCGGGTTTGCAGGAGCTGAGTTTTTCGTAACGCAGCCATTCAATTTTTCCGTTGGCATCAGGAATTGGTGAGCCGTGCGGATCGGTTTTGGGATGACCAAGCAGTTCATCCATCTTCTCGAAAAACTTTGGCGAGTTGATATGTTCTACCTGCTCTGCAATTTCATGAACTTCTTCCCAGCCAAAACCCATTTTGTCAACCAGAAACATTTCGGTTAGCCGATGCTTTCTGATGATTAAACCCGCTTCCCTCCTTCCCTTTTCCGAGAGTTTCACAGGCTTGTAGCTTTCGTAATGCACCAATTTTTTAGCCGCCAGTTTTTTCATCATGCTGGTTACTGTAGGCATTTTAATATCAAGACTTTTGCTGAGTTCATTTACACTCACCTCGCCTTTTTCGTTTGCCAGATTGAACAAAGCCTTAATGTAGTTTTCCTCGGTTTGCGAATTCATCTAACAAAGTTAAAAAGAATATGAGGAAAATTAATTTGTTAGATTAGTCTAATATATTACTTTTGCAGTACTTCCTTTAAGAAATGAGACTAAGTACACTTGTTTTCTTTTTATGTATTTCAAAGCTGCTTGCCGGTCAAACATTGAGTGGTCGGGTAACTGATGCAAGCAATGGCTGCCCTTTGCCCTGGAGTTTAATTCGCGTTTCAAACTCAACAATTGGCAGTTATGCAGCAGCCGATGGTTCTTTTACACTCAATATTCCTGATGATCAGAAACCGAAAACATTAATCGTTAGTCATATTGGCTACAAAGCTGATACAGCAAGCATTTCGGCCGGTCAGAATTTTTACAACATCAGTCTTCAGCCCGGACAAGCCTTGAACCCGGTAGTCATTACCGGAACCATGAAACCGGTAACACGTTCTGAAAGTCCGGTTGCCATTGATGTAATTACACCAGAATTATTTGCAAAAAGTTCGGCTGTTTGTTTGTTTGATGCCGTTGGAATGATTAACGGTGTGCAGCCGCAGATGAGTTGCAATGTGTGTAATGCGGGTGAACTTCGCATAAACGGAATGGACGGCCCGTACACGCTTGTGCTTATTGATGGGATGCCGATTGTAAGCAGTCTTTCAGCAGTTTACGGGCTGAACGGCATACCGGTAAGCCTAATCGAGCGCATCGAAATAATGAAAGGTCCTGCATCATCGCTTTACGGAAGTGAAGCTATGGGCGGCATCATCAATATAATTACCCGCGATCCGGAATGCGCTCCGAAATTCAGTATTGACCTGTCGGGAACAAGCTGGCAGGAATTTTCGGGCGATGCGGGTGTTTCTTTTAAACTGAAAAATACGCATGCACTGCTTGGAGTTAACGCTTTTAACTTAACGCAAAAGCACGACATCAACAACGATAATTTTATTGATGTGACCTTGCAGCAGCGGATTTCAGTATTCAACAAATACACATTTTCGCTGCCCGGTTCGCGTAAAGCATCGCTGGCAGGGCGTGTTGTGCTTGAAGACCGGAATGGCGGCGAACTTGAGTTTGATAAATCAATGCGCGGCTCAAGCAGCATTTATGGTGAAAGCATTGCCACACGCCGCGCTGAACTGCTGGGCTTATGGCAACTACCGCTGCGCGAAAAATTTACACTGCAGTTTTCGTCAACACTGCACAACCAGAATTCGTGGTACGGCATTACAAGCTATAATGCAATACAACAAGTAAATTTTGCGCAGTTGTTTTGGGAAAAAACAATCGGCAAACACAGCTTACTGGGTGGTGCAGCATTCCGTCATACATTCTACGACGATAACACACCTGCCACTGCCGATGTTTCAGGAAACATGAATCAGCCAATGCAGCAGCCGCTTCCGGGTGTGTTTCTGCAAAACGAATGGACACCGACTGCAAAGCATAAACTTCTGACGGGTTGGCGAACTGATTACGATCTGAATCACGGCTTCATTAATTCTCCGCGAATAGCCTGGCGCTGGCAACCGAAAACCTACACCACGCTGCGCGCCGCTGCCGGTACAGGTTTCAGAGTCGTTAATTTATTTGCCGAAGATCATGCAGCACTCAGCGGTGCCAGAAATGTAATTATTACAGAAACACTTTTGCCTGAACGTTCATTAAACGGCGGCATCAATATCTATCAGAATTTGTTTCGCGAAAACTTCTCGCTGATCATTGATGCTTCGGCTTTTTACACACATTTCAGCAACAAAATTATTGCCGACTACGACAGCAATCCGAATGAAATCCGTTATGCCAATCTGAAAGGCTTTTCGGTTTCCCGCGGTGCGGCACTTAATACTGAACTTGAATTCAGATTTCCGCTTTCGGTGATGGCAGGAGTTACTTACCTCGATGTTTTTACACAAAATGAAAATGCAATAAAAACACAATTGCTTCATGCGCCGCGTTGGTCAGGAACGTTTACAGCTAGTTATTCATTCCCCAAAAAATGGAAAGTTGATTTGAATGCCCGCTGGTTTGGCCCAATGCGTTTACCCATACTTCCGAATGATTTCAGGCCCGAATATTCGCCCTGGTTTTGTTTGCTGAATATTCAGGTACGAAAAGAATTCAATAATAATTTAGAAGTATATGCAGGAGTTCGGAATATACTCAACTTCATTCCGCAACATCCGATAATGCGACCTTTTGATCCGTTCGATCAAACTGCA
The DNA here is from genome assembly GCA_046335555.1 of Bacteroidota bacterium. Classification (GTDB taxonomy): domain Bacteria; phylum Bacteroidota; class Bacteroidia; order Palsa-965; family Palsa-965. Next base: position 10,962 of record JBKDHA010000026.1, read on the forward strand.
AATGATCCTGTAAGCAATCCAAACGGCTATACGTTTGATCCTTCATACACCTTTTCACCCGTGCAAGGTGCGCGAATGTTTTTGGGAGTTCGGTGGAAAATTTTTACTGATTAAGCCACGTCTTAAATGCAGATGCTTTCTCAGAACTCACCACTGCTTCGCGGTGAAACACGGGATTGAGCTGCAATTTGAGTTTTCCTTTAAACCAAACCTGAACTGCGGTAATTGCAGCATGTGCAACAACAAGCTGGCGATTTACACGATAGAACAAAGCCGGATCAAGCTGCTCACCAAGTTTCTCAAGCGACTCGTCCCAGACAAATCTTCTGCCGTCGCGGAGTTGTACAAAAACATTTTTCTCTTCAGCAAAAAAGTAAGCTACGTCTTCAACAGTTACCGGATGAAAACGGCTTCCTTCGCGCAGCAGAAATTTTTTACGATAAACACTTTGTGCATCTGCGGCAGTTTTCTCGGCAGGCTGAATGTGTTTCAGTAATTTCTGGATGGTTTGGTCAGGACTTCCGCTTCGTTTTCTCAGGCGGTCAAGCGCACGGCCTATGTCTTCGCTGTCGATTGGTTTTAGCAAATAATCAACAGCATCAGCACGAATCGCATCAAGCGCATAGTTGGCATGGGCCGTTGTAAAAATCACATACGGTGGAGTCTCTATTTGTTCGAGCATTCTGAATCCATCGGTTACCGGCATCGAAACATCCAGAAACACAACATCAGGAAGCCACTCGCGAATACCGGAAATACCGGAAATAGCATCGGCAGCTTCACCTACAATTTCTACATCCTGAAATGCAGCAAGCTGGCTTCTCAATCCTTCGCGAGCTAATTTTTCATCATCAACAATAAATGCACGTATCATTCAGTAGGTATTCTTATTTCGGTTATTACATGATTGTCTTTATTCCGCAGCATTAATCCTGATTCTTTTCCAAACATCAGCACTAAGCGGCGGCGTGCATTCAGCAAGCCGGTACCGGCAGCATCCTGCTTTACTTCAAACCGGCCGGGGTTTTCAATATTGATTTCCAGAAAACCTTTAACTGCTTTTGCTCTTATGCGTAGCAGTCCTCCGTTTATTTGTTGCGCAATACCATGTTTTATTGCATTCTCAACTAGTGTCTGAATAAGCATCGGAGGAACCAGCACACTTTTTACGGCAGGATCAAGTTCAATATCTAACTGAAGCCGTTCCTCGTAACGCATTTTCTCAAGCGCGAGATAATCTTCGATCAGCATCCATTCATCGGCAAAAGGAATCAAACTTTCTTCCTGCGAATCAAGTGTGCGGCGCAACAAACGCGAAAGCCGGCCAATAGCCTTGCGCGCCTGCTCAGGATCTTTGCCGGTAAGTGTTGAGATACTGTTGAGCGCATTGAACAGAAAATGAGCATTCAGCTGGCTGCGCAGCGACCGTGTTTGCTGCTCACGCACATGCATCTGCAAATTAACCCGCGCCATCTCATAACGGCGCATACGTTGCTGATACACATACAACAGATAAATCGCAAACCACGGAAGCAGGTTTTTTACAACGTGTAAATAGTAATCATAAAAAATCCATCCGTTAAAAGTGCGCGAAGAAAAACGGGGAAACGTCCAGTTATCGAGCGGAATATTTAACAATGCTACAGGAAATGCAACAACAAAAACCAACATCAAAACCAATAAAGCCAGATTACGCAAACGAATCTTGAGCGCCCCGCTTACAACAAGCAGCAACCTGCAGGCATCCGTTAACATAATATACAGACCAGTATTAATCAGCATATTAATCCACAAACGTGGTGCTATCGGCTGATCTTTTGTATGAACAAGAATCTCAAGAAAAAAGAAAATAGTCCAGCCTGTCACCTGAAGTAACCAATACCACTGACGGGCAGACAAACGATTGAACATGACGATTACTCAAAGGTCTTTGCGCTGTTTTCAGAAAATCAGATCCGAGTAAATGATAAACTAAAAACAGCAGTGTGTAAATCGTCGCAGGGTGTGCAAATATAACTGAGGAAACAATCGAAAAAACACCAATACTGATTTCTGTTTCAGATACAAAAAACCGCCCCCGGCAGTTAAACCGAAGGCGGATTTGCGGGTGCTCAATTAACTTATTGATTAGTTACTATAACTCGTAAGGAGTGCTGCTCTTCATTTGAATTCAGCTGCACAATATACACGCCCGGTAGTAAACCATAAACACTCAGCACATTGCGACCTGCTGAAAGAGCTGAATAGCTGCGCACCAGATTTCCCTGCACTGAGTATATGTGAACATTCATATTACGCCCGTTTTCCGGAAGTTCAATATTTAGGTATTCATCTGAAACCGGATTGGGCCAAACAGAAAATGTAAGATCCCGATCAAGTAACTCAGCATCAAGAGCGATACAAGGCAAAATTGTATCAACAAGCGTGAGCATAGGTTCATTTGTAATCACAGGTGCATTGAAGTCAAAATAAATTGCTGCTTTATTCTCAACTACACTGCCTGATGCAAGAGATGTCAATGGCAATAACTCAAACACAACATATCCGTTGCTGCCCTGCGGATCAGAAATGCTATCGGGTAAATTAATGTTTCTGAAAATAAATTGAAGTTCATTGCCGGGATGCACTTCGGTAATTAAACTGTGACTGGCAGCAAGTACTCGCACCGAATTAAGGTCGAATGACGGTGAAAGTGTATCGGTAATGCGCACATTAATTGCTGGTGCTGTTCCCAAATTCTGAAACCGGATGGTGTAAATAATTGGCTCACCCAAAAGTGCATAATTCGAAGTACACTCGCCTTGCGGATACACTAATTTATCGTTTGGATCCCAGGCATTAACGATCCGGTAACGCTGGCGCTGTGCGTTATTATTTAAATTATTATCGGTTATGGATGCGCCAAAAATATCAGCACTGTAACTAACCGAATCGGTAAGCGAAAAACTGGTTGTTGTAAGATATACCTTAGGCTTGAAAGGCAGCGAGTCTGCACGAAGACCGGTGTAATTCCAGATGATTGTATCACCATTTACTACCGAAGGTACCGGCGCGGCGCTGTCAAACTGAAGATGATTTTCAATTATAAAACGCAGCGATCCGTCAACAGGTAAACACCCATCGTTCAATACTCCAAGTTGCATAACAGTTTGGAAACCGCTTCTGAAAGTTCCCGTTGGAAAAAGTAAAATCCTTGGATCAGCAAAGTTATTGGCTGGCATAGTTAGCAGCAATGTGCGCTGAACACTACAGCCTTTTGCATCTGTTGCTGTTACACTTACCAAGCCGGGATTAGCTGTGGTAAAAACCGAATCGGTAGTTGCAGGTGCATTGTTCCAACTGTAAAGCACCGGGCGCTGAGCATTAACTGCTGTAATTCGTAAATAAGCATCAGTTAAGCAAGTGAAGTCCGACAACGAATCAACAGCAAGTGTTGTACCTGAACATAAATTCTCATTGATCGACGAAAGAAAAACATCTTCAAAACCTGCTGATGCGGAAGTAAGTGAAAATACAGCAGGCGAAGGATCAAAGTCGCAGGTTCCTATAAACTGTCCTGCAATAAATAGTTTTCCGTCGGATGTTGCATTCATCGTCTTCAACCGATCGCTTGAGCTTCCGCCAAACGCTTGTGCCCAGAGAAAATTACCGGAAGCATCAAACCGAGATACAGCAATATCATTTGATCCATTGCTGGTAAGCGACGCTATCAAAGCCCCCGGATCAGCATCAATTACCGATTGAAATGTATAGCCCAAATAAAAAGAGCCATCCTGACGAACTGCTGTTTGCGGGAAAAAATCACCACCTGCTCCTCCAACAGAATGAACGTAACTAATGACAAGAGCTGAATCCATTGAAACCAAAAACACATCTGGAGTTCCGGAAACAGAAGTATTGGATGGTAAAATACCTGATCCGTCAAAATCAACATTACCTTGATAGTTACCGGTTACAAATAACCTCCCAGTTGAAGTAAAAGTAACAGCAGTACCTTCATCAACGGAATTTCCACCCCAGGCAGCACCGTGCAAAAACATTCCGGTACTATCTGCAACCATTACAAACACATCAGCGCTGCCTGCCGAGCCTACGAAAAAAACTGATACAGATGGATCAAGGTCTGCTACGGTATGAAAATAGCCGGTTAATGCAATTTTTCCGTTCTGTTCATCCATACTCCAAATTTCATCCTGACCATTGCCACCAAACTGAAAAGCGCGGATAAAATTTCCACTGGCAGTTAATTTTAGCACAAAGCAATCGCTGTTTCCGTTGGCAGGAACTGGAACCATTGTAAAAACTCCCGGACCGGGATCAAAATCGTTTGAACTGTTAAACGAACCGGCAGCATAAATATGTCCGGCAGCATCAGTTTCCAAATCAAATACAGCCGCAGTTCCCCCGCCCCCCACTGCATTTGCCCAGATAAAATTTCCTGAAGAATTAAGCCTGATGATAAACACATCCAGATAACCCAGAAGTGCAACTGTATTCACCCCCACACCCGGATCGGCATCAAACGTACCGTCATACGAACCTCCAACCAGCACATCGCCCGATGCATCGCAACTAATGGCTCTGCCCGACTGCAAACCATTGCCACCAAAGCTCACAGCCCATAGAAACTGTCCGCTGCTGTCGAACTTTGTCAGGTAAGCATCAATACCTGATACTGCCGTTAATGTGAACACTCCCGGCCCGGGATCGGCATCCAGTGTGCCTGAAAATTCGCCGGTGAGATACAGTGAGCCGTCGGCTGCCTGTGCCGATGCAAATACCTGCTCTTCGTTGGTATTGCCAAACCTGACAGCCCACGAAAATGAGGCCTGCTGGGCATAAAGCTGAGCCGCAAACCCACACAGTAACATGATAAAAAATAGTTTCGTTTTCATCTTGCGAAACTATTTCACATCCATTAGTAGCTAAAATTGAGATGTGTGGTCTTTGTGACAAAAAATGGCGTGCAATATGCAGCAACTGTTAATTCAAAGCAGCTGACCAGCGCTGCATAAATCCTTCATCGGCAGTTATGCATCCGGCAATACGATAGTTCGACTGACTCAGCACAACCGATTCTTCTGCACGTTCTTTTACAACAGTCCACGGATATGCACCCGATGAATGAATAAAACTAACCTCTCCATTTTCACAAACCAGAAAACCGGTATGCGTATCAAGTCCTACAACGTAAACATGATTGCCTTTTGCCCGAATAGTTTTCACAAATTCAGTAATCGGAATCTTGCTGAAACGGCTGATGTTTTTTTCTTCAACAAGTTTCTTAATCATTTGCTCTGAGGCTAATTGTGCCAACGTTGCACGCTGCAGCGGCACACCACAATCGCGAAGAACTGTTGTTACAAAGTAGCCGCAGGCAATTTTTCCGGTACCGGGCACTTCTGTTGTGCCGTGAAATCCCCAGCGCGTTCCTTTCCAGTAGTTAAACAAGCGCTCTGAAATGGCTTCACGCAAAACCTTGCGGCGCATTTTTCCGTCGGCACTGCGGGCTTCTTGTTTTACAGCTTCGCAAGTCTGTCTGTACTCTGCTTCTGTAAACCGCATGGCCAGTTTACCGGGCAGGTAAGCCCGCAACGGGCTAAACCAAACAACCGCTGCACCGGCAGCAAGAAGAATGATGAAAATCAATAAAAATTTGCGGAGGCGTTTCATTGCAAATCGAAAATAGGAAGAAGCAATGTTTGTGAAACGCAAAGCGCAGAAAATTATTCTGCCTTAGAAGCCTCATTTTGCCGCAACCGGACCAAGTTGTATCAGGTAACGATTCCGCAACACCGATTGTCGGGTGGAAGGATTCAGGAACTGAACTTTCAGAAACTGAACCGGATAATCATCCAACTTTTTCAAAACCGGCATTTGATAATTTGCCGCTTTTAACTCATTATATCCTGCATCATCAGTATAAATCCAGATCGTTTTTTTAGCGGCAAGTACACTGTCGAGTTCACCATTATTCCGGTAAATATAATTCACCGCAAAACCACTGTATGCATCGCCCGGAAACTGAAACATATCATTGTAATAATAGTATTGATCCTGCTTCAATCCTTTTGCTGCAATTTCCTTTCCTGCAACTCCTGTTGTTTGATAAGTCAGCAGGTGCGGATAGAAATGAACATTGGCTACAAAATAGCCCGAAAGCAGCGCACAGAGAACCGGATAAAGCATTCGGGCAGGCCGGAAATGTAATTTCCAAACCATTAAAATGCCGGCCAGCAGCCAAAGCAGTGCAATACCAATTGTTAAAATAGAAGCATCCGGAAAACTGAAAAAGAGCAGAATTAATACCACTGCCGATAAGCCCAAATAAAAAATAACATGAAGTACAGCTGTACTGTAAAACAACCATCGTTTCCGATCAAGAAAAACATCATGAACAAAAAAACGTGCAGCCATTAACGCAGCAAACGGAAAGGTAATATAGATGTAATGAGGCAGTTTATATTTTGAGGCCGACATAGCCAGAAAAATAAGTACAAAACCTCCCGCCGAAAGCATTTCAGGCATATAGCCCGGACGAAAACGGCTGCGTACAAGTTTGAGCAATGTTTTTATTAAACTGCCCAATACCAGCAGCGCCCAAGGGAAAAATGCCCAGAGAAAAGTATGTGTAAAAAAGAATGGCCCTGCTCCGTTGTCGAACTTCGTGCCCCAGTCGCTGTCGCCGGTGATGCGGCCAAAACTCTGCGTCCAGAAATAAAACTTCAATCCCGAAACTCCGGTGCTGCCGTTCACTACTTTTTCGGGATGCAGATCAAATTGATTGTACAAGCCAATACACATGGGCAGAAGCAGCAAACCAACAATTACTAATCCAACCAGCCACTGCCAGCGCATAAAGTTTTTCCATTGCCGTTTGTAGGCAAACTCGCAGCTCAGTGCCATGGCCGGAATCACCAAACCCAGCGGGCCTTTGGTAAGCATGGCGGCTGCAATACCTGCAAAACCGGCTACCAAACTCAGCCAGCGTTTTGTTTTCAGGTAAAGCAGGATTTGCCAAACTGCAAAGCTTACTGAGCCCAGCAAAATTGTGTCGGTACGAATATCATTCGTAATAATAAATACGCCCAGACACGAGGAAAGCATCAGGCCGGCAAGCAAACCGGTTTTGCGGTCGTACAGCAATTGTCCTAACCGAATTGTAGAGAACACAGCCAGCACCGCAAATAAAAACGAAGGCAGTTTATAGGCCCAGTTGCTGACTCCAAAAATTTTGAAACTCAGGGCTGATAACCAAAACAGCAGCGGCGGCTTATCTAAGTAATCGTGGCCGCGGTCTGTTATTTCCAGCCAATTATCAGAACTCAGCAGATCACGCGAGATACAGAAATATTGCGCTGCATCTACATCCATTACATCAACCGAAAGTGCGGTGGCAAACACCAGCAGAAAAGCGATGATGAAAAAGGTAAGATGCCGTGTGCTGAATTCGTTCTCCATAATTAGAGCCTGTTTTACCAGGCATTGAGTTTGAGCAGTTGCTCTTCAAATCGTGTTTGAGGCAGGTAGTTTTGCTCAAGTTCGGCTGCAAACGGAACTGGTGTGTCTATGCTGGCCACGCGGATAACAGGCGCATCAAGATCTTCAAAACAATGCTCACTGATAAGTGCCGAAAGTTCTCCGCCGATACCACCTGTGAGGTTGTCTTCGTGCAGAATAAGTGCCTTACCAGTTTTGCGCACGCTTTCGTAAACAGTTTCAGTATCAAGCGGTGCAAGTGTACGCAGGTCGATCACATCTGCACTGATTTCCGGATGCTTTTTCAATACGTCAAGCGCCCAGTGTACTCCAAATCCATAAGTAATGATACTTAATGAAGTTCCTTCGGCAACACGGGCCGCTTTGCCTATTTCAATGGTATAATAATCGTCGGGAACTTGTCCCGATATGCTGCGGTAAAGTGCTTTGTGTTCAAAAAACATTACCGGATTCGGATCTTCAAAAGCAGAAAGCAGTAAGCCTTTTGCATCATACGGATTCGACGGGTAAACAATTTTCAGTCCGGGTGTATGAAAGAACCAAGCTTCGTTTGACTGTGAGTGGAATGGTCCGGCGGCAACACCTGCGCCCGTTGGCATACGCACCACAACATCGGCATTTTGTCCCCAGCGCCAGTGAATTTTGGCGAGGTTGTTTACAATCTGGTTAAAGCCTTCGGTAACGAAATCAGCAAACTGCATTTCCATCATGGCTTTCATACCGCTGATGGAAAGTCCCAATGCCGAGCCAACAATGGCCGATTCGCAAAGCGGTGTGTTGCGCACCCTGTCTTTTCCGAACTCGGCTACAAAGCCTTCGGTAATTTTAAACACGCCGCCGTATTCGGCAATATCTTGCCCCATGAGCACACGCTGCGGGTGTTTTCGCATGGCCAAACGCATGGCATCTGAAATGGCATCTATAAAGCGTTTGTCGCTTACCGCATTTCCTGCCGGGGCTACAGTAACCGAAGTATGCGGTGCAAAAAGATCGCGCAGCTCGCGGGCGGTATCGGGTTGCGGGCGGGGTTCTGCAAAAGCAGTTTCCAGTCCGCTGTCGATTTCGGCTTTAATGCCGGCGCGAATTTCCTCGCGCAGCGTTTCAGAAAGCAATCCGGTTTCGGTGAGCCAGTTTTCGTAATTTGTAACCGGATCTTTCACGCTCCAGGCATCCTGCAAACCGGCCGGATAGTACTTGGTTCCCGAAGCCTCTTCATGCCCGCGCATACGGAAAGTAACGCATTCGAGCAGTATCGGGCGCGGATTGCTGCGCAGTTCATTAGCCAGACGGCTAATTGTATTATATACTTCCAGAATGTTGTTGCCGTCAACCTGAACAGCTTCCATGCCGTAGCCAATGCCTTTATCAATAAACTGCTTGCAGCGGAACTGCTCGCCCGAAGGTGTTGAAAGTCCCCACTGGTTATTTTCGATAGCAAAAATCACCGGCAGTTCCCACACAGCAGCGGTGTTGAGTGCTTCATGAAAATCGCCTTCACTGGCGCCGCCGTCGCCGGTAAACACCAATGTGCAGCGGTTTTCTTTTTTGAGTTTATGGGCAAGTGCAATACCGTCGGCAATTCCCAACTGCGGGCCTAGGTGTGAGATCATGCCTACAATTTTGTAGTCCTTGGCACCGAAGTGAAAAGAGCGGTCGCGGCCTTTGGTAAAGCCATTTTCCTTGCCCTGAAATTGCGAGAAAAGGCGGTTGAGCGGAATACCGCGTGAGGTGAAAACACCTAGATTGCGGTGCATGGGCAGGATATATTCATCCTCCAGCATAGCCAGCGCTGCGCCTACAGAAGTACCTTCCTGTCCGAAACCTGAAAACCATTTGGATATTCGGCCCTGACGGAGCAGGACGAGCATTTTCTCTTCTATCATCCGTGGTTTCACCAGAGCTTTGTAGATATCAAGCAATTGTTCATTGCTCAGGGTCTGGCGGTCAAACCGGATTGGTGTTTCGGCAGTAATCATGCAATAAGTTTAAGCGGGGCAAAATTACGTGTTTTGCTGTGCCGAAAAGCCGAATTTGGGGTAAATAAAAATCCTGACAACCTGCTTTTCGGCATTTTATCAGGATAATCAGCTTTTGAAAAGAGAGAATTTCTAAAAACGCCAACAATTTTCGGGACTTGTCCAACGAAGATATTTGGTGTTTTGAGAAATAATGGAATAAAAAAGGGAGCGCAATCCGCTCCCTCTCAATTCTCTTGCAGAAGATTACTTCTTCGGCTCAGCAGCTTTAGCAGCAGAATCAGCAGCAATTGCTTTAGCTGTAGAATCAGCAGCATTAGCTTTAGCTGTAGAATCAGCCATAGCAGCTTCAGTAACTTTCATCATAGAATCACGCATGATAGAATCTTTGCGCATTGAATCAAGCGCTTTCTGGTGTGATTCAGCGGCACCGCTGCAAGAAGCGAGAGAGATCATTGCGGCAACAGCAGCGAAGGTGAAAACCTTTTTCATTTTGGTTGTTGGTTGTTTTGGTTAAAACTGGCGCAAAGATATATCAATATTTAATACACCAGCAAGTTTTTTTTATTTTTTTTAACACGTAATCAACAATAAAGGCAAATCCATGCGGATTTGCCTTTATTGAGAAAAGTTGTGTTGGCTTAGTTGCCACCGCGGGGCTTGCCCACTTTCGGCTCTGCCGGCTTGGTTGTTGTCGGCTTCGGCTTAGATCCACCGGTCGGCTTCTTAGAAGCTTTGTCGATAGAATCCTGACGGAGAGAATCAGCAAGTTTCTGAGCAGCAGCTGCTGCATCATTAGCCTTGTTGGTTGAATCCTGACGGATTGAATCAGCCATTTTCTGAGCTGCGTCAGCTTTGCTGATTGAATCTGCACGAAGCGAATCAGCTTTAGCTTTTTCTTTAGCAGCGTCATCGCCGCAGGCTACGAAAGCAGTCATTGCTGCTGCAGCCACAAATAAGAGAACTTTTTTCATTTTGGGTTGTGATAGTTGGTTAACCGGGCGCAAAAGTACTATTATTTTATAATATACAAAAAATTTTGTGTTTTTTGATAAACCTGCCTACTTTTGCACGAACTTTGTTTGACTTCACCAAAACCAATAATTTAAATTCTCACATGAAAAAGCAAGTTTTTGCCCTAGCTGCTGTAGCGATGATCGCCGGCACCGTAACTTTCACATCCTGCGCTAAAGAGGATACAGTTGCTCCGGTTCTCACTATCACAGGTGGCAACAGCATCACACAGAACCTGCCCGCAACTTCTGGTGGTGGTACATGGACCAACCCCACAGCTACTGCAACTGACGACGAAGATGGTACAATCACAGCAATCAACGTATCAGGTACAGTTAACCCGAACCTCGCAGGTGCTTACACACTCACCTACACCTGTTCTGATGCTGCTGGCAACACTACCACAGAAACTGTAACCGTTAACATCGTTAACGAAGCTGATTTCTTTGAAGGTGACTACAGTGCTGATGATACCTGCCAGGTTTCTCCAGTTGCTCCTTACACAGCAGACATTACTGTTTCAAACACAGTTAATCGTGAAATGGTAATTAATGATTTTGGTGGATTTGGCAACAGCATCAACATCAATGCTGTAATGGGATCAGGCACTACATTCACTGTACCCGTACCGCAAACCATCGGTTCTTTTGGATCACTTCTCACAGTAAACGGCTCTTACACGTCATCACCGGTATCAATTACAGTGATTTATAGCTGGAATGATGGTGTTAGCACTGAAGTTTGTACAGGTATTTACAACCTGAACCCCTAGTCATTACTATAGAGTAGAGTATACAAGAAAGGCTGCCGGATTCCGGCAGCCTTGTTTGTTTTACACGCCACCTTATCTTTGCAGGTATGTCAAAGAAAAATCGTTCTGAAAACGGCTTTGTTTACTCTACCAATCCCGATTTCAAGCCGGAACCTGAGGAGCAGGACAACAGTGTTCTTTTGCCACCTCAGCAGCAAAACCTGCGCATTCATCTCGACCGTATGGGCGGCGGCAAAGTAGTTAGCCGCATTACCGGTTTTGTTGGGCCAGAAGCCGATCTTGAAGCGCTTGGCAAAAAGATGAAACAGCAATGTGGTGTTGGTGGCTCGGTGAAAGACGGAGACATTCTAATACAAGGCGATCACCGCGATAAATTGCTGCAGCTTCTGCACAAAGCCGGTTATCAGGCTAAAAAAGCCGGGGGCTGATGGACAACAGCCAAACTCATTTTTTTGCCGGACTCAAAGTAGTTGAATTAGCCAGTGTATTGGCAGGCCCGGCAGCAGGGCGCTTTTTTGCAGAACTAGGCGCCGATGTCATCAAGCTCGAAAACCCGCGTACCGGCGGCGATGTAACCCGAAGCTGGAAACTGCCTTCGGAACCTGCCGGGCAGAGTGTTTCGGCCTATTATGCCTCCGTAAATCAAGGCAAAAAAATACAGTTTGCTGACCTCGGCACGCCCGAAGGCCAAACTACTCTGCACGAGCTTCTGGAAACGGCCGATATTCTGCTCGTCAACTTCAAACCCGGCGACGACCTGAAGTTTGCCGTCGACTACGAATCGCTTGCAGCCCGCTATCCGAAACTTATTTACGGCCACATTACCGGTTACGGTAAAGACAACGAACGCACTGCATTTGACCTTGTGCTGCAAGCCGAAACCGGATTCATGAGCATGAACGGCACTGCCGAAAGCGGCCCGCTAAAAATGCCAGTAGCCTTGATTGATATTCTGGCCGCACATCAGCTGAAAGAAGGGCTGCTGGTTGCGCTCCTCGGCCGCGCTCAGCATGGAAAAGGAGCTTATGTGCATGTTTCATTGTTTGATGCTGCTGTGGCTTCATTGGCCAATCAGGCTTCAAATTGGCTGATGGCACGACACAATCCGGGACTTTCCGGCTCTCTGCATCCGAATATTGCTCCATACGGCGAAACATTTACCTGTGCCGACGGGCGCTTTATTGTAGTGGCTTGCGGAAACGACCGACAGTTTGCAGGTTTATGTGCTGCGGCCAATTTACAGCAACTGGCTTCGGCAAGCGAATATGCCATAAACAGCGAACGGGTAAAACACAGATTTGAACTGAAAAAACAGTTTGATTCGTTTTTCAGGCAATTCCCGGCATCGGAAATTATCCGGTTATTAGATAAAAATCAGGTTCCTGCTGCAATTATCAGCACCGTGAAAGAAGTTTTCGAAAGCGAGAAATCAGCTCATTTGACTGGTAAACAGACAATTGAAGATTCAGAAACCTCAGCCGTCTTAACGGTTGCATTTAAAATAACGAAAACCTGATTACCGGTTAATACGTATAAGTGAGATATATACCTGATTTTCCTTATTTTTGCTCGAACCTCCAAGAAGCAGAACCGACCCAATGCTGAAACGCTGTTTACTTATTCTTTTTATTGTGCTGCCACTATTTGCTGAAGCACAGCGCAGAAACCGTTATCGTTATGAAGTTGGAGTTAGTGCGGGAGTCGCCAATTTTCTTGGCGAACTGGGCGGCGCCAACCAGATTGGTACCAACGGACTGAAAGACCTTGAATTTTCGCTGACACGCCCTTCATTCAGTGCATTTTTGCGTTACCGCAAAGCCCGCTATTTGGGCTACCGGGTAGCTTTCAGTTACGGAAAAGTAAGCGGTTATGATGGTCTCACAGAAGAGATCTATCGCAATAACCGTAACATACATTTCAAGTCCAATATTTTTGAATTCAGTACACAATTTGAGTTCTATTTTACAAAAGAACGTCGCGGCCATCTTTACAAATACAAAGGCGTTAGCGGACTAAAAAATATTGATATTCAGGTATATGCTTTTTCGGGAGTTGCCGCATTCTGGTTCAACCCGAAAGCTAATTACAATGGTGTTTGGTATGCGCTTCAACCCTTGGCTACAGAAGGGCAAACACTGAGACCAGGTACAAAAAAATATAGCCGTATTAATGTAGCTATTCCAATTGGTATAGGATTTAAAAATACCCTTAACCGACGCTTGAGTATCGGGCTTGAATTTGGGATCCGTAAAACATTTACCGATTATATTGATGATGTAAGTACAACGTACTACGATAGAGACGCGATTGCTGCAGCATTTGGTCCGGCAGCAGGTTATTTCGCTGATCCGTCCCTCAACCTGATTCCGCGCGATCCCGGTTTTGAAGTTACCGGCGTCGGACAGCAGCGCGGTGATTCGTCTGACAATGATTCGTACCTGTTTGCACACGTAACTGTTTCATATAAGATTGGGCGTTTCCGTCGCACCAAATCCAAGTTCTGATCGGATGTACCGTATCAGTTCCCCAGCAACTTCCGAAGAATTCGAATTGTATTACGCGCTGCGCTATGCGGTTTTGCGTGCGCCGTGGAATCAGCCTCCCGGCAGCGAAAAAGATGCCGAAGAAGCGTCTTCAACTCATGCCATGCTTATTGATGAATCCGGACAATGCCTTGCAGTTGGCCGGCTTCAGCTAAACACGCCCGACGAAGGCCAGATTCGTTTTATGGCTGTGCATGCAGAACATCAGGGAAAAGGATTTGGCAGGCTGGTATTGCGCTACCTCGAAGAACAGGCTCGCCTGCAGGGTGCCAAACGCATGATTCTTCAGGCACGCGAAAATGCACTGAACTTTTACCTTACCGAAGGGTACGAAAATGCCGGACAGAGCTTTAAACTTTGGGATATTATCCAGCATTATAAAATGGAGAAAGTACTTTAAGAGGTTCCTTTCTTTTGCCAGGTACGCAACAAACTCAGCAACTGATCGCGCTCTTTAGTGCTTAGCTGATAGCCAACAGTTACTTCTTTGTCTTTGGTATCGAACGAAACGGAAAGTGAGTCGATATTCCAGAAATTTCCTCCCGATTTTTTCACCCATTCAGGTGTGTTATCGGTTCCGATGCGAATGTTGCGGAGTTCTGCAAGCTTATATTCGTTTACAAATCCTCGTCCGCGCACATCGCGTTTGATAAGCAGTTTGCTGTTGCGGACTTTTAGAACTTCGCTGCCGAATTTCCACCACATCCATGCTTTGCCGAGGATATACAGGAAGTAAATCCAGAAGCCAAGCCATACCAGCAAATAGGTTTTTGTGGCCGAATCGGTTAACTGAAAAAAGTAAAAAATACCGGCAACACCGCTGAGTAACCAAACCAGCAAAAGCAATCCCGAAAGAGTTACTTTAACCGAAGGCTCGGCAGCCGAAATAACGATGCTGAGTTCGGTTTCGGTTTTGGCAATGCTCATGCGCTTGCTGATGGTTTCAATCTTACTCGGCATCGCGTCGGGTATTTTTGAACGGGCGAATGATGAGGCGCATCCCGCGGTCGTAATTGATATAGTTAATTACCCAGTTAAAAAGCACAACTAAACGGTTGCGGAAACCAACAAGCGACATGAGATGCACAAACATCCAAAGCATCCATGCTACAATGCCCTGACTGCGGAACTTCCCGATTTCAACTACAGCGCGGTTCCTACCTATTGTGGCCATTGAACCTTTGTCTTTGTAAGTAAAGCCTTTCCACTTCGACTGATCTGTAGAAGCCACTAAATTCCTGCCCAGCAAATCGCCCTGCTGCAAGGCTACCTGAGCAACCTGCGGATGACCTTCGGGGAAAGCTTTGTCGGCACTCATCTGGGCAACATCACCAAGCGCAAACACATTGGAAAGCCCGTCAACAAGGTTGTGCTGATTAACTTTAATGCGGCCGCTGCGCAGGATGCTTTCGGCGGGCAGGCCGGGGATAAATACTCCGCGCACACCTGCTGCCCAAATCATTGTAGCCGTGCGGAATGTTTCGGTGGTATTGGTGGTAATTAATCGCCCGTCGTAATCAGTTACGCGAAGATTTGTCCAGATTTGCACATCAAGTTCGGCGAGGTAGCTCTGTGCTTTTTCAGACGAATTTTCGTTCATCGAACTCAGCAAACGCGGGTTTCCGTCGATGATATGAATTTGCATGCGGCGGAAATCGAGTTCGGGATAATCGTTTGGCAAAACGTGGCGTTTGAGTTCGCCCAGCGCACCGGCCAGTTCAACACCGGTAGGGCCGCCGCCAACAATTACATAGTTCATGAGTGCTTCGCGCTCGACAAGATCGGCGGTTGTAATGGCGGCTTCAAAGTTTTCGAGAATGCAGCTGCGCAGGTCAAGCGCTTCACGAACCGATTTCATGGGAATGCCATATTTCTTCGGGCGTTCCATTCCGAAGTAATTGGTATCAGAACCTGTGGCAATAACCAGATAATCGTAATCAATATCACCGATACTGGTAACCAGAATTTTTTCGGTGGTTTTCACTTCCTGCGCTTCGGCCATACGAAAATGAAAATTGCGGTAGCCTTTAAATATTTTGCGAAGCGGAAATACAATTGAATCCGGCTCAATACCGGCAGTAGCAACCTGATAAAGCAGCGGCTGAAACGTATGATAATTATTCCTGTCGATGAGCACTACCTGAAATCGATTGCGGAGCTTGCGTGCCAGCCTGAGTCCTGCAAAACCACCTCCCACAATTACAACCCGTGGCAGGCTTACATTGGGAATATCTATATGCATAGTGAGTACAAAAGTACGAAATCAGAGCGGAGAATGAGAGCGAGAAACAGAATGAGAGCGAAGTCCTGGTTATGTTACGCTCTCGCTCTCATCCTCCGCTCTGTTTCTCGCTCTCGCTCTCATTCTCGCTCTGTTTTTCTATCTTTACTGTTGTATGAAGAAAGCGTTTCCCCTACTCTGTGTGCTTGTAATAGCAGGAATTTTCAGTCTTAATTTCAGTTCAGAATCCGCATTTGCTTCGGAAAATTACTTTAGCAAGGGCGAGGCCGACGATTCAACTGCGATAAGTATGTTTTTTGCGTCGGCACTTTCTGAGGGGCAGGCGTATTACAATCTTCAGGAGCTTTGCCGCAGGCATCCGAAACGGCTGAGCGGTTCGCATGGTGCGGCTGATGCTGTGGAGTTTTGCAGAAAGCTGATGGTTGGAATGAAGTTAGATTCGGTTTGGCTGCAGCCGTGCATGGTTCCGCGCTGGGAACGGGGCAGTATTGAAACCGGCAGCATTATTCAGGGCAAAAGCCGTGAAGCGGTGAAACTTTGTGCGCTGGGCAATTCGGCAGCCACACCTGCAGCAGGAATTAATGCACAGGTGGTTGAAGTAACTTCATTTGAAGAACTTGAAAAGCTTGGTGCTGCAGAAGTAAAAGGCAAAATTGTTTTCTTCAACCATCCGTTTAAAGAGGAATTTATTTCGCCGTTTGATGCCTACAGTGAGGCTGCCCGTTTCAGAACCCGTGGTCCGGCTGCTGCGCAGAAATTGGGTGCGGCAGCAGTGCTGGTTCGTTCTATGGCGCATATACATGATCCAAATCCGCATACCGGTAATACCCGTTTCGACTCGCTGCAAGCTAACCTGCCGGCTGCGGCGCTCAGCACGGTTGCGGCAGATACACTGAGCAAGCTGCTTAAAAAAAATACTCTGCTTCGTTTTGAGCTGAAACTCAATTGCCGGCAGCTTCCTGATGTGCTTTCCTACAATGTGATTGGCGAAATCCGCGGCCGCGAGTTCCCGAAAGAAGTGATTGTGCTTGGCGGGCACCTCGATGCCTGGGATCTTGGCGAAGGCGCACACGACGACGGAGCCGGCTGCATGCAGTCGGTTGAAGTGCTGCGGATTTTTAATCGCTTTGAAATAAAACCCCGCCGTACTATCCGCGTTGTGCTGTGGATGAATGAAGAAAACGGACTTCGCGGCGGCAATGCTTATGCAGCCTGGGCCAAACAAAGCAGCGAAAAACACATTGCTGCCATAGAATCGGATGCCGGAGGTTTTTCGCCCCGGGGATTCGGAATCAGCGGCAGTGCAGCCCAAACAGCACAGTTTTTAAGCTGGAAAACATTGCTTAGCAATTTCGGTGCAGGCGATTTGCATACCGGCGGCGGCGGCGCTGATATAGGCCCGCTCGAACCATTAGGCACAGCGCTTATAGGTCTTGAACCCGATCAGCAGCGTTATTTCGATTATCACCACACAGCTGCTGATGTATTTACAGCCGTAAACCGCCGGGAATTGCATCTGGGAGCCGCCGCAATGTGCAGTTTGGTTTGGCTGATTGACCGCCACGGCATCTGATGCCCGATTTTTAAGCAGCTATTTTCATATATAGCGTTTTAATGTAGCTTTGCTATTAAACCATATTACCGGAAAAGTATCCAATACCCACAACTATAACTTTCAGCTATGAAAAAGATAATCCTTCCTGCACTGTTTTCAGCGCTTGTACTTGGTTTCGGCGGTTGCCGCGATGAGGTGCAGGATACGGAAACAACTTCGGCAACTGATAACAGTTTCTGCGAAAATGAGTTTGCACGTATTATGCCTCTCGTAAATAAAATTTCTGTTGACGAGCCGGGTGTAAACCGCATTCCTTCTGGCAATACAGTACTTTCCTGCCCCAATGTAAACGTGGTAAATCCCGGACAGTTCCCGGTAACGATGATTTTAGATTATGGCACAGGCTGTACTGATGCTGTTGACGGTAAAACCCGCGCCGGTAAGCTGATCTGCGTTTTCAGCGGCCCCTGGGATTCTATCGGATCTTCAATAAACATTGTTCTCGACAGTTTTTATGTAAACAATATTCATTTCGAGGGTAATTCTCAGATCATACATTCGGGACAGCGCCAATATTCTACAACAATTACCGGCGGAAAATGTACCAAAACAGGCGCTAATCCGTGGACATTGCTCTGGAATTGCAACCGCACAATTGAATGGACAGAAGGTTATCTGACCAGCAGCCAGGAAGATGATGTGATTCAGGTTTCTGGAAGCAATGCAGGAACAGACCGTAACGGAAAAACATATTCAGCCACTACAACCAGTCCGCTGATCCGTAACATGGGTTGTTCATGGATCCAGCAGGGAACTGTAGAACTTACTCCACAGGGCAAACCCACCCGCACGCTTAATTTTGGAAGCGGAACCTGTGATAATCAGGCTGTAATTACCATTAACGGAATCAGTTATAACGTTACACTTGATTAATAAATCAATGTAAACCACTAAAAGGCTGTCTCAAAAGATTGGGGACAGCCTTTTTTCTTTTAGCGTAACAACACAGGTTTTTTTGTTTTTTTGAAAAACCGGCTATATTTGTTCGCATTCAACCCGAGATCAGCCTCTCTTCACCCGTATGATGGTCGACATCTATGATTTTTATGACAAGATGGAGCGCAATAATATTATGCTCTCCTTCAAAGGTGATGTGACCTCTGAGTTGCTGACCTCAATTTTGCAGATTATGGAGACCAAGCTCGATAATATGCAGGAAGAGCCTAAAACCAAGAAAAAGGTTTACAATGTGCTTGTTGAGTGTCTGCAAAATCTCTACCATCACATGGACGACATCCCCAAAATGGGTGCTGTTAATCCTGAAACCGGAGAAAATGCCCGTTCAGCGATCTTTATGATCGGTAAACTTGATAATCAATACAACATCATCACAGGCAATTATATCCGCACCCAAAATGTTGATGGCTTGCGGAATCGTCTGGATGAAATCAATAAACTCTCGAAAGAAGAGCTGAAAGATTACTATAAAGCTGTGCTCAACAACGGAGAAATTTCTGAAAAAGGAGGCGGCGGACTTGGTATGATTGACATTGCCCGGAAAACGGGACAAAAACTGAACTATCATTTCATGCAGATTGATGATCAGCATTCATTTTTCAGTCTGAACATTAAAATTGCACAATAAACATTTTACAGCAGGGAACATGGAACGTATCGTAATTGAAGGAACACCGAAAACCCCCACAATTAATTTCGACATGAATACAGGAATGCTCGAAATTAAGGGACGCTCAATTCCCGAGAATTCGATTGAATTTTACAAGCCGCTTGTAGAGCATCTGGAGCGTTATGCGCAAAAGCCACTTGCATCAACAAGCGTAAACATTCAACTCGAATATTTTAACACCAGCTCATCGAAGTGCATTCTTGATGTATTCAAGAAGCTGGAAACAATTGCCAAAGGCGGCAACCAAATTACCATTAACTGGTACTACGAGCAGGATGATGAAGATATGCTCGAAGCCGGCGAAGACTATCAGGCCATTATCAATGTGCCCTTCAAAATGATTGAAGTAGCTGATTAAGTCCAGCTGATCGATAAAATAACAAAGCGCCGGTAGTGAAAACTACCGGCGCTTTTATTGTTCTGTCTCCCCTGCTCTTTTGCTTCAAAACAGGTTTGAAGCAATTCTGTTTTCTATTGACGAACAGCAACAAGAAGAGGAAATGAAGACATCAACAAAATCACTTTTCATTTTACATTTTTCGTACCGTCGCGATGCATCGCGACGCCACAAGTGTTTTTTTACCATCGCGATGCCACAAGTGATTATTGTTTTTGACTAACAAAATCACTTATCATTTTACACTTTTCGTACCGTCGCGATGCATCGCGATGCTACAAGTGATTATTGTTTTTGACTAACAAAATCACTTTACATTTTGCACTATACACTATTCACTTTACATTCCGGCGAAGCCGGCCTAAAGGCTCATCATTTCTTTCAGTTTCACCGCCTGTCGGCGCGAAATTTCGACTTGTTCTCCGCCTTTTAGTTTGACGAGCAATCCGCCGTTGAACCAGTTTTCGATACCTTCAACCCAATGCAGGTTAATGATGTGTTTTCGGCTGGCGCGGAAAAATACTTTTGTGCTCAGGCGTTCGTCGAGGTAGTTGAGCGAGCGAAGTATCAGAGGTTTGTAGTTATTGAAATAGATGCGCACATAGTTGCCTTCAGATTCAAACAAACGGACATCCCCAAGTTTTACAAACCAGCATTTTTCGCCGTCTTTCACAAACACCTGATCTGATTCGCCGAGTACATTTGGTTTTTCGGTGATTCCTTTTACTTCCTGAATTCGCGAATTCAGTTTCTTGATCGTGTCTGAAAGTCGTGCGGGCTGCACGGGTTTGAGCAGATAATCGAGCGCACTCACTTCGAATGCGCGGATAGCATACTCGTCGTGTGCAGTTACGAAAACGACTTCGGGCACAAACGAAATTTCTTCGAGAAGTTCAAAGCCGTTTTTGCCGGGCATTTGAATATCGAGAAAAACCACATCGGGTTTTACATTATGAATCATTTCGATGGCAGAAACCGCATCACCGCATTCGCCGGCAATTTCTATTCCGGGATACGTACTGATTAAGCTTTTGAGTTCTTGCCGGGCAAGACGTTCGTCGTCAACAATCAAAACTTTCATGTGCTGAGTAGTTTTGGGAGATAAAGTGTAGTGATAACAGTTTGACCGGCACTATTGCCGATGCTGAATTTGGCGCGACCGCCGTAGAGCAATTGCAATCGTTCTTCGGTGTTTCTAAGTCCGAACCCTGATTCGGGAGTTACAGTTGCATCAAACACGCCTGAGTTGAGAATGCGGATATGCAAGCCGTTTTCATCGGGCCTTGCTTCTATGCGAATATTTCCACCCTTTGGAAGTTTGGCAATACCGTGTTTGATGCCGTTTTCGACAAGAGTTTGTATCATCATTGGCGGCACAAAAATATTTTCGCTGCCCGGAGCAAGATCAATGCTGTACTGCAGGCGTTCTTCAAAGCGGGCTGATTCGAGTGCAAGATAATTGCGGATGGCTTCGGCTTCCTGCTCAAACGGAATTACTTTTTGCCTGCCCATTTGCAGTGTAGTGCGCAGCAAACCCGAAAGCTGTGTAACGGCATCACGCGCACGCTGCGGATTTTCGTCGACCAATGCGCGGATTGAGTTGAGCGCATTAAACATGAAATGCGGATTCAGCTGCGCTTTGAGTTTGTTTAATTCGGTTTCACGGATTGCTGCCTGCCAGCGCAGGTTGCGGATTTCGCTTTGCCGCGCATGTTCTATGTAATGAACTGAGAAGTAAATGAGCGACCACAGCAAGAAGAAAAACGAAAAGTTAAGCAAACCCATCAGCAGTGCCGAAACATTTCCTTCGATACCTGCATTTCCAACCAGCAGAATGCGAAACAGCAAATGCAGCAATTGCATCGGAACAGCCATAAGCACTACCAAACCCAGCACGCGCGGAATAACTTTAATTACCGAAAGCCGAAGCCAGTTGTTCCGGATAATTATTGTACGCAGCGATTGTGTTAATGCAATACCCAGCAACCAAAGCAGAAATAACTCAACAGCAATAACAGCCCTGAAACGATCTGTAAAGATCAGATACAGCGCATTCAGCACCGTAAAAACCGTCCAGCCACCAAGCTGAAAGATCCAATAAAGTTGCTGCCTGTTGAGTCGTATGCCGGGTGTATCCATTCAGGTTTGATCAGCGGTTTACCCAATCTTTGCGCAGCTTTAGCTGTTCGGGCGTTGCATCCTCAACCGGTTTGAGTACATGCTTTTTGTTTACTTCTACCGGGTGCATTTTGCCTTTGAGTTTAACGGTATAAAAACTTCCGTCTTCGCGCTGCCGGCGCACTTTCATTTTAATTTTGTAGTTCGGTTTTGTTAAGCAATTCATTACAAAATTACCGATCACATTTTCTGCATTCGAGAGTTTTACTTTTTTACCGTTGAGTGTAAGCAACTCATCGCCGCGCTGATAGCCCATTTCTCTGGCAAACGCATTCGGCTCTTCAGCAAAAAGCACCAAACGTCCCATCTGATCAACAGTAAGACCGTAACCGCCAAACGGAGAAAGTGCTTCTGTTTTTACTTTTTTCTGATAGCTGATGCCAACAGCTTGCATCAATTCTTCAAACGGAAGCGGTTCACTACCGATAACATATTTCTTAAAAAACTCACCAATTTCAGGATAAGTCATTGCTGTGATAATCTGAAACAGCGAATCATCAGGAAACGATTTGTCTTTTCCGTAACGTACAGAAAGATCACGCATCAATTCCTGTGTGCCATATTTCCCGGATGAAAGCTGACGGAGTTTTATATCCAGACACATTGCTATTAATGCACCTTTCTGATATACGTTACCATACTGCTCTTCATGTTTGCCCAGCACACCTTTACTCATTTCTGTAAACGAAAGATCATCATCATAACGTGATGATGCGGTGAGCATTTTTTGCCGCATCACACCAAGAAAATCATCGAGCGTCATTGATCCGTTCTTGATCTGAACATGGTGTGCGGCATATTCCGTTAAGCCTTCATACAACCACAAGTGTTGCGACATTTGGGGCTTGTTATAATCAAAATCTCCAATCTGTTCGGAGTGAATATTGAGCGGAGTTACAATGTGAAAAAACTCATGTGCCGCAACATCTTTAATCATTTGCGCAATGTCGGCCGGCTTTTCTTCGTGCAGTGCATAAAACGAAGAATACGAATGTTCCAGCGCACCGAGTGATCCTGATTTAAAACCTGTTTTCGGATCGGTGAGGTAAATGATGAACGCATAGTTTTTTACGGGCAATGTTCCGCCTAAGTATTCGCGCTGCTGGTTAAGCAATATGCGTAAACTATCAGCAACAAATTTTGATGACACCAATTTCAGCGGCGAATAAACAGAAATCAATACATCTGTATTTCCGATCATCAGGTGCGAGGTATCCGGGCGACAATACATCATCGGGCCATCTACCAAATCCATATAATTAGCAACGTGATAGGTATCGGTAAGATCGGTTCTGGTTACGTCGTTGAGACCAGTTGCGCCAAAAAATCCTGCCGGGTGTGTTATGCTTACTTCGTAAGGTGTGCGCGTCATTCCTTTGAAATAGCCAAAGAAACCATGTGTATTAATTACAAAATTGGTATCGGCCTGAATGTTTGTGCCGCCGGGTTCAAACACAAAATCTTTTTTCTGAGGTGTATCCCAGGTATCTTCAACTTTGTACGAAATTTTGAAGAGTGTTTTGGCATTGTAAATAATCCACGAATTCGTGTTGCTGCGTTTTACTTCTAATTTTTTTCCGGCAGCATCAGCAGCTTCAAAATCCCAAATAAAACGGCCAAAATCATATACTGAATAAGTCCCCGGAACCATGGCCGGCATCATATACACAGCAGTATCGGTAGTAATTTTTGGCGTTATCAGATTGACCTGAAGTTGGTCTTTACTTACTTTACCAAGATCAACCGAAAACTGATAACGTTCGGTTTGTGTTTGTGCTGTTGCTGAAAATGACAGCAACACTGCGAAAAAAGAAATTATGTTTTTCATGGACGAAATTTATTCTGTAGAATTAATAGACACGAAAGAGTTTATCGGCTTTCCATTTGTACCGCCACCAGAGGAAAGCGATAACGACGAGCATGATAATTGTGTAGGAAATATTTTCGGCTGTCATGTTCAGCGGTGCATTATTACGCCAAATTGTGCTGGCCTGAATTGCGCTGTCTGAAGAGGTAAGCACAACTGTTCCGAAAAGGTTATTGATAAGGTGCATACCCATTGCCAGTTCCAGACCTTCGTCGAGCACAGTGATTACACCAAATAAAATTGCAGGCAGCATATATTGTGGAAGAACAGCCAAACGACCGTATTTCTCGGCTTCAGGATTGAACATGTGCAGTCCTGCAAAAATTACGGAGGTAATCAGAATGCTGATCCACGGGCTTTTAGTTGCCAATGCAAATCCCTGCAGCAAATTGCCGCGCACATAAAATTCTTCGAACCAGGTTTGAACGGGCAGCATTAATACAGCCACAACAAGCACCGGAATAAACTGGCTGAGGTTGAATGTATATTCAAAATCGCCGGGACTTTGCCACATGGCAATTATCAAAAGGATGATCTGCAATGCGCCCCAAACAAGAATTCCGCTCAACAGTCTTTTTGTACGGAATGGTTTGTGTCCGGTAATGATGCTCAGAAATTTTTTCTTCTGAATAAACCTGACACCGATCCAAAGGCCGAGCATGCCCAGCACAAAGATGAAAAGTTCGCAAGCCAGAAATAACCACGGTGGCTGGTGCAGCACTTCGGGATTGAGCATTTTAGACGCCAGTTCAGGATCTTTTGGATCAAGATAACCTTTGGCTATAGCAATGCCCATCAAAATCAATAAAGGGATTTGCCCGAGCAGATAGCCGCCAATAGCCAGCGAAGAAGTTCCGAGGTAATGATGGAACTTGTTCAGCCCTTCGCGCCCGGCTTCTAAAAAGCGGTTATACAAAGGCGGCTTGGGTTCCTCTGCCGGTGCGGCCTGTGGCGCATACATGTCGATAAAACCTTCGGGTAATTCCGGTTTGTTAGTGTCCATAGTTTTCAGTTACAATACTAACGCAAAAAACTGGGCTACAGACCCGGTTTTGAGATGAAAAGAACTTACGGTACACAACCGGTAATCAGGCGTTACCGGCGGCATCCTCGTTAATGGTTACTTTTTCGATGCTGTCGCCTTCGCGGATCGAATCGAGAATTTCGAGGCCGCTGGTTACTTTGCCGAAGCAGGTATGCTTGCGGTCGAGATGTGCGGTTTGCTGGCGGCTGAGAACAACAAAGAACTGTGATCCGCCGGTGTTCAGCCCGCGATGCGCCATAGAAAGCACGCCGCGATCATGGTACTGATTGCCGCCGTTGAGTTCGCAATCAATAGCCCAGCCCGGCCCGCCGGTTCCGGGCATTCCGGTTGCGCCTTCGCGGGTATTCGGACAGCCGCCCTGAATTACGAAGCCGGGGATAACGCGGTGCCACTTGAGCCCATCGTAGAAGCCGGCTTTGGCTAATTTCACAAAGTTGGCAACGTGGCCGGGAGCATCCTGCTCGAAGAAAGACACGGTAAGCGTGCCTTTGCTGGTTACAATATCTGCTGTCATTGGGAATGAAAAAGCTTGAATGAATAATGAAAGCGCGAAGATCGGTAATTTTCCGAATCATTGAAAATTAGGAATAACGCCCCTTGAACGATACTTCCACAGCAGAAAATTGCAGGGGACATTCAATTCTTCTAGAACTCATCTCAAAATTATAGTTCTACCAAAGATAACCAAACCCTCGAAAACCCGTATAATGCCTATATAATGGGCGATACGAAGGAAATCTTATTTTCCGATGTTTCTACATTTTTGCGGATGTTTATGCAAAAACCGTTACTCGGCACGTTACTCATTATTCACCCCATAAAATTGAGTAATAATGGGAGTTAAGCTAAGAGAAAAGAAGTTATCCGGTGGAGGAGTTTCCTTTTATCTGGATATAAACCACAACGGGCAACGAAGGTATGAGTTTTTGAGCATACAGGCCAAAGGCAACCGACGTTCGGCAGAATTTATCGAAAAGAAGCAATTAGCCGAAAAAGCTCGCACATTAAAAGAGTATGAAAT
>JBKDHA010000027.1:0-14037 GCA_046335555.1 Bacteroidota bacterium
GTTATAATTACTGTCCCAAGGCTATCAGTTCCCGGTTGCAACACAGCATTGTAATTACTGCATTTGCTGTTCAGTGTATCTTTAAAAGAGTTAAAGCCGGTCATTTTAACCAGCAGTACTTGTTTTTTATCTGCAATATTGAATGTAGCTAAGCCGTTTGCATCTGAAATTTGAATACGCTTTTCGGCAGTACCTTCAACAGAAAGTTCAATCCACGCACCCGGTACAATTTCTCCTGATGTGGTTTTTACTAAAATGCGCTGAGCTTTCAATTCAATCCCCTGAACACACAGCAACACCATCAGTGCAATAAGTCTATTCGTCATGGATCAGTTATTAAAATTCAATCTCGGGTATTCATGTAAAAGATGTATTGCGCGGATTGAAGTGGTTTTTACTCTCATCGAGTAATTCCTGAATTGGTCTTAGCTGTACAAGCAATTTATTTTTACCTGTTTGCGGAAAGCGTGCAAGCACCCCGGCGCTGTTGAGTCTTTTCAATTGCAAACGCACATCTTCTGCAGAGAGCTGATACCCTTTTTCGGAAAGCTTTTCAGCAAGTATTTTTGAATCAGCAGGGATATTTAAACGAATAAGAACGCGCAACAAATCAAGTCTCAGTTCATTGCTTCTGAACCCCTTGCTTTGTATCAGCGCTTCATAAATTTCTGCTGTGTCGGTACTCATCTTATTCAAATTAGACCGAAAAAGGGATGTACAAATAACACACATCAACAGCTTGCACATCCCTTTATTCGGAATTATGATTTAATCATGTAAGCCTCGATAGCTTTACGAATTTCAACCTGACGTTTTGGTTGTTCGGCAGTGTAAAGCGTTTCGCCAAGGCGGAATAGTTCTTCGTAAAGTGGTTTGTTATTTACCTTATTGTGCAGCTGAATTTTGTCCTGTTCGGCAATCATGCTGTTCCACACGGTACGCACATCTTGCCAGTATTGTCCGTGTTTCGCCCACCATTTTTCGGCAATGCTGCAATTGTAGTTTCCTTTGGTAAACTTTTCCAGTCCTTTTTCGCGGCACAACAGTTGATCGCCTTTTTCGTTGCGGATAATTTTTTCATTATCCTGCTCAAGCATCCATCCGTCGGCTGTAATTTCAATATGGTTGAAACGGCGCAGAACATTGTAGTCATTACGCTTGGTAAACTCGCGCCGGGGCAAGGGTGAATCGCCTTCAGATTCCCAGAAGTGGCGACCATCAGCATGTACCCAGGTTCCGTTTGCCTCGTAGCGCGGACCATCATCAACCTGATAAACTTTTTGTGTCCACTGGCCTTTTACTTGTTTTGCATCCAGCTTTACTTTTTTCCAGATATAATCTTTATCATAAGCCAGCAATTCGGTATTCTCATAAATCCAGTCTTGTCGCCAGTGCTTGATGATGATAGAATCATTAATAATAAGAATGTGCTGAAGCGAAATCAGATTTTCGTTTTCGTTCGCTACAAATACATATTCAATTGCTTCTTCATGATAGCGATCATGGTATTTGTAGTTTTCATCTGGTGCAAATGTTTCAGCAAAATCAAATGTTACTTTGTAGCAGCCGGCAAGCTGATGTATTGCATTTATATCCTGCTGTTTTTTTGAGGGCGCGGCTCCGAAAACAAGAGCAGAGATGAATAAGCTGAGAGTAAATAACAAGTTTTTCATTACTTATTGTGTTGTGAATTAGTTGATGATGATCCGAAGTGTTTCAACTGAATTGTTGCTAACGATACGCACATGATATAAACCCGGTGTCCAGTTTTCAGTTTCAAACTGCATGAGTTGTGCGAATACATCCGATTTTACCGAATCAACTATGCGTCCGGTTTGATCAAAGATTTCTACTTCAACATTTTCGGTTGCAGCACCCAGCATAAGCGTAAACTGATTGTGTGCCGGATTTGGCCAGAGTGATGAAACTGGCTGCATTTGCTGATTTTCATCTACAGCAGTTGCACTCACCAACTCTTTCGTGAAAATGAAATTACCGTTTGCGCTTCCGCCAAATCCCGTGAAAACAAGTTTCCAGATATCGCCGCTTTGTGTTTGTACAAAATATACAAGCGAGTCTTCAATCACCCAGCCTGTTTGTGCAAACTGCTTCCAGTCGTAACCTATTCCGTTTATAGCTGTTCCGAAAACAGCGGAGCCGTGTGACGCTGTAGTTACATCAACCTGATGAAGCTCTGCGGAAGTTGTTCCGTAATTGTGCAACACACCTGCAACTGTATAAGGAGTTGGAATAAAGGTGGTGTATTGCGTAAATAATAAATCCCAATTTGCTGAAGAAGGTTCACGATCAACTATTGCATTTGTTTGCAGCGAGTAGTAAACAAAGTTCTTTGCTGAATAGGGTAATTTGTCGATGCTGAAAACTACATCATTTGAATTGTTCAGCGATGCTGCACGAACTGTGTATATGCCCGAACCAAGCTGCTGTATCCACAGCTTTCGGTAACTGCCGTCTGATAGTTTGATGATGAAAAGAGAGTCGCCGGTAACAATATGGGTAACCGGATTGTAGATTCCCCAGCCAATATCAAAAGCTGAAGCCGGGAATAAATTGAGCGCTCCGTTTACCCAGCTTGTATCCGAATTGTATCGCGGAATCCATCCTGTAATACCAGTTGTATCAACATTTGCCCAGGCTGCTGTATCTCCCGAAGGATAAAGCCAAAGCTGTGTGCCGGTAACAGAATTTATATGAATGGCCGTTCCGTATGCTGTACAGTCGAACGCAAGATCCCAGTTGTTTTTGGGCGCGCTGCCCTGATTATCGTTTAGCAGACTGTACCAAACCTGATTGGCATAACCAGCACCGAGCGAAACGGTATCTGTGATTATTGTTTGTGCTGTTGCCCCGGCTGCAATGAACACAACGAAAAGGCTTATGTATAGGTGTTTCATTTTATTTAGAATGGTTTTAAATAACACTGCAAAACACCTAACGGCAAATTTCTAAAGCAATACCCCGATGAGGGTATTTTGTCTGAAAGCCTGCTATTTGTTGAAAATACCCTGTTCTGGGTATGCTTTGGTTGCCGCACAATAACCATTCATCACCATCAAAAGCCGATTGGGCAAAAAAACAGTGCAGTGCAATCATTTACTGAGTAAACTTGCTTGATTACTTAACCGAATATGATCAGACACATACTAACATCAGCAGTTGTACTTTTCGTTGTACAAAACAGTTTTGCCCAGCCCGTTGGCAACGGATCAGGAAGCGAAGGCACACGCTCTTATCTGAATGATGAAGCCTGGGCTCCGCGCGAACGGTTTGTAGATTTCCAGCACATGCGTCTCGAACTTTCGTTTGATGCTGCTCAGGGTTTGGTGAAAGGAAAAGTTACACATCGCTTTTCGCCGCTGCGCCCTGTGGTTGATTCTGTCTGGCTCGATGGGCCGGGAATCCGTGTGAGCAGTGTGAGTGTAAACGGAAAAACCGCAACATGGCGCAGTGAGAAACAAGGACTCTGGATTTTCACCGGCCGCTCATTGCCTTTTGGTGAAACCGACAGCCTTACGGTTGTGTATGAAGCCAATCCGAAAAAAGGTTTGTACTTCATCGGTTGGGATGATCCTGATAATATTTCGCGCAAACAGATTTGGAGTCAGGGGCAAGGTATCGACAACCGAAACTGGATTCCGTTTTACGATGAGATGAATGATAAGCTCACGACCGAAATGATTGTCACATTTGCCGGCGAATACAAAGTATTGTCGAACGGAGTTAAGCTTAGCGAGAAGCTGAATAAAGACGGCACACGCACCTGGCATTACCGCATGAATAAACCTCATGCACCTTATCTGGTAATGCTCGGTATTGGTGTTTATGATGTGAAAACTATCAAATCAAAATCTGGAGTGCCGATCAATTTGTATTATTATCCTGAATGGAAAGATCGTGTTGATGCAACGTATCGTTACAGTGCAGAGATGATGGATTTCTTTGAAGCCGAAACAGGTGTGAAATATCCTTGGGAAAGCTATTCGCAGATTCCGGTTCAGGAGTTTATGTACGGAGCAATGGAAAATACCACTGCAACGGTTTTCGGCGATTTCCTTTTTTGTGATGAACGAGCTGAACTCGACCGTCCGTATGTGGGTGTGAATGCACACGAACTCGCGCATCAATGGTTTGGCGATTATGTTACCGCCCGCAGCGATGCGCACCACTGGCTGCAGGAAAGTTTTGCAACGTATTACAATATGTTGTTTGAGCGTGAAGTTTACGGGAAAAATTATTTTGATGTGCAGCGGTTTGATGCGATTAACAATTCGCTGAACGAAACCAAACTCAATAACTTTCCGGTTGCACACAGTCAGGCTGGCTCTACACGTCATTACCCCAAAGGTGCTTTTATTCTGAATATGCTGAAAAATGTAGTTGGCGGACGCGAAGTGTATAACCGCGCAATACAGCATTACCTCAAAAAGCATCCATACGGAAATGTAGATTCGCATGATCTTTTAGTGGCTTTTAATGAAACAACCGGAATGCCGCTCGACTGGTTTTGGGATCAGTGGATTTATAAAGGCGGAGAACCTTCTTATTCAGTTTCTGTGGCCGAACTGAACGGAGCAGCCGGAGCTGTTACGCGCTTTACTGTAGAGCAAGTTCATTCGCAAAACGAAACCACGAAGCTGTTTTCAATGCCCATCTGGTTTGAAGTGCATTATGCTGATGGCAGTAAAGAGCGCGTGCAGCAATGGATCAGCCGGCAAACCGAAACGGTTGATGTGCCTAACAAAACCGGAAAGAAAATTGCGTATGTGCTGTTTGATCCGAACAGCGAAGTGATGAAATCAGTCAGCATTTCCAAGCCTTTTGAATGGCTGAAAAATCAGGCACTGAATGCAGAAGGATTGCTCGACCGCCATGCTGCATTGGTTGCGCTTCGCGAGTTTCCGCTTACCCAGCGCCGCGAAGTTTTGTTGAAAGCATTTGCAAAAGAAACCTATCATTTCTGCAAATCAGAAATTGTAAATCAGTTGGCGAATGATCCTGATGATGCTTCACAGGCATTGATTCGTGATGCTATAAATGGGGGTGATGCAAATGTGCAGAAAGCGGTACTCAATGCTTCTACCACAATTGCAAAGGATTTACTGCCTGATTTCGAGAAGCTGCTCACAGCGCGTTCGTATCAAGTCATTGAAATGGCTCTCGAAAAGCTTTCGTTTGAGCAGCCTGCCAATGCAGCCAACTACATAAAAATCACCGAAGGTGTAAACGGAACACTTGGCCGCAATGTAGAAATCAAACGCTTAGAAGTAATGGGGCGAACTTCATCAGCCCCAGATGCGTTAAAACAGCTTGTGAAATACACCAGTGTTTCCTATGAATTCCGCACACGGGTAAATGCTGCTCAGGCCATAAAACGTCTAAATTATTTTGATGAATTGCTGATGAAGAATCTCGTACAGGCATCGTTCAGCAGCAACAGCCGTTTGGCCGGGCCTTGTAGTCAGGTGCTGCAATATTTTCACGATCAGGCAAAATACCGCCGCACCATTCGCGACTATGCGTTTGGTCCGGGCTGGAACGATTGGCAGCGTGCAAAACTTAAAGCACTGCTGAACTAAAGCAAAGACTTATCAAAGAAAACCCTCCTGCAAAACTTGCAGGAGGGTTTTTGTTTTTTAGAAAGAAGCCGGGCGCATATCAGCACCAGTTGGGAAGAAGCGAACTTCAGCAGTAATTGAGTTTACAAAGATGTAGCTGCTGCTCGATGTTGACGAACAATTGGTGGGTGTAAAGCAATACCACGGAACATAAATGCCCGGCACAACTGCCTGAAAAAGTCCGCAGAAAGCTACTGGATCCATGAAACCTGCCATACGAATAGCTTTGTAAGCCGGATAAATATCGACAATACACTGCATAAGATTTCCGCCAACACCAACAATGGGCTGATCGTAAACTGTTTGATCGTTCCAGCTTAATGCTCCTGTTGATGTATTCTGAGTTACATCAATGGTGAGTGCTTTGCCTCCCGGTAAACTGTACCACATACGGTAAGATGAAGGAATAGGCACGAGCGGCCCGTTATTGGTTGCCTGTACGCAAATTGCTCCGGCAAACTCTGCTTCAATTTTTGCAGTGGTTTCATGAATGATGTAAAGCAAACTGGTAAGCACAGTTTGCGGCGATGATGCGATTGACATAGTCTTGTTTTTTTAGTGAATAGTTTAATTACAGGGAATTGTAAAAACATGTTTTATCAGCCGGCAAAACAAAACTATTACTCCTGATACAGCTATGTAAGCGAAAAATTACCTGTTCTTATATTACGTTTTATTACCTATTATTTTAAATGTTTGTAAACGAAAAAATCACATTTCGTTTGATCGAAATATGCTTTTTGATTACATACAAGTACATAAAAATATTTCTCTTATCCTGATGTGATTGATTATTTTATCAGTCTTCGGTATTTTCAGAAATAGATTTTCACCCAAGTAAAAATCCAGGAGGTAAATTGCCTTTACCCGGAGGAAACATATAAACTTCGGATGTGACTGAGTTTACCAAAATGAAATCGCTGGTTGAATTGGAAATACAATCGATAGGTGTAAAATAGTAGCAGGGTTCAGGAATAGCAGATGAAACGGCCTGATATAAACAACAGAAATATACTGGTCGCGGATAACCTTTGTCAACAATAGCCTTGTAGGCCGGAAATATATCTACCGTACATTGTTTTAAATTACCAACTGCTCTGCTGAAAGGTTTGTCATAAATTTTTTCTTTGCTCCAGTACACTGATCCGTAATCGCTGTCCATACGAATATCAATACTCAAACATTTCTCTGTTGAAAGAGTAAACCACAATTTGTAAACTATTGGTATTGCAACTTGTGCATCATTATTATTTACTTGCACGCAAATTGCATCAGGATATGTAGCCTGAATTCGTTCTGTTGTTAATCGGATCATACCAATAACGCTGGCAAGCATTTTTGGAGAAGGAGGGGTAGATGACATAATATTTGATTAGGGTTTATCTTGTTGATTTTGCGGATTAATTTACGCTCAACAATTTACACGTAACTGAATTAAAAGCTATAGGACAAAGTACCTGTTTTTGATTAAAATTGAAGACCTGCTAATAAAACAAAACAGGTTGCATCCTTAATGGAAGCAACCTGTTTTATTTGGGTTAAAATGGCTATCGTGGGCGTGATCCGGCCGGTTTCGACTGGCTGCGCGGGCCACTTTGTTTTGCACCTTTCGATGCTTTGCTGCGTGGTGCTGTTTGCGACTTTGCTTTCGGTTGATTTTGCGTTTTTACTTTTTGCTTGTTTTGTGCTCCGCGCTGTGTGTTTTGTGCCGGCTGACTGCGCTGCTGCTGATTATTGCGCTGCACATTGGCCGGAGCATTGCGGCGGGCTGCTGTGCGGCGCTGAACACTGGGAGCCGCTGCGCGATGCGGTGAATAAACGCGCCGTGCATGATGAACTCGGTAAACTGTAACCCGACGGCAGTAAACATGATGGTAGCGAACCACACGGGCATGATGAACGCGCCAAGCTACCGGCCGCCAGGGTGTCCACCAAACCGGATAAGCACGCCAGCGCCATGGTGAACGATATATAACGTAGCCCGGCGCATACATATAACGCACGCCCGGCCAGTACCAAACGTTAACAATTACAATTGCCGGGCGTGCCGCTGCAAGCGGTGAATATGCCGAAGGCCCTTTGCCAGATTTTTCAGCAGCATCGTCGGCCGGTTCTACAATGTAGTTTTCGCCATACAATTCTTCGTCGCCAACAATCTGAAGCACGGCATTGTTTTCACCGCTTTTTTCAATGCCGATAACTGCAATGTCCTGATTTTCGGTTTCGCTCACAGCAACCCGAAGCACAAGGGCGTGTGTATCTTTATTTGCATTGTCAATTACCTGAATGTAATCCACATTGCCGTCTTCATTCAAATCGAGGTTATTTACCTCATTATTTTGTTTGTTGAGGGCTTCTTCAAAAGCCTCAATGCTTTGAGCCGACTTAAACAACTCAAGCGCACCGTATAAATCGAAATTGTCGCCCGGCAAGCCGGTTGAGTCGGCATCGCTGTTCTGGGCACGCAGGGCGGCAGGAGAGAAGAGAAGTAAGAACAGGAGATAACGCATAGTGGCTGATTTTAGTGGTTTGACGCACAAAACTAACCATGGTTTAATTGCTGCTGAAATTTTCCACTTATTGATTAGATCAGACCACTAGTTGCTTTTGTGCTAATGTTTTAGAACAGATATAGCGTTTTGAAATAAAGAGGATTAGCAGTTTCGGGATATTTTACGTTTGCCAAAGAACAATGCTCTTAAGTATGAAAGGGGGTTATATTTAAAAAAACTCATTTATGAATAAAAGACAATCACTCATCATTTTATCGCTTCTGCTCTCATTTGCGGCTAAAGCTCAATTCTTGAGTTTTGATAAAACAACCGTTTTATCAAATGCACCCACAATCAAGAAAACCATTTACTGTGCCAATGGCGATTTACTTTCAGTATTTACTGGTTCATCAACACTACCAAATGCGTTTACAGTAATCAGGTACGATACCGTTGGTAATCTGATCTGGCATTCGGATTTCAGGAATCAGAGTGTTTACAGTTGCAGTGCTGATGATGTAATTGAGTCATCTAATGGCGATCTGGTGATTTCGTTTTCGGCTGTTAAACTCAATTTTACTTCATCGGCTTCTGGGTTAATTCGAATTACAGGTCAGGGTGGTCTTCTTTGGGAAAGACTTTATTCGTCGGGCAGTATGCTCAGCGATCAATTTATTGCCTCATCAAAACTAGCGGAAGCAAGCGACGGGAGCATTTATCTTGCGCTGGCTGATATTAATGTTTCTCTAAATCCGACTACCGAAGCACTGATTTTATTTCGGTTTTCGGCTTCTGGTAATCTGCTTTGGGGTAAATCACCCGGAGCTGCTCCGCCGATGTCGGTAATTAAATTAATGGAAGCACCGGGCAATGGTGTGCATATTGGAGCCTCAAATAATTTAAATGGAAATATTCATTTGATTGCATTTGATTCATCGGGGCTAGTTACCAGCTCAAAGAAATTTATTCAGGCGGGTTATCTAACTGATTTTGTAACGGATACCAACCATGTTGTAGCAGCTTTGCTAACGACAGATTCTGTGACCTATACCCGTTTAATTGAATTAAATGGAGTGGGTAATGTAATATCTGCAAATGAGGCATCCATATCTATCACTTCATGGGGCACTGATTTGTTGCGGCTTAGCGGTGGTTATGTTTCCGGGCACCAGGTTTCGGGTGGGCGCACAATGCTTTGTAGTTGGTCGGCGAGTCCTTCGCTTAACAACGGAATAGCCTATTTTAATTCGGCACAGTTTACGGCAATTGATTTCTTTGAGGGGAATGACGGAGGTATATACATCGCCGGAACCTCTGTAGGTAATCCCCAATCATCAAAAACGCGGATAATTAAAACTAAGCCTATGCTTGGCAATAATTTTCCTTTTGATGGTTGTTCGCAGGTAGCTATCGATTTTACTATTTTATCGGGTATCGTTAATAATCCAATCGCGCAGGCACTAATTGTTTCTGCATACACACCGGTTACTGAAACATCTTCTTTTCAGGTTCAAGCTGTTTCGTGCAGTGTAACTGATAATTGTTCAGGTGTTTCTGTGGGTGAAATAGGTGAGAATGCCGTTAAACTTTACCCGAACCCGGCTTCAGACTGGTTAATTGTTTCAGGTGAATTTAATTCAACTACAACTATTCAGTTATTCAATAATATTGGTCAGGAAGTTAGTCTTACTTCTGTGCAACGCAGAGATAATGAACTAAGAATAAATGTAAATGATTTGAGTAATGGTATTTACATGCTGCACATTATTGATGCAGATGGTCGGAACTTGTCAACAAAACTAATTATTGTTCACTAACAAACTTTAGAATTACTCTGTGTTATGTGCCGATAACATTAATTCCTTAATTATTAAGAGCTGCCATCTGTTGTTTAGTTATGACCAGCTAAACTTTTATATTAATTGTAATCTGACGATTTAGTAAAGAGTCAATATTTTGATTATCATAATATTGACTCTTTTTTTCTTGAGTCAACAGTAAACAAATTATTCTTACACACCATGTATTAATGACGTTATTTGCAAAAAAAAGCATGAACACATTTTTACGCTTAACAGCAACAGTATTAGTATTATTTACAGCACTTTCTTCTTTTGCACAGTCAATTAGTTTCGACAGGTCTTATTCACTTCCCAATAATCCGGCGGTAAAGAAATTTGTACTTGATTCAAATGGTGGAAGTATTGCTGTATATACAAGTTCGGCAACAATTACTTCAGCTTTTAGTGTAATCAGGTTTGATACAATTGGAAACATACTCTGGCAGCACAACTACGATAACACTCAGCTCTTCTCTGCAGTTGGAATGGATGCAATTGCAATGCCTAACGGAGATTTTATGATTGCATTTTCAGGTGTGCTGTCCGATTTTACGACCAAAGCTGTTGGCCTGTTTCGTATTGGCAGTAACGGAAATGTAATCTGGGAAAAAGCGTTTACTTCCGGCAGTACAATCGGAAATCAGTTTGCTCCTGAAGTGAAAATTGTAAAAGCAACTGATGGCAGTATTTACATGACAGCCATTGACTATGATCCAACAGCATCTCCATCGAACGATGAATTGATTCTGTTCCGTTTTTCAGGAAACGGAAACCTGATCAGCACAAAAGTTTTCAGTATGATTCCGCTGCGAGCAAATGTGCTGAGCGCAGGAGCCGCGGGAGGTATCAACATTGCGGCAACCAACATCAACACATTTGCCTCGATGCTGATCAGTGTTGATTCAACCGGAAATGTAATCAGTTCGATGCGCTACAATGCACTCGGATTTTGCACTGATCTGCATACTGATAATGCCGGTGTAGTAAGAGCAATGCTGCATACTGATTTTTTCAGCACCACACAATTAATTGAACTCGATGCTGCCGGAAATGTTACAAATGCGAGAAATGCCACAGGTGGGACAAATGCCAGCGGCGGTGATCTGATGTATCGTGCGGGAGTTTATATCTCCGGAAATCAGGGCGGATTGGGCGGCACTTCGTTATGCAATTGGTCGGCTTCACCATCCATGCAAAACGGATTAAGTTTTTCAGGAACAGAATTGTTTACCGCTTTTGATTTTATTCAGATTGCCGATGGAAGTATTTATATGTATGGTTATACACAAAATGATCCGCTCACAGTTTTATCGGGAATGATTAAAACTACTATTCCCTACGGTGGGAATTTGCCGCTGGGTAATTGCACCGAAAGCGCCGATAATTTTACAATAACCCAAGCCACCCCGTTTTCATGGGCTCCGGTATCAACAACATTAAGCAACTATACACCGGCAACACAGGCCTCAGTATTTCAGTTACTGCCATTACAAGTTATCGCAACAACTAACTGTTCGCAGGTATCAGTCAATGAAATTGAGCATACACGTATTCAATCTTTTCCGAATCCGGTTTCAGGAATATTTCAGCTAGAAGGCGATTTTACGGCTGATGCTGTAATTCGCTTCTTCAACAGCGCCGGACAGGAATCGGCTTTGTCTGTAATTGAGCGAAGCAGTAACGTTCTTCGTGCTGATTTAAGCAGTTTGCCGGATGGTATTTATTTCCTGCAAACAACAACATCATCAGGAAAAATAGCAACAGCAAAACTTGTTGTTGCACATTAATTTTAGTGCAGAAAACAAACAAGCCCTCAATGTGTAAACGTTGAGGGCTTGTCTGTTTATTATTGAAATGTTGTTATGCTTTTGCCTTAAACGAGTTGATCGCATTTACTGTAAACTCAGAAAGCACTAAAGTTCCGCTCATCAATGCGCGTTCGGTGAGTAAAGTATCCCAATGATCTGTTCCCTGCCAGAACACTTTTTTGAGCATGGCCATGGCTTCCGGGTTGCTTGCTGCAAGGCGTTTGGCGAGTGCATCAACACCGGCATCCAACGCAGCAGCATCCGAATAAACATCAGCATACAAACCATGCTGCTGTGCCCAGTTGGCATCACGCCATTCGCTGGCATTGATGGCGAGGTTGGTAAATGCAGATGTTCCTATTTTGCGTTCAACCGCAGGGCCAACTACAAAAGGGCCGATTCCAACTGCAAGTTCAGAAAGTTTTACTGCCGATGCAGTTGTAGCCAGCGTGTAATCGGCCGCCGAAGCCAGACCAACGCCGCCGCCTACTGCTTTGCCTTGCACACGGGCAATCACAAATTTTGGTGCTTTTCGCATGGCATTAATGACCATTGCAAAGCCGGAGAAAAATTGCTTTCCGGTTTCAATGTCTTTGATGCTGATAAGTTCATCGAACGAAGCTCCGGCGCAGAATGCTTTTTCGCCTTCACTGCGCAGCACAATTACACGAGCTTCTGCATTATTGCCCA
Organism: Bacteroidota bacterium; assembly: GCA_046335555.1. Lineage (GTDB taxonomy): Bacteria > Bacteroidota > Bacteroidia > Palsa-965 > Palsa-965. The sequence continues at coordinate 12,468 of JBKDHA010000027.1, forward strand.
TTTCGGTAATGCTTTCAGCTAATTTGCGGAGCAGTGCGCCCGGAAGCGAATTGCTTTGCGGATGAAAGAATGTAACGGTTCCGATGCCGTTTTCGATGCTGGTGGTAACGTGTCCCTGATCAATCATGCCGCAAAGATAAAAAGCTGAGATAATATTAAGCCGTTTTTGCCGTTAATGGGCAGTTTGCATCAATTGTGTATTTTTAAGACCTGAATGAAAAAGTACATACTACTTCTCTTGCCGGCATTGCTGAGTCTGAATCTGCTTCAGGCACAAATTGGCGGCTCTACAGCCTTTTCGTTTTTAAATCTCCCGCTTTCGGCTCGTGCCGCGGCTTTGGGAGGTAAAGCGGTGAGCGTTTATGATCACGACCTTAATATGGCCGTGTGGAATCCCTCGCTGCTTTCGGCCAAAACCAGCAGTCAACTGGCGTTCAGCTTTGCCGATTACTTTACCGATGTGCGCTACGGATACGCCGGTTTTGCATGGCATGTTGACTCTATTGGCACATTTGCACTCAGTGCTTCGCGCATCAATTACGGCGATTTTACAGAAACGGATAACACAGGTGCTGTAATCGGTCAGTTTTCGGCCGGCGAATACGGAATTACGCTTGGCTACAGCCGCCAGCTCGACAGCAATTTTACCATTGGTGCCAATATCAAATACCTGCAGTCGAACCTGTATCTCTGGCAAGCCAATGCACTGGCGCTTGATCTGGCGGCAACATATCACCGCCCTGCAAAGAACTTTTCGGCTTCAGTATTGATTCGTAATACAGGCCGGATGCTTTCGACCTACACACCCGGCAATACCGAACAATTGCCGTATGAAATTGAAGCCGGGTTTTCTAAAAAGCCCAAACACATGCCATTTCGCCTGCTGGTTACATTGCAACATTTGCAGCAATGGGATTTAACTTATACTGATCCGGCCAATCCGCCGCAACTAGTTGATCCGCTCACCGGCGATTCGATTAAAGTAAGCCGGTTCAAAACCTTTGGCGATAATCTCATGCGTCACGTAGTTGTTGGCGGCGAAATTTTAATCGGGAAATCAATTTTTATTCGCGGAGGATTCAACTATCAGCGCCGTAAAGAAATGCTGATCGAATCACGCCCCGGCATTGTAGGTTTTTCGTTTGGACTCGGCATCCGTATTTACAAATTCAACATCAGCTATGCCCGCGCAGCTTATCACATTGCAGGAGGTACCAATACATTCTCTATAACCTCCAATCTGGCTGATTTTTATTCGAAGAAGTAAGTTGTAACGGCATCTAAGAATCCCCTTCGCAGATTTTGCGTAGGGATTTTGTGGATCGGGGGATGAATGCGTTGGGCGATGAGTTGTTTGGGGTGAAAAAAGATAGCTCAAACTAATATAACTATGATTAGTGTTAAAAGTTATAATTCAAAGATACATTAGAGCATTATCATTAACTTTATGGAAAGGCATAACCACCATGAAGTCTGTTTTTTTACTTATTCTGGGAATACTTTCAGGTATAGTATCTTTCGCTCAACCTCTTTCCGGTACCTATACTATAGGTGGAGCAAGCCCGGATTA
>JBKDHA010000028.1:0-10625 GCA_046335555.1 Bacteroidota bacterium
AACAAAAGCAGAATAGTTATGAATCAGTCGCATCCCACCAAGAGAAGTAAAGGTTTAAACACCCCGGCAAATTCAGAAAAGCCGAAACGCTCACTTAGCCGGAGAAAATACCACCTTTCACAAGAAGATGAAGATTTAAGAAGCCGTCATTTTTACCGTGAAATGATGATTGGTTAAGTACTTACCGCATCTTGGAAATTACACCGTTACACCCTGACAAACGGAATGTATGAACGCCTACACAAACGTTGCACAACTTTTTGAAAAGTTAACTGATACCGAAAGAAACATCTTGTTCGCTCTGTTGTGTATGCTCGACAGCAGGGGCGATAACTATAATGGTAAAAGCAAGGCTTTGTTTCATTTTCTGGATGAAAAGGACAATACACCCACTTTCACTGAAGTAGAAAACCATCTGTACCCAACAGGCGGAAAATCTACTTTTCACCGGCTATTGTTGCGGTTTTCCGAAAAAATTGAGGAGGCAATGCTGCTTGATACCAATTTGTACAGAGCAGAGAGATACAGCGAATTGCAGCGGCAGAAGCTGAAAGCAACAAAGTCGTTGCTCAAAGCCCGAATGTATTTGTATTGGAAACAGGAAAAGCACGTTGAACGATTATGCACAAACGTTATTGAGACGGCGCAGAAATTTGAGTTTATGGGTATCTGGCTTCAGGCATTAGAATTGCTCGGTGAATTGCCCTTTTATGCTACAAACGAAAAAGCCAGTATCAAACTCGAAAAACAATACACGGCTGTAATTGGTATGATGCAATTGGTAAACGAAGCTGTAAGGGTATGGCACACCAACAAACAACCGTTTCTTTTAAATGATAGTGATCTGCTGTCCATTGAAATAAAAACAGAGAGCTTGCAACTGGCTCTAAAAAGAAATTATTCCGTCAAAGCTGATTTACTTATACGTTTACTCAAAGCACGGTTAACTGTATCAAAAAAGCAATACACTGATGCAAAAAGACTATTCAAATCAGCTATTGATCTCATCACTGAAAAGTCTGATTTAGTTGAAAGCCGTTTAATAGGTGATGCCCGGCTGAACTATGCAGAAACGCTATTTATACTTTACCGTTTTAAGGAGTGCATAGCAGAATGCGAATTTATAAATGCACTGGAAGAACAGCCGGATGAAACTAAAATAAGGACGCTTGAAATAGAATTTAAGGCTCGATTTTATACGCAGCAATTCACCGGTGCTCAGTCGGCATTAAATACGCTGCTGGCAATGAACGGAGTAAACAGTGAACAGCGTTATATCTGGCGGTTATGGTTTTCACAACTACTGATAATTCAAGATCAACATACCGCAGCAGCCGATTTACTTTCTGAACTTATTCTGCAAAAGCAATACATGGCCAAATATGGCTTCTGCGTAATTCAACTGCTTATTGCAGCAAATGCAAAAACTGAAAAGAATGAGAAATTTGTTATTCATCTGAATAAATGGATTCAACGAATTTCATTCAAAGAGGATAATTCAGAAAGAGAACAAAAAATATGTGTGTTGCTTCAATCGCTCTATGCCAACGGATTTAATTTCAGGCAAACACTGCTCGAACATCAGGAATTGATTTTCTGGCTTCAACAGCCCGAAAACTGGTCAATTCACAGTAACGAATTGATACGTTTTGAAGACTGGTTTTTCTCAATGCGAACAAATTCAAACCTGATTGTTTCAACACCAAAATACAATACACCTGAACAAATTTTCAACCCTGTTGAAAGTATCAACCAAGCAGAAAACGAACTAACAGCGCAATAAATACCCCTACCTGTTATGTGCAGCCGCTTTGTCAGTTCTCATGGGTTAGCGGTGCGCGGGTATGTTGAGCTACATATCCGCGCTGCACAAACAAGTTGATTAATCCCCCACACATGAAGAAAAAAACGCCTCCAAGAATTGGTGCAACAGACAAAGGAAATGAAGACGATCAATTTAACTACCGTTACTTCGGTGGTTTCTGGAAACTAATAACATCAAAAGAAACGCCTTACTTCAACAACAAGAAACTTAAAGAAAAAGCAAAAAATTATAAGTTGCCTTTGCTCATCGAACTTGATATGATGCGCATACTCTGGCATCCTGATTCAAAAAAGGAAAAGGCTTTTCCCTTTCATCTCTTCAGGAAAAAAATAATCACAACAGATTTTTTTTCTGAAATGGATGTAAGTGCAAAATATGAGTTTGGCGATAACAGTATGATATGGCGCTTTGTGCTGAATTTCAATCCTGATTCCTATTCTGTAATAGAATATCACTTCATAAAAGACAATTGAGATGAAAAGCATTCAAACACCGGGTAGTAATTCAAGTACCTGTTGCTTAGGGGTAAGCAGCAGTTTATCTCCGGCTGATAAGGGGTTATACAAAAGCCGGGAATCAGTGCCGAAAAGGGAACGGTATGTACATTTTGTTATATCCGTTCCCCGGCATTGTTATGATGTTATCAAATTATCAATTAGTGAATTGATTAAATGGGTAAAAAGAAGTGCATCTCAAAAATTACAAGGCTTACTATCAATACGATGCAAATTAAATAGTAGTCATTACTTGACAAAGGGTAATTAGTTTTCATATACTTGTAAACCATTACCCCACAATGACCCCATCCCCCTTAAAATAATTCTTATGTCGAAAACTCTGCTCCGGCTCACTGCCTTGTTGTGTTTGTTTGCATCCATTACATTGCATGCACAAAACAGCACCTGTCAAACGTGTATTAATAGCATAAGTACACTTGATTCCTCTTCATATACGCTGAATGCAGGCGATACGCTCTGCATTACACCAGAAGGAACATTTACCGGCAGCATTACGCTGAATGGAGGTGTGCTTTGCAATTCGGGCAGTTTTGTTCCAGACACGTTGGTCTTTCAGCAAGGTAAAATCATAAACAATGGTAGTGTAAACCTGAATACCGGATTGCAGCTTGGTGCAAACTGTACTATTGAAAATACGGCAGAAGCAGCATTCAATATATCCGGTTTTCTGTCAGTTAATCATCCGTCATCGGGTTTCACCAATGACGGCAGTTTAAACGTGGTTGATAATGTTTTGGCAAGTGGAGGCAGCATTATCAATAATGGAGTTATCAACTGTACTCATGCAGCCTCTAACGCCAATATTACCGGAACAGGTACAATTAACGAGACTTCGCCCAATTAATCCCGACCGCTATGCGCCATAAACAACTCTTTCAGTTTGCAGCATTTATCATGCTGTTTATTTTCTCCGGCATTGCTGCAAAGGCACAATGTCCGGCCTGTGCCACAAGCGGAAATACATGGACGGTGAGCGGTACAAGTACAACCAATTATACGGTTGGAGCAGGACAAAAATTATACATCGCGCCCGGTGGTACGTATTCAGGAACAATTACACTTAGCGGAGGTACGGTATGCAATGCCGGTATATTCACCCCAGCCGGTTTTACCTATACTTCAGGTACGCTGAACAACAACGGAACAGTAACACTAAGCGCATCCTTAGTCTTCAATGCCGGAACAATTAACAACTGTTCATCGGCACGGTTTACAGTTGGCGGAACCAATCAGAATTTCACTATTAAAGGCACGCTCAATAACTACGGATTCATTCAGGTTTCAGGCGGAATTTTGCAGCAGGGAACAACACATAATCGCGGCAGTATGCTTTCGCTGAACTTCAGCAACACCGGATCGCTCACCAACTATTGCCTTATTCGGGCAACCAACAATTTTACCAACGGCAGCTTTGTTTATGGCACAACTACAACTGTAGGTCGGTTTAATGTTGGCGGCACAAGCAGCAACAGCGGAACATTCGGCACAACAGGGCAACTTGATTTTTGTGATGCAACAAGCACAAACGGCGGAAAATTTGATACCAATACTGGAACTATTGGCGGTGCTGCAAATGTTACCAATTGCACCCGAAATGGAACAGGCTGTCAGTTGATCGTACATACCGCTACCGTTACAGCAACGCCATCTGTTACTTCAATACCGGGCGCAGTAAGCAAACTAAGGGTAACAGCCAGCGGCGGTTTTCCTCCCTATACTTACCAATGGTCTGGCGGAGCAACAGGAACAGCAGATTCAGCCTTAGTTTATCCAACATCTAATACAACTTTCTCAGTGAACATTACTGATGCTGCAGGCTCTGTTATTTCCAGAACTGTATCTGTAGTCGTTAATTTGAAAGTTGAAGGATTAATAACAAACGCCACACGCGCAAATGCCGCAGCCGGAGCAATTGCCTTAACCGTTACAGGAGGAAAAACACCCTTCACTTATTTATGGAATAACGGGAGTACATCAAAAGACCGTTCAGGACTTACAGCTGGTATTTATTCGGTAACTGTAACAGATGCTACTGGACAACAAAAACAGGCAACGTTCTATCTTGGTAATGCCATTGAATGGATCATGCCGTCAGGCAGTATGGTGTCTGCAAATGCCGATGGTTCTATTCTTACCCGCACCGGTGCATTCAATGATTGGTGCGCGGCAAACGCCAGAAGCAACAACAGGGTACTTGCCCGAACATCTGATCCCGCACCCAATCAATGGGTCACCTTCAGTGTTCCCGATGTTACGAAAACGTGCCTTGTTGGCTTTGCATCACAGTCAGCTTCGGCAGATGAATATATGATGCACTACCGTTTGCTGATACAAAATGGTGCGCTGATCGTTATTGAAATAGATCAGGATGGATTTTACAAGACACAGCAAATAGGCACAATCGCCAACGGCGATCAGATCAGGATGGAGTTTACAGGTGAAGGTATCCGTTACCTGAAAAATAACACACTCATTTACACGAGTACAATTTACGGTGCAGCCATTTATTACCTCGAAGCAGATATTGAAATGGCAGGTGGAAGTGTTCGTGAATTACGCACCTCAGCCCCCTATACCCCATAATTCAACACCCTGATTAGCCTGAGAAGATTAACTCCGTATTTAAGAAATACAGCCATGAAAAAAGGTTTTCACTATATCGTTCGCTGCACGTTTACCGCTGCTCTTTTTCTCTCCACAGTACAAACGCTTTCTGCACAAGTTGTAGGGGGACGACAAAGTGGACAAGGCGCGCCTAAAGAAGTTAAAGCATCAGAACTCAGCAAAGGCGGGTTTACAAGCGATGTAAGCCTGTTTACCGGCGCACTAAGCAGCAGTTATTCACTTGGGAGTGTTTCTGTTCCCGGCGGTCAGTCGTTCTCACTAAATATGAGTTACACCGGCAGCTTTGCCGGTGGAGATAACGCACCCGTTGCAACCGGTATTCCTTACGGCGAAGGTTGGAATGTACAAGTTCCAACTATTTCTGTAAGTAATGAATCCTATTACAAATACACAGAAACTGAACTGAGTTCATACAATGCAAGTGGTTCAGATAACTTTTCAATGGCTTACAACGAAACCGAAGCCAAAGCAGAAGGTGAACTGTATTGGTTTTCGCCGCGTATCAGTATTCCGGGAGTAATCAGCGAGAACTTTATCTTCAAGTATTACGACCTGACCAATAACGAAGCGGTTTTTGTTCCCAATAAATTTTCAAGTTATGTTGAAGCACGGTTAACAAACAAAAGCTGGCGGGTTATTTTACCCAACGGCGATGTATATCTGTTTGGCATTACTCAACTTGGCATTCGTAACTCATCGAATCAGCGATTAGGAAAAAATACCAATAACCCTACACAGGAATTAGCTGATGACGGCAGTGTGCTTTTTAATGTGGTTGTTCCCAAAGAAGAAGTGTTAACGTGGTACTGCACGGAGTTGTATAACCCCAATGCCAGCGGCGGTCAAAAAATTGCATTCACTTACGTGCAGTTCGGACAGTTCGATTACTACAAAGAATTTATGCAACCCCGTTTGGATGCAGCAATGCGCACACGTCTGTTAGATACAATAGCCATTCTCGACAGTGGGCAGTTTGTGGGCGGACATCAATATTTTGCTGCACCACACAATGATTCAATGCGCATTATTGTGGCCAACAACACTTACTCCGCATTTGTGGTCTGCAAAGACATTTTGCTTTCCGGTGTTGTGGCGCTTGACTGGAACGGCACGTTTGAGCGGATTGAGTTAAAGTATAAAACGCAGTATCCGGGCACAGCAGTAAGTATGCTCGAAATAGGCCAGCCCGGAGTTTACCGCAAAGATTCACTTTATAATTATGCTGTTGTGTATAGTCAGGGGGTTGAGGCATCGGAACTTGCTTTGCTTGGCTTACCGGCAGTACCCAACGGAAATTCAAACTTTGCGCAATGGTGGAGATACCATCATATCAAAACCGCCGAAGCACAAGCGTTGAATAATAATGCTGAGGTACAGTTCAGCGATCCCAATAACCCTTACACAGGTATATACAATGCACAAACTGCGGCATTATTCAGAACACAGGCATCTGCGACACAAAACATACCATTCAATCATGGATTTTTAGAATCACCGCGAATAGGTGCTACACTACCGGCGGGCGATACGTATGAAGTTCGCACATTGGTTCATAACGCAAATGTATCGCCCACCAATTCACTTGGCTTTTGCAATTTTGATATAAATATTGTTTCAGGAGGTACGGCAGCAGGGAATCAGGTTATCGGGGCAAATCAGCAACTGCCGGATGCCAGAGCTTGGAATACTAACCACGGTGAGCAGGTATTTTCTACATTTAATCAGGCTGTAAAGTGGAATACGCTTACCAATCAAGTAAACTCGGCAAATAACCAGTTGTTGGTGACTTCAAATGTTTTTGTTTTGCCAAATCTTCCAACACAATTCAACGGTTTTAATATTCAAATCGGCCCCGGCAATTCTGACCATGATTTTAGTTATAACTTTTTAAATAATGGCCCTGTAAGTGCTCATAAAGCCTACTGGAATGAAATGTATATCGGTGGTTTTACAGGTAATTATTTCTCTAATGATCTTGAACCATCAGATGCTATCCGAAACAATTTCGGTGTTGGTTTGCCCTGGCACATGATGCGTAAGGTATATGGGGATATGGATAACGGTGATAATAACTGGAATGCTGCCCGATACAATTTCTGGTGGAAATCGCCAACTGATGTTACACCCGGTACAACAAATGTACCTACAAGAGCTGATGCTAATGTGCAATTGAAAGCTCTTGTACTGATACGTTATTGTAAAAACCCGTATATGCTTACTGAAGTGAACCATTATATTGTAAATGGTGAAGTTGGGGCAAACGGAAATGGCACAGGGGAGATTCTTACATCAAGACTGAAATTATCATACGAAATACAGTATGATACAACAATCAACAATCGGATATATGCTGCAAATCAACCTGCCGAGGCAGGTTATATACGCAATGTTTATTTGCTGAAAAAGATTCAGGATTTACCAGTGAACTCTTGGCAAGGCAACGCCAACATGACTGTTCCGGCCGATTCATTGATTCCTACCACACAGTTTGCATACTCAAGACTTGTTAATCCTTTCTTTCAAGACACTACACGTACCAATGCCGATGCGTTTGTACTTACTAAAGTAACCGATCAGTTGGGTGGTGAATTAACCTACGAATACTATCCACTCAACGACCCACGCACACCGGTTTATGTGCGCAATAAATGGCGCAGGGTAAGTATTGATCCGTTGGCAAACATAAACAAAACACCGTCGGTAGCTTTGCAAATTACGCCACTTGTCAAGGCCAAAATCATAACCTCTGAAACAGATAGTTATTTGCCCAAACGTTGGGAGTATGATTATGTTAATCCTATTAGTCGTTCCGAGCAAATTCCGCTGCCTGATAACTTCAGAAGTGTAGGCTGGAACATCAGTTTTGGTTTTGAGAAAACCATTCTGTACGAACCACAGCTTGTTGTAAATGGCGTGAAAGTGAAAACTGAAGTCACACACTTTACTGATTCGCCTAACAACGGATTGCTCTATGGCATGGTTAAAATGCAGGAAGTGTTTGATGAGCACAACCGGGTTATCAGTCGAAGTGAATCTAACTATGGTGTGAATCTGGCCTACTATAATGGTATACACCGCGCCAACGGCATTGAAATTATACCAGCCGAAGGAGAATATGATTACTTCCAGCCAATAACACCAATCGTTTCGACTTCTAAATTTGATATTCGGGCAACCTCACACTGGATTCCTTCACTCGAAGGACATAAAGGCACATTAATTCCTGCTGCGTATCTGCACAGCTATTTTGTGCGTTTGTTAAGAACAACAAATACGGAGTTTGATTACACCGTAAGTAATCCGATTTATAATATCATTGCTGTACTTACGCAACCCAACACAACAGGGCACAGCAGTAATCTCAGAACAGCTAATCCTAACAACCAGAATACGTGTGCAGTTTCGGTGGTGAGGAGCACCAGTGTTAGCACAATTACCGAATATGAATATTGGGATGCCGACAGCTTTGGCGGCACACAAAGCAATGGGTATAAGCTGCTGCTCGATTTTGGCGGAGCCGGAAGAAAGCAATTACAGTTTGAACCTTCGTGGACGTTGTACCGAACAAAATCGTATTCACCACAACACCCCGATTCGTGGAGTACGCAGGAAGAGTTTAAATACTACGACATTAAAAATCAGTATGGTGAGGCTACCTATGATTTTGATGCGTTATATAAAGCCAATTTATTAAAGATTCGAGATTTGGGTTACCAATCCAGAGTAACAACAAAAGCTTCTGGATTACCAGCTATTGCCCGATCAGGATACGCATTTTACGATTACCGCTGGAATCAAAACCCGGATGAGATTCTGGATATTATAATTGATACTATTACAGGCTCTCCCTGCGCTGGCAATCCACCTCCGCCAGCTCCGCAAGATTCCTGCGTTAAATATATTGGTCAGTCGCCTCCTCCGGGTATGGTATTAACTGAAGTAAACGGGCAGTATTATTATTGTCCGGGCGAGGAAATTCCCAATCCAAACCGCATAACAAATCCAACACCAAATGATCCGCCACCGCCTATTCCGAATCAGGGATTTTTCTTAGCGGGTAAATTATACTTCCGTGCGCAATGGGCACAGGTGGATACCTTGCCGCAATATACAGATCCGAATATTGATCCTACGGATGCTAAAATTCTGCGGTTTGAACCGGTTGTTGTGGGGCAAACTACACAGTATATGCCCAAGTTCCCTTTTGTGGTGCTTGAAACGTATCGCGTTAAAAAACGGAACGAATTAGGTTTAGTGAAAGAGGAGCAGGATGAAAGTGGTGTTGTTACGAAGTATTGGTATCGTTCTGTTCAAACAATTTGGCATGTTGATGTTGCTCCCGATGGGTGGTGTAATAGTTATTTGTCGAGGGTGTTTAAGGAGAGAGGGTTGCCTTTTGCTGTAACGAGAGGTTATGGTAGGATTGATTCGATTCGCACTGACGTAAAATACTATATCAATCTGAGTATTGACTCGCTATTACAGCCCAATAATTTCATTTTGCATTATGAGTTTGATGCGTTCGGAAGAATGAAACGAGAAGAGCATAATGGTAAACTACGTGGTATTTACGACTATAAATTATATAATAACAATTCGCAATCTTCTTTTACACAGCGTTCAGGAATGAACTATATGGAGGCATATTTGCTTCTGGATGAAAATAGTACAATAGCAGAACGAGATCGTTCCTACTTTGATCCCAATGGCAGAAACTACGATATACTTTCTCAAGTTACCTCAAACTATCTGACTGGTGCGCTTGACAGTGTTATGATACATAAGGGGCAAACTGATTATGACAACTGGAATCGGGTGGTAAAGAAGTATAAGCCATTTAAAGAAACTAATAACAGTCAGCCTTTAGCCTTTACTCCAAGATTCAATTCACAGAATGCAAATTGGTCGCAGTTATCGGAGCAGGCTCAATATGAAGCTAATTCCAGAGGCCGAGTTCTTAAAGCTGCCAAGTATGGTGAGAGCCTGAACGGTGCTCATACAGTAAACACATCTTATCAGCTAATAACCGGACAACGGTTAATAAGTGAGCTCAGTCTATCGGCTGCTGAAATCAACGAGTATATGCCAACTGGATCTCCGGTTTCCTATCGTTTCCGCAAGCAAACTGTAAGAGACGAAGATGGAAAAATTGTGTTGAATTATTATAATATGCTTGGGCAGAACATTGCCCAAAAAGCTAATATCTCGGGTAATCAGAGTGCAGTTACACTTTATATGTATGAGAGCCGAGGGCTTTTAGTAAAAGTAATCAACCCGATTAAAGAAGTTACTACTTACAGCCACAACCTCTTGGGGCACGCCTATCGCAAGAACACGGTAAACGGCGGCACTACCAAGTATATGTATAACAAAAAAGGTCAAGTTGTTATTGAACAAGATGCAAATGGAGCGGCCGGAATAGATAATAACAATATTCCTTACTGCCGGCTCTACAATTACGATGTATATGGCAGATTACTTAAGATAGAAAAGGCCGATATTACTGGACAATACGGAGCACTATATTATTCCAATATCAACGATAATACAGGGACGCTTATTTTTTCTTACGCTACTTCTTGCGATTTTGCGTTCAACTACTTGCGTTACCAACCAAACAGTCTGCCCCAACCCATAGACCCGTATTCTCTTATTAT
>JBKDHA010000029.1:0-6442 GCA_046335555.1 Bacteroidota bacterium
GGTTCAGCACCCGGTAACTTTGTCTCAAATTCCGCTTAAATATTCAATATCAACAGATTACATCATCGCCTCAAAACCAGTTTTGAGGCGATTTTCAGTTGCAGATCAATGAATTTTGCCTCAATCAATTTCAAATCTGCACAAAATGAAAAACCTCTTCTACGCTGCTATCATCCTTTTCGCCTTCACAACAGGATCTTGCTCGTCTGACCAAAGTTCAAACTCAAAAGCATCGGCAACAAAAGACACCACCGACACCGAACCCAACCGCCTCCTGCCTAAAAAGCTTCGCGGTTTACCGGTTGGACTTATCGGCGGACATGATCCGAATCCTACATTGGCGGTTTTTGAAGACAGTATGTATGTCTGGAAACACAATACCTCAATAACCTCTGTTGCTGGTGATCTGAAACTTATTGAATACGGAAGTTTTGTGTGGACAGACGAAGGCTGGTACTTGCGCATAACAATGACGCCGCAGGAATTTGCACAAACCTATAACTGCCCGAATGCAGAACTCAAAGCCGGAGTTACTTACACAGATCCGGCCAGCTGGCGGCGGCAGGAAGTTCTCACCGGCGGCGATGCCATGTGGTACTACATTGCCGAAGACAAAAACGGTAAACGCTACAAAGGAACAGCACTCATTGAAACTGAAGCTTTGCTTGCCCCTGCTGTCGGCGATACCGGAGCCGTAACCTTCGACCCGAACCGCTGCAAAGCCTCGTGGACAGGCTACGGAGAAGTGGGAGATTACAGCCTGACCGGAACACTCCCGATAAAAACCGGCTGGATTAGCTTTACAAATAATTTGCCCAAAGCCGGCGAACTCATCCTGAATATGAAAGGCATCACACACCCTGATGAAAACCTGGTGAGTCACCTAAACGGTGAGGATTTTTTCAATACCGAAAAATATCCCGAAGCCCGCTTCAAATTAACCAAAGCCGCAGCTCTCAATGCCGACTCTGTGGCAATAAGCGGTGAACTAACTTTGTGCGGAAAAACACAGCCAATACTATTTGCTGCACGAATACTTCGATACGGGAAAATCACACAACTTATTGCCGCCGTTTCAATTGACCGTACTCGCTGGGGTATCAAATACAACTCAAATTCATTCTTCGGCAATCTTGGTGATAATGCGATCAAAAACGAAATAAATTTGCAGTTTGCTTTAACTGGTTTGCAGCAATAAATAAAGAATTATAAACGCAAAAGCGGCAGCCAGAACTTCTGACTGCCGCTTTAGTTTTTATTTTGCTAGTTAGCGAACAACATACTGCTGCTCGTAGTAATTCATATAATCGCCTGAAGTAACGTTCTGAAGCCACTCGTGATTGGTAAGATACCAGTCAACCGTTTTCTCAAGTCCCTGTTCAAACGTAACACTGGGCATCCAGCCTAATTCATTCTTAAGTTTTGAAGCGTCAATAGCATAACGCATATCGTGGCCGGCACGGTCTTTTACAAACGTGATCAGACTTTCTGATTCGCCTTCTTTACGATTAAGTTTTTTGTCGAGCAAACGGCAAAGCAATCGAATCAGATCTATATTCTTCCATTCGTTGTGACCGCCTATATTGTAGGTTTCGCCATTCTTGCCGGTGTGCAAAATCACATCAATAGCACGGGCATGATCCTCAACCCAAAGCCAGTCGCGAATATTTTCACCTGTGCCGTAAACCGGAATCTGACGCATGTTTACAATGTTATGAATCGCAAGCGGAATCAGTTTTTCCGGGAAATGATGAGAACCATAATTGTTTGAGCAATTTGAAATAACTACCGGTAACTTAAATGTATCGTGATATGCCCGCACAAAATGATCGGAGCTTGCTTTTGAAGCCGAATAAGGGCTGTGCGGATCATAACGGGTTTCCTCTGTAAAGAATCCGGTATCACCAAGTGTGCCGTAAACCTCATCGGTGGATACATGGTAGAAACGGCGGCCTTCGAAATTATTGTTCCAGCTATGCTTTGCGGCATTCAGCAAATTCACCGTGCCTACAACATTGGTCATCACAAACTCCGTTGGATTACTGATCGAACGGTCAACATGCGATTCGGCAGCCAGATGAACCACAAATGCAAAATCATACTTCGCAAAAAGCTCAAGAACAAAAGCGCCATCCACAATATCTCCGCGGACAAATGTGTAGTTCGGTTTTGATTCTACGTCTTTCAGGTTGGCAAGATTCCCGGCATAAGTAAGCTTATCGAGATTGACAATCTGATAATCAGGATAATTATTCACCAATCTTCGTACAACATGAGAACCAATAAATCCGGCACCACCTGTTACAAGAACGTGTTTCATTGCAAAGTATGTTTCTGATTATAAACTCCAGTAATTCAGCTTGCGCATTTTCTCACGATAAATACCTTTTACATCAACCAAAATGCCTTTCGGCGAAAGCAATGATGTAAAATATTTCTCGTCGAGCGCTTTATATTCTTTATGGCTAACAGCTAAAATAACACCATCATACCCTTTGCCAATTTTATTGAGTCCGAAACCATATTCATGTTTCAACTCTTCACTGTCGGCATGCGGATCGGCAATGTGAACTGTAACGCCAAACGATTTGAGCTCTTTTACGATGTCTGCGACTTTAGAGTTTCTGATATCGCTAACATCCTCTTTAAAAGTTGCTCCCATCACCAAAACTTTGGATTTGGAAATATTTTTACCGGCAGCAATAATTTTCTTCACCGTGTTCTTAGCCACATAAAAACCCATCGAATCATTCACATAACGTCCCGAATTAATAACACGGGCATGATAACCCAATGCTTCGGCTTTGTAAGTCAGGTAATACGGATCAACTCCAATACAATGTCCGCCTACAAGGCCCGGCGAGAACTTCAGAAAGTTCCATTTCGTTCCAGCCGCTTCCAGCACATCGTAGGTATTAATGCCCATACGGCTGAAAATAATCGACAACTCGTTCATCAACGCAATGTTTACATCACGCTGTGTGTTCTCAATAATTTTAGCAGCTTCAGCAGCTTTTATGCTTGGTGCACGATGCGTTCCTGGCTCTACAATAATCTCATAAACCTTTGCAATATTCTCAAGGCTTTCGGCATCACATCCCGAAACAACTTTCAGAATTTTGGTAATGGTATGCTCTTTATCGCCCGGATTAATACGCTCCGGCGAATAACCAACTTTGAAATCTTTTTTGAACTTCAGCTTCGACTCGCGCTCAAGAACAGGAATACAATCCTCTTCTGTACATCCCGGATAAACTGTTGACTCAAACACAACATAATCACCCTTCTTCAAAACACGTCCTACCGATCCTGAAGCACCAAGCAAGGGTTTCAGGTCGGGCAAATTGTGTTCATCAATTGGTGTGGGTACAGCAACAATAAAGAACTGTGCTTCACGCAACTTATCCGGTGATGCAGTAAATTCAATATCACATCCTTTAAAATCTTCTTTGGCAAGTTCTGCACTCGGGTCAATTCCCTTCTTCATCATTGCCACCCGCTCGGCATTTATATCAAAGCCGATCACTTTTACTTTTCGCGCAAATGCAAGCGCAATAGGTAATCCTACATAACCAAGTCCGATTACCGCAACTTTGGCTTTTTTGCTGAGAATATCGTTGTAAATGCTCATGGCAATTTATTGATTGGAGTTTCAGGATTTACGGTCGGGCTGACGAAGTGCATAAATGCGCTCGATCATATCAACCACTTTCAACCCTTCAAGTGCATTTGTGGTAATTGATGTTTTTCCGCGCAACGCATCTACCACATTCTGAATCACAAAATGATGGTTGTTGGCAGAACCTTTATAAGCACCGTAATCGTTAGCCGGATTTGTAGGTGCAAGTTCAGGAAGTGTATAACCATCAATATGGCAATACTCTACTTTATCCATGTATTGCCCGCCAACTTTTACACTGCCTTTGCTGCCAACTACGGTTATGCTGCTTTCAAGATTGGTATCCCAAACCGCAGTTGAAAAGTTGATGCTTCCAATTCCGCCGTTCACAAACTTGAAACTCACAAAACCGGAATCTTCAAATTCGGTAAGGCTTGCGTGATTGAAATCAGCAAATCGGGCCTGTATATTGTCGATATCACCAAACAACCAGTAAAGCAAATCAATCCAGTGCGAGAACTGAGTAAACAATGTTCCTCCATCAAGCTCCTGAACACCTTTCCACGATCCGGCTTTGTAGTAGCGTGCATCACGGTTCCAGTAACAGTTCAGCTGAACCATGTACACATCGCCAATGGTTTTTTGCTCAACAACTTCTTTCATCCAAACCGAAGGCGGTGAATACCGGTTTTGCATTACACAAAAAACCTGCTTTTGCTTGTCAAGTGCGGTGTGAATGATTTGCTCACAATCGCGCCGCGAAAGTGCCATAGGTTTTTCAACCACAACATGGCGGCCACCGGCAAGTGCTTTCAGCGCATGTACCGCATGCAAACCATTCGGTGTACAGATATTCACAACTTCCACTTCAGGATGCGCTGCAAGCAGTTCATCAACTGATGTGTAATAGGGTTCTTTCAACTCCGAAAGACCAAGCTGTTCTTTGGGAAGAATATCGCAAACAGCAGCAAGCTCAGTATCCGGATTGCGGCGCACCATTTCTGCATGCCGCTTTCCGATATGCCCCTGACCAATAACTGCAAATTTTATAGGTTTACTCATAGCTTAGTTTTCGCGTTTGTGCACTACACCGTTTTCAAGCTGATAGGATTCTTTGCTTTCCGGACAAACAGCTATTCCGTTTGTATCAAATTCGAGACGGTGGCCGTATTCACTCATCCAACCCATCTGTTTGGCCGGATTACCAACAACAAGCGCATAAGCAGGAACTGTTTTGGTTACTACAGCACCAGCTCCGATAAAAGCGAATGCGCCAATATCATGCCCGCATACAATTGTTGCATTAGCACCAATACTGGCACCGCGACCAACATGGGTTTTTGAATAATGACCACGACGGTTTACAGCACTGCGCGGATTTACAACATTTGTAAATACACATGAAGGACCGAGAAACACATCATCATCGCAGGTAACTCCGGTGTAGATGGATACATTGTTTTGCACTTTTACATTGCGCCCGAGCACAACTTCAGGTGAAATAACAACGTTCTGCCCGATGTTACAATTCTCACCTAACACACAGTTGGGCATGAGATGCGAAAAATGCCAGATTTTGGAGCCCCGGCCAATTACACAGCCTTCATCAATAACAGCTGTGGGATGAGCATACCATTCGTTTTCCATAGTTTGCGAAAGAGGCTCAAAGATAGCCGTTTTCGGCACATCTGCGGCCAATTTCACATGCCCGAAATCCAATTCAGCGCATTGCTTTCTTCTGTGAAAAATTTGCTGGGATTGACCGGCTGGAATATCCGAATATAAAAATTAGCCATTTGCATATGTATCCGGCTTTTAACCAGAATGGCCATTTTACCTACATACTGGCTGTATTCATTCGGCTCTGCCCAATACCGGAGAACTTTATTAGGCACACGAAGCAATGAAACATCACGCACATCAAACAAAACATCAAAAACCCCGGAACCAATAAACTGAAGGGTCTTTTCATTATGAATTTTTAAGATTTCCAGCGTAAGTTCATCATCAAGCTTGACACGAACATGCAACAAATTACCTTCATAAGAAACAACATTCGCCATAAGCGTTTCATATTGTCCTACAGCTATTAACTTGGGTTGAAGTGTTTGCATTGATCCGATTCGTTGAAAGGTATTTTTTTTAGGGCAATTAAAACTATGTTGATTTGAGCCATTCTCGTGCACCCCGCAAATTCCTGAATAACATTATATTAGCCCTGTTTGGAATTTGTATTACCTCTTTTGTAAGCACGGCTATTTTACTGTTACTTTTTGCATGTGGCAACAACAACTCGATCTTGTCACATATACCAGATTCTGCATATTGCAAATCAATCAGCGAATGATAGCCGCGGGCGGGCAACATTGCCTTCAGCTTGCGCCGATGCCGTTCCAACTCATTCAAATCGGGATCACCATCAAGCAGTCTGATATATAATAGCGAATTGGTGAGACTAACTTCTGCAATCTCTGTGCAGAACGTTGCAATATCACCTGACTTTTTTAAAGACATAACTGAGTTCATCAAACTCCGCGCCTTTCTCTTTTTTTTATTAATCACTTCGATAAGTAAAACGCTTTTACCGCCAAACGGTTAAGACATCACGATGAGTGACTTACTGATACATAGTCGTTCTGCTCTTTAGCCAGTCGAGCGCGCTGTCACAATCATAAAAAACTCTGATTGGCACGGCCGGATGTGAACGCAGCAGCACTCCGCTTAACAGGTTTCTCGAAATTCTGCTCCGACTCGTCAATGCTATACCTTGCGTAAAATGCCGCAAGGTCAAGTGTCCGACTGCTGTGTGTAATACATTATGAC
>JBKDHA010000030.1:0-6389 GCA_046335555.1 Bacteroidota bacterium
GCTTAAAGCTGCTGGAAAATAATAAGCTGGTTTACACTCCAAACGCTCAAACCAAGTGACCAAAAAATATTTATTGACCCTGGCATTAGCAGCCGGGGTCACTGCGTTTCTGAATGCACAATTGCCCGGAGGACTCGGACAAATTCACGGCAATTTTCAGATTGACGCACAGTACTACAATCCCGATTCTTCAATAAGCGCACCGGTTGTACCCGAAAAAGCACTTTCAAACGGTTGGGGAGTTCTTACTTATACGAATGGTAAATTCAGCGCAGGATTGCGCTACGAAAGCTACCAAAACGTTATGCAGGGTTTTGATCCCCGTTTTAAAGGACAGGGTATAACCTACCGGCATTTCACTTACGACAACGACAAGCTTGAGATTACTGTTGGAAACAGTTACGATCAATTCGGAAGCGGATTGATTTACCGCACTTATGAAGACCGCGGACTTGGTTTCGACAACTCGCTCGACGGTGTTCGTGTTCGATATAATCCGTATCGCGGTATTTATCTCAAAGGTGCTTGGGGCAGGCAGCGTCAGTTTTTTGCACTCAGTCCGGCCATTGTACGTGGTTTCGACGGAGAGATTGTGCTCAACGAACTTTCAAATGGGCTTGACTCTGCATTAGGCAAAACACGCATTGTACTTGGCGGAAGTTTTGTAAGCAAATTTCAGCTCGATCAAGATCCGCTGTATGTGCTTCCGAACAACGTGGGTTCGTGGGCTGGACGCTTAAACATCATTCGCCCGAAAATTAATTTTTTTGCCGAATACGCCTACAAAATAAACGACCCGCATGTTGCCAACAACTTAATTTACAAACCCGGCGATGCGCTGTTCGTCAACTTTACCTATGCGCACAAAGGTTTGGGTGTAGCTATTGGCGCAAAGCACATCGATAATATGAGCTTTCGCTCTGACCGCAGTGCTACAGGTAATGCAGGACTTATCAATTATTTGCCTGCGCTAACCAAGCAGCATACGTATGTGCTTTCGGCCTATTATCCGTATGCTTCGCAGCCTAACGGCGAGTTAAGCTGGCAAACCGATGTGAGCTACAAGTTCAAAAAAGGTACAAAGCTTGGCGGTAAATTCGGCACTAACGTGGCCCTGAATTACTCTGCAGCATTTATGATTGACACCACCAACCTCAACGACCTCGGAACAGGTGGCCGTCGCTTAGGTTATACCACAGACTGGTTTGGTTTCAGCGATTCTCTCTTCTTTCAGGATATTAATTTTGAGATGTATAAGAAAGTATCGAAAGACTTCCGTTTTACATTTCTCATCGGTAATATTTGGTACAACAAAAACGTTGTTGAAGGGAAGAGCGGTTATCCAATCATTTCTTCGCAGTATGTTATTGCCGATCTTATTTTCACACTCAACAGCAAGCTCACGCTTCGTACCGATCTTGAGCACATGTACTGCAAAGATGATTTCGGAAGCTGGGCTGCGGCACTCGTTGAGTTAACCATCGGCGAGCACTTTTTTGTGGCGGCAATGGATCAGTATAACTACGGCAATAAAGATGAAAAGAAACAAATTCACTACGTGAATGTGCAGGGCGGTTATACCAAAGGTACAATACGTATTACAGCAGGTTACGGCAAACAGCGTGCAGGTATTTTCTGCGTTGGCGGTGTTTGTCGTTTTGTGCCTGCTTCAAACGGTATTACGCTGAACATCACAAGCTCTTTTTAACAACCGGTTAATTTTGTTCTTTGTAATTTAATGCTCAACAACAAACACAAAATGTCAATCAAAACGCTCATCATACCGGCTGCACTTGTATTTTTTGCAAGTTGCGACTATGTGGATTTGCCCACACCTTCGGGCAACAATCCGATAGATACCACCACCGGCAACACCACACACCGCAAAGTGCTGGTAGAGGAAGTTACCGGTCATTTTTGTCCTACCTGTCCGGCTGGTGCTCAAGCTCTTGAAGCCACACATGCAGTTTATGGCGACAGTATGATTATTGTAGCCATTCACATGGGTTATTTTGCGCAGTCGGTGGCACAGTTTGGTTTACCCAATGGCGCACCTGCAGGTTCATTTACAGAAGAGTTCAGAACACCAGAAGGTGATGAATATGGCCCGGTGTTTTCGATGGGTCAATCGGCACCGCGTTGTATGTATAATCGCATCGGATTTCCGCAGGGCAATCATGATATGTCGCCGTATGATGCGGCTACCGTGCTGGATACACTTCTCGACCGACCGCAGAGTGCTGAGTTTGAGATTACGCACACATATAATGAAGCAACACGTGCCCTTACTTTCTCGGCAAACGGAAATTTCCTTACCTCAGGCGGAAACACCGGCGACAGCTACGCCATTGTGATTATGCTTACAGAAGATAGTCTTCTGGGTTGGCAGGTAAACGGCACACAGTATGTTCAGAATTATGTGTTTAATCATGTGCTTCGTGCATGTGTAAATACACCGGGAACGCTTGCCGGAACAACTATTCACTCCGGCGCTGTAGTTGCCGGCGATACTATTGATTATGCATTGCCGGCCGGTTATACATTAAGCAACAGCGTCAATCATAACCATGCTGATCTTGTGGTTTTTGTTTACAACACGATAACCAAAGAAATTCTGCAAGCCGAAAAAGTGGCGATAAAAGAATAAGCTGAATTTTACTTTGTACTAAACGATCTCCCGGCAGTTAACGCAGCCGGGAGATTTGTTTTTACAGTATGCCTTTTGATTGCCGCCAAGCCGTAACTTTGAAAGTATGAAACGTTTTCTGTTTTTACTTTGCTTTGTTAGTTGTGCGGCTTTTGTGCACGCGCAGCAAACATTCAGTGCCGGAGTGCTTGCCGGACTGAATACCAGCCAGATTCATGGCGATAGCTACTGGGGCTGGAATCAGGCCGGGTTGCTTGGCGGCGTGTTTGTAAGCATTCGCCCTGAAGAGAAATCTTACTTTCAAATGGAGCTGCAATATTCGCGTAAAGGCAGCCGCAAAATTGCTCGTCCCGACAAAGGAGATCTCGACAAGTTTGAACTTCGGATGCACTACATTGAAGTGCCGCTGCTGTTTCGCTACAACACAAAAAGAATCTATTATCAGATTGGTGCTTCGGGTGGTGTGTTGTTTAACGTGCGCGAGTGGGATGATTTTGGCGAAGTAGAGCCGCGAGATTTCAGACCGTATGAAGTAGCATGGATTATTGGTGCGGGATACAAATTCAACGAAAAATTAGCCATTGATGTACGCAGTTCAAATTCTTTTTTTCCGGTAAAGAAATTTGATACCCCCATTATTTATCCGCGCTTTTATCAGAACATGTTTAACAAAGGCATGTACAATAACCTGCTTTCGTTTTCACTTACTTACCGGTTTATGAATTCCGGATCAGCAGAGTAAATTCAACATTGTGCACCTTTGTGTGTTATTGATACACTATGTCTGAAAACCGTCACCGAATTGCCGTTGCTATTACAGGAGCCAGTGGTTCTGTTTATGCAAAAGTGTTGCTCGATAAATTAGTGCAGTTGAGTGCGCAAACCGATAAGGTGGGTGTTGTGATGAGCGATAATGCTCGCGCGGTTTGGGAGCAGGAATTGGGGAATACCGATTTCGAAAATTACCCGTTCGACTTTTACAGCAAAACCGATTTTAACGCACCTTTTGCATCAGGTTCATCAAGTTACCGGACGCTAATTGTTTGCCCGTGTTCAATGGGTACACTTGCGCGCATTGCAACAGGTGTTTCAAATGATCTGGTTACCCGTGCTGCTGATGTGATGCTCAAAGAACGCCGCAAACTGATTCTTGTAACACGCGATACACCGCTGAGCTTGATTCACATCAACAACATGAAAACAGTTACCGAAGCAGGCGGCATTATTTGTCCGGCCACCCCATCGTTTTACAGTAATCCGAAATCATTTGAAGAGCTTGCCGCCACTGTAGTTGATCGGGTGCTTGATTTAGCCGGACTACAGATCAATACCTATCGATGGAGAGAGTAATTGTTTTTGAGTAAGTCGGTTATTTCGGCAGCAATTCTGGCAACTTTGGCAGATTAATTATCGTAGAATAACTAACTGTATCGTTTGAGGTAAAAGAGTGATTGCTGTTGTTGAAAACGCAAAAGCATTGATGAACAGCAAATTGAGCCATTGCCTCACAAGCCTTAAGGCTTTTTTAACACAAATAATATAACTTAGGAATATTGTTTGCGTTGTTTTGTAAAGTAATTAAATATAGATCCCTATGTTGGAGTTCAGCAAAAACGTTTTGGAAAAAGTTAGCTTCGATCGTAATCTTTTTTACAAAGAATTGGTAAAGGCTGCCCGCTGGGTGAAACCCGACGAGAAGTTGTTGCTCAAAGCTTGGTGTATAGCCACATTCGGGCATGTGTATGGTGATGTGATTCGTGATGTGTTTAACGGTATGAGCCGTTCGTAATTTCAATATTTTCGTGAGAAATTTTGTGGCAATATTTATTCATTGCCCAGAAAATTAATGTTGCGTTTCAGTCCTTCAAACTTGGTGCGTTTCACAGCCGAGTGTTTGAAGAGCTTCTGAAAAACGTCTTCGGTTAATTCCGTCCATTCTTTTTTGCTCATGCCCAATAAATCAGGATGCGGCTCGAAGGCGGGTTCGGTGTGTGGTTTACTGAAACGATTCCACGGGCACACATCCTGACAAATATCGCAGCCAAACATGTGATTTTCAAACTTGCCTTTGAATTCGGAAGGCAGCAGGTGGTCTTTAAGTTCGATGGTGAAATACGAAATACACTTGCTGCCGTCAATCACATAAGGCTGCACAATGGCATCAGTCGGGCAGGCATCAATGCAACGTGTGCAGGTGCCGCAGTAGTCTTTTACAGGGCCATCGGGCTCAAGTTCAATGTCGAGGATCAGCTCGGCAATGAAGAAAAAAGAGCCTTGCTGTTTGTTGATGAGGTTGGTGTGTTTGCCAATCCAGCCGAGTCCGCTGCGTTTTGCCCAGGCTTTATCCATAACCGGTGCAGAGTCGGTAAATGCCCGTCCGCCAATGCTTTCACCGATGCTGCTTTGCAAGGCTTCGAGCAGGAGTTTGAGTTTTCGTTTTATTACGAAGTGATAATCTTCGCCATAAGCATACGTTGAAATGCGCGGCGCTTCGGGGTCATTTTGCTTTTCGGGCGTATGATAATTGAGCAGCAACGAAACAACCGATTTAGCGCCGGGGACAAGCAGTCGCGGATCGAGGCGCATATCAAAATGGTTGGCCATGTAGCTCATGCTGCCTTGCATGTTTTGGCTGAGCCATTGTTCGAGCCGGGGCGCTTCATCTTCCAGAAACTCAGCTTTAGAAATACCGCAAAACTCAAAGCCGAGTTTGCGTGCTTCTTCTTTTACAATTAAGCTGCGCTGGTGGAGTTGCATATTGTGAAGTTACACCTTTCGGCGCGGTCTGCCTTTTGCCGTTTTGCGCGAACCTGCAGAAACTACTGTGCTGCGCATTTTCGGTTGAACTTTTTTACCCGTTTTTTTAGCAGCGGCTTTACGCGTTTTCGGCGTAGTTTTTTTGGCAACTTTCTTTATTTCTTTCGGCGGGAAAAGTGTGAGCATACTTTTCCCGAAATCAATTATTCCTTTTGCATCCATCAGCACATCGCTGCCAATTACACCATCAATTTCCTCAAATCCAATTGAACTGTAGGTTTGGTTGATGTGGCTGAGGTCGAGAATTATTGTTGGAAGTTTTTTAATGGTGTATGCGCCCAGTTCCAGTTTAGAAATAAACAACACCTGACTGTGCATGCTTGCGGTGCCTAGTCCCGTTGAAAGACGCTCGTTGTCGTGAAGTGCTTCCCGTTTCAGAAAACGCTTAATACGTTCGCTGTCGAACACGGTTTTTGAAGCGCCTGTATCGAGAATGCAGTTGGCTTTTTTGCCGTTAATTTTTACGCGCAGCAAAAGATGGTAGCCATCTCCTTCGATACTGAGCACTTGAACGGGTACTTTAACGGATTTCATGGGGCAATAATGCAGTAAAAAAGAAGGCCGGAAAACTCCGGCCTTCAGGTGTATTTCAGAATAATTATGCAGTTGTATTCATGCCGTCGAGCACAGCCATTACTTCACGAACAGCAACAGCCGATTCATTAACGAGCTTCATTTCATCTTCATTGAGTTTGAGTTCAATGATTTGCTCGATGCCTTTGCGGCCAAGTTTCACGGGAACACCCATGTAAACGCCATTCAGGCCATATTCGCCCTGCAGCCATGCGCACACGGGGAAAATACGTTTCTGGTCGCGAACAATTGCTTCAACCATTTGAGCCGCGGCAGCACCGGGAGCATACCAGGCTGATGTTCCGAGCAGGTTCACAATTTCTCCGCCGCCTTTTTTGGTGCGTTCAACAAT
>JBKDHA010000031.1:0-8243 GCA_046335555.1 Bacteroidota bacterium
TTCTTCACTCCGATGATCACTCATCACGAGCTTGTCACTTGCTAATGGGCAAACAAATTAACAGCTAGCCCATAAGGGACTTGCACCCTCTGGTTAATCTTCATACTTTCAACGTATGAAAGGCATACATGGCGCACACAGGGGCTTAAAAGAAATGGAGGGTGAAGTGGTCACTCATACATTTGTGCTTCTAATAAACAGTTGTGGTAGGTTGACAGTTAGTGCTTTTATACCGCCACTTCCTTAAGCCCGAAAATGTAATCTCCCAAACAACAGACAATCAAAAAAATGCCACTAAACATCAAAGACATTCAACCATTAAAAGGACAAATGAGTTGCTATCTCTGGGAGAATTTGCATATCAATCTTCCTTTAACACTTTACTACTCGATAGAAATTCCACTTCAACCATTTAACAGCGGACACGATTATGTTGACCAACCAACAAGCACTTCGGTTATATTGGAATGGGTAATATTTAGAGACGGACAAAACGAACAACAAGAACGTAACTGGAAAAACCTTGTTGGCCGACAATTTAATTTATCCTTTGACGATGAAACTGCCGAAGGCTCAATATATCTTGGAACTGAACATTGTCAATTTAATGGTCAGGTAAACTTCCTATCACTTAACGGGACGACATTTGATATTGAATTAAAAATGGCCGTTGACTTTAACATCGAGACATTAAATCTTGACTCAGATGGATTTGTGAAAATAAAAACTCAGGTTGACTACGACGGGCTTCGCGTTTTTCACACTCAATTACCAACGTTTCAAAAAGCAGATAACCAACTCGCTTTAATAGAAAATTTCATCGACTTGAGTGTTTACCAAACTGACTTGATGCCATATAAAAATACAAATGTTGACTGGAAACATCTTAAAGCCAGACACTGATTAAGGAACAATACATCCCCCCCCCAAAAAAAACTCCCGGCAATCAAAAAAGATCGCCGGGAGTTTTTGCATTTCGTTAACTCATTAATCCTGCTTCATCACCTTCATGGTCTGTGTAGCTGCTCCCGCAGTTACTTTCACATAATAAGCGCCGTTGGCAAGGTTAGTAAGATCAATCTGGCGGGTTACATCGCCGTTCAGACCTGAAGCCATATCGCTGTAAACGATTTGACCGAGAACGGTGTACACCTGAATGCTGATTTCGGCATAGTTGGCGTTGGTCAGCACCAGATTAAAGAATCCGTTGTTCGGGTTCGGATATACGGTGAAGAGTGTTCCGCTGAACGCATTGTCGGCAATACCGGTACACGCATCAACAACAAGTGTTGCTGAGTCGGTTGAGGTACATCCGGTTGTGGTATCGGTGAAGGTGTAGTAAACAGTGTAAATACCCACACCAGCAGCAGCCGGATCAAAATCGGAACCGGTTACAAACGAACCGCTGAATGTTCCGCCTGCGGGTGAAGCAGAGAGAGCAAACAAGGTATCGAGCGTACACAAGGTATCCTGCGCAAGCGAGAACACAACTACTGGCGGAGTATTCACAGTTACCAATACCGAGTCGGTTGATGAGCAGCCGAGTGAATCGGTTACAGTTACACCGTAAAGCGCGGTAGCGGTTGCTACAATGGTTTGTGTAGTATCGCCGGTGCTCCAGGCGTAGGTGCTTCCGATGTTGCCGGCATCAAGTACAAGCGAACCGCCGCAAAGCGTGGTATCGTTGCCAAGTGCTACGGCAGGCAGCGGTGTGAAGCTTACGTTCACCGAATCGGTAGCTGAGCAGCCGAGCGAATCAGTTACTGCTACTGCATAGCTTCCGGCTGTTCCTACTAAAATGGTTTGTGTGGTATCGCCGGTGCTCCAGAGGTATTGCATACCGGCATTACCGGCATCAAGCGTTACGGGACCACCTGCGCAGCTGCTTACATCGTTGCCGAGGTTCACCACCGGAAGTGCATTGATGGTAAGCACAACCGAATCGGCCGAAGAACAACCAAGCGAATCAGTTACAAGAACAGCATAAGTTCCGCTTGCTGATCCGGTTACTGTTTGCGTGGTATCACCGGTGCTCCAGAGGTAGGTGCTTCCAGCGTTTCCGGCATCAAGAACAAGCGAACCGCAAACGGTAGTATCAGCACCGAGGCTCACAACTGGCAGAGCATTGATGGTTACCGAAACTGAATCGGCCGAAGAACAGCCGTTTGCATCAGTAACGGTTACTGCGAAAATACCGGTAGCAGTTACGGTTAATGTTTGTGCAGTGGTGATGTCGCTCCAGAGATAAACTGAACCGGCATTTTGCGCATCAAGCACATACGGACCGGCGCATACTGCTGTATCAGAACCAAGTGCTACAACCGGCAGACTGTTTACTGTAACAGTAATAGTTTGTGTACCGATACAACCGGTTACGGTGTTGGTTCCGGTTACGGTGTATGTAGTTGTAGCAGCAGGAACAACACTTACAACAGAACCGCTGAGTGAACCCGGGTTCCAGTTGTAGGTATCAGCACCGGTGGCTGTAAGTGTGGCTGTATCGCCCAAACAAACTGCCGAAGCAGAAGATGTGGCAGCAACAACCGGCAGCGCATTCACAGTTACTGAAATAGTCTGTGTGTTTGTACAACCTGTTACGGTATTTGTTCCGGTTACAGTATATGTTGTAGTGGCAACAGGAGTTACACTTACAACCGAACCGCTCAGTGAACCCGGATTCCAGGTGTAGCTGTCGGCACCGTTGGCGGTGAGTGTTGCTGTATCACCAACGCATATTGCAGCTGCTGATGAAGATGCAGCCACAACAGGCAGCGCGTTAACTGTTACAGTTGTTGTAACAGTATTCACACAACCGGTTACCGTGTTTGTTCCGGTTACTGTATAGGTTGTAGTTGCAGCAGGTGTTACTGATACAACAGCACCTGTAAGCGCACCCGGATTCCAGAGGTATGTATTGGCACCGGTTGCTGTAAGTGTTGTTGAGTTACCCGCACAAATTACAGACTGGCTGGCAGATGCAGTAAGCACCGGCAGCGGATTAACTGTAATGGTAATGGTTTGAGTAGATGAACAACCTGTTGTTGTGTTGATACCGGTTACAGTATATGTTGTAGTAACAGCAGGAGTAACCACAACAGATGAACCACCTAAGTTGCCCGGCATCCAGTTGTAAACATCGGCACCAGTTGCAGAAAGTGTTGACGGTGTGCCTGCACAAACTGTAGCGGCTGATGCTGTTGTAACGATCACGGGCAAAGGATTTACAGTAATAGTAACCGTGCTTGTGTTTGTACAACCTGTAGCCGAATTGGTTCCGGTTACTGTGTAAGTTGTAGTTGCAGCAGGTGTTACAGTTACAGAAGAACCTGTAAGTGATCCCGGATTCCAAACATAGCTGGATGCACCGCTTGCGTTAAGCACAGTTGATGAACCAGCACAAATTACAGCCGATGAAGTTGATGCTGTTAAAGACGGAAGTGAGTTTACGTTAACACTTACCGACTGTGTATTTGTACAACCGGTTACTGTATTTGTTCCGGTTACAAGATACACTGTACTTGTTGTTGGGCTAACACTTACAGACGAACCGCTGAGGTTACCGGGTGTCCATACATACGTATTGGCACCGGTAGCGCTAAGCGTTGTTGAACCACCATCGCAAATAGTAAGCGGCGATGCTGTTGCTGTAATCGTTGGCAACGAATTAACGGTAATGGTTACAGTTTGTGTATTTGAACAACCTGTTATGGTATTTAATCCAGTTACAGTAAACGTTGTTGTTGAAGTAAGGAACAAGTTTACAGAAGCACCGGTAAGGTTACCCGGATTCCAGGTGTAGGTGTTTGCTCCGCTTGCTGTAAGAGTTACTGAGTTACCTGTACAGATACTTGTTGCCGATGGAGTAATTACGACAACCGGCAGCGGATTTACGTTTACTGTAACAGTAGCTGTTGTACTGCAACCGGTTACCGAACTTGTAGCAGTTACAGTGTAAGTTGTAGTGGCAGCAGGCGTTACAGTTACCGAAGCACCTGTGAGTGAACCCGGATTCCAAACGTAAGTATTTGCACCTGTTGCAGACAATGTAGCCGAACCTCCTGCACAAATTACAGAAGCAGATGTTGAAGCAGCTGCAATGGGCAACGGATTAACAGTAATTGCAATAGTCTGTGTATTCACACATCCGGTAATAGTATTCGTTCCGGTTACGGTGTAAGTTGTGCTTGCAGCAGGTGTTACCGTTACTGATGAACCGGTGAGTGCGCCCGGATTCCAAACGTAGGTATTGGCACCTGTAACTGAAAGTGTAGTTGAGTTTCCGTCGCAGATAACAGTTGATGATGCTGATGCAACAAGTACCGGCAGCGGATTTACTGTAACTGAAACTGTTTGTGTATTCACACAACCAGTTATAGTGTTCGTACCCGTAACAGTGTAAGTTGTAGTTGCAGCAGGAGTTACAGTTACTGATGCTCCGCTGAGTGAACCCGGCATCCAGTTAAATGTATTGGCACCTGTTGCTGTAAGCACAACCGAACTTCCTGCACAAATTGCAGCCGATGATGTTGTGGCTGTAACAGTGGGCAGCGGATTTACAGTTACTGTTACTGTTGATGTATTGCTGCAACCGTTCGCATTAACACCGGTTACGGTGTAAGTGGTGGTTGCTGTCGGTGAAACTGATACAGATGAACCGGTAAGTGATCCCGGCATCCAGGTATAAGTTACTGCTCCGGTTGCTGAAAGTGTTGCTGAACCACCAATACAAACTGCAGCAGCTGATGTTGTAGCTGCAACTGTCGGAAGCGGATTTACGGTTACCGATACTGTTGATGTATTCACACAACCTGTAACAGTATTTGTTCCGGTTACAGTATAAGTTGTTGTTGTTGTCGGTGATACAGAAACAGAAGAACCTGTAAGTGATCCCGGCATCCAGGTGTAAGTATTAGCACCTGTTGCTGAAAGTGTTGCAGATCCACCGATGCAAATTGCTGCCGATGATGTGGTTGCAACTACTGTCGGGAGCGGATTTACAGTTACTGATACTGTTGAAGTACTGCTGCAACCATTCGCATCAACACCGGTTACGGTGTAGGTTGTTGTTGCTGTCGGAGAAACTGATACTGAAGAACCGGTAAGTGATCCCGGCATCCAGGTATAAGTATTAGCACCCGTTGCTGAAAGTGTTGCAGATCCGCCAATACAAATTGCAGCAGCTGATGTTGTAGCTGCAACTGTCGGAAGCGGATTTACGGTAACAGCTACTGTTGATGTATTGCTGCAGCCATTCGCATCAACACCAGTTACAGTGTAGGTTGTTGTTGCTGTCGGAGAAACTGATACTGAAGAACCGGTAAGTGAGCCCGGCATCCAGGTATAAGTTACTGCTCCTGTTGCAGAAAGTGTAGCAGAACCACCTGTACAGATTGCAGCAGCTGATGTAGTTGCAGCAACAGTCGGAAGCGGATTAACAGTTACAGTTACAGTCGCTGTATTAAAGCAGCCTGCCGAAACTGTGCCTGTTACAGTATAAGTAGTTGTTGTAGTCGGTGAAACAGATACCGACGCACCGCTCAGTGAACCCGGCATCCAGGTGTAGCTTACTCCGCCAGTTGCAGTAAGCGTAGAAGATCCGCCAATGCAAATGGCCGGCGACGATGCTGCTGCTGTAATGGTGGGCTGTGCTCCTACTATAATTGTTACTGTTGCTGTATTTACACAACCATTTATATCGGTACCTGTTACGGTATAGGTTGTAGTTGCAGCAGGTGTTACTGAAACTGAAGCACCGGTGAGTGAACCCGGATTCCATGTATAAGTGCTGGCTCCGCTTGCAGAAAGTGTAACACTGTTTCCTGTACAGATACTGGTTGAAGATGCAGATGCAATAACTACTGGAAGCGGATTTACGATGATTGTAATCAAATCCGTATTCTGACAGCCGTTGGCATCGGTACCGGTTACGGTGTATGTTGTAGAAGTTGCGGGCGACACAGAAACCGAAGCTCCGGTGAGTGAACCCGGCATCCAGTTGTAGCTTACTCCGCCAGTTGCATTAAGCGTAACTGACGAACCAACGCAGATGGCAGCAGCTGTTGCTGTTGCATCAATTGTTGGCAGCGGGTTAACTGTTACTGAAACAGTTTCTGTATTTACGCAACCATTGGCATCAGTACCGGTTACGGTATAGGTTGTAGTTGCAGCAGGTGTTACTGAAACCGATGATCCGGTGAGTGATCCCGGCATCCAGTTGTATGTAGCTGCACCGGTTGCTGCAAGTGTTGATGAACCGCCTGCACAAATTGTAGCCGGTGTGGCTGTTGCAGCAACTGTGGGAAGTGTGTTTACGGTTACAGTTACTGTTTGTGTATTCACACAACCGGTTACTGTATTGGTTCCGGTTACTGTATAAGTTGTAGTTGCTGTTGGTGATACTGATACAGATGATCCGGTAAGTGAACCCGGCATCCAGGTGTAAGTATCAGCACCTGTTGCAGAAAGTGTTGCAGATCCACCGATACAAATTGCAGCAGCTGATGTTGTAGCTGCAACTGTCGGAAGCGGATTTACGATGATGGTAATCAGATCGGTGTTCTCGCAGCCGTTGGCATCGGTACCGGTTACGGTGTATGTTGTAGTAGTTGCGGGCGACACAGACACTGAAGCTCCGGTGAGTGAACCCGGCATCCAGTTGTAGCTTACTCCGCCAGTTGCGTTAAGCGTAACTGATGAACCAACACAGATGGCAGCAGCTGTTGCTGTTGCATCAATTGTTGGCAGCGGATTAACTGTTACTGAAACAGTTTCTGTATTTACGCAACCATTGGCATCAGTACCGGTTACTGTATAAGATGTTGTAGTTACAGGTGTTACTGAAACTGATGATCCGGTGAGTGATCCCGGCATCCAGGTGTATGTAGCTGCACCGGTTGCTGCAAGTGTTGATGAACCGCCTGCACAAATTGTAGCCGGTGTGGCTGTTGCTGCAACTGTGGGAAGTGTGTTCACGGTTACAGTTACTGTTTCTGTATTCTGACAACCGTTTCCGTCAACACCGGTTACAGTGTATGTGGTGGTGGCCAAAGGTGTTACTGAAACAGATGCTCCGCTGAGTGAGCCCGGCATCCATGTATAACTTGTTGCACCAGTTGCTGCAAGTGTTGATGAACCGCCATCACAAATTACAGCAGGTGTTGCTGATGCTGTAACTGCAGGAAGCGGATTTACTGTTATGGTTATGGTTTGTGTATTGCTGCAACCGGTTGATGTTGTTGTTCCGGTTACTGTATATGTTGTTGTTGAAGCAGGTGTTACTGAAACAGAAGCACCGCTCAGTGAACCTGGCATCCATGTGTAAGTATCTGCACCGGTTGCTGAAAGTGTAGATGATGCTCCGCTGCAGATTGTTGTTGCTGACGCGCTTGCATTAACAACAGGAAGTGCATTAACATTCACTGTTACTATTTCAGTATTCTGACAACCGTTTACATCTGTACCGGTTACAGTATAAGATGTTGTAGTTACAGGTGTTACTGACACCGATGCGCCGGAGAGTGAACCCGGCATCCAGCTGTAAGTAGAAGCTCCGCTTGCAGCGAGTGTTGACGAACTTCCAACGCAAATTGTAGCCGGAGTAGCTGTTGCTGAAATTAACGGCAGAGAGTTTACAGTAATTGTGATTTGATCGGTTGATGAACATCCGTTGGCATCTGTACCAGTTACTGTGTAAGTTGTGGTGGCAACCGGCGAAACAGATACTGAAGCACCGCTGAGTGCACCCGGATTCCACACATAAGTTACTGCACCTGATGCACTGAGTGTTGAAGAACCTCCCGGACATACAGACGAAGCTGAAGCAGAGGCTGAAACAGTGGGCAGCGGATTAACTGTAATGGTAATCAGATCGGTGTTTTGGCAACCGTTTGCATCTGTTCCGGTTACGGTGTATGTAGTAGTTGTTGTTGGAGAAACCGTTACCGAAGCACCGCTCAGTGAACCCGGCATCCAGCTGTATGAAACAGCACCACTTGCATTGAGTGTGGTTGAACCGCCAACACAAATTGATGTTGCAGATGCAGATGTTGTTACAGTGGGTAAACTGTTAACTGTTACTGTAACTACATCTGTATTATCGCAGCCATTCACATCGGTACCGGTTACGGTGTAAGTTGTAGTAGCAGCAGGTGTTACGCTTACGGTAGAACCGCTCAGGTTACCCGGATTCCAAACATAAGTTGAAGCTCCTGTTCCTGTAAGTGACGAAGAACCACCAATGCAAA
>JBKDHA010000032.1:0-19533 GCA_046335555.1 Bacteroidota bacterium
ATATTACCATAAAGCAAAAGATCAATGTCGATGGTTCGCGGCCCCCAACGCTCTAGTCGTTCGCGGCCAAGACTGCGTTCAGTTTTCAGGAGCATTTCGAGCAGCGCTTCAGGAGAAAGTGTAGTTCGGATTTCAGCTGCACAGTTATAAAAATCTGGCTGACCGGTTTTGCCCCAGGCTGCTGTCTGATAGACCGGCGAAACCTGTCTGAGTTCAATTTCATTGGCAGCAGCCAAAAACCGTAGTGCTGAAATGAGCATTTCTTCACGGTTGCCCATGTTTGAACCAAGCGAAAGAAAAGCTGTTATTGCTTCGGGTTGCATAGCTGCGAAGATACATGCCTATCTTTGCGTACTCCATTCAGAAGAAAAAAATTACATGAAAAACTTTTTCGGGTCATTGGTTGGCGCGCTCCTCGGTATCGTAATTGTGGGTCTGGTGCTCATTTTTGTTGTTGTAAACAGCCTTAAATCGGGCTTTGAGCAGGACAAACCGGCTACGGATATTAAGCCGGGCTCAGTGTTGTTTTTAAAATTAGATGCCCCGATTTCGGAGCGTGAACCTCTCAATCCGTTCCCGTCACTTTCAAGAATCACACAGAATCAAAACAGCATAGGATTAAATCTTCTGCTCGATCAGATCAGCAAAGCCAAAACGGATGCCAACATTAAAGGCATTTACCTCGAAGCTCCTGATGTGGCTGCCGGAATGGCAACAGTTGAAGATATTCGCAATGCCCTGCTCGATTTTCGGAAGTCTGGAAAGTTTGTAGTGAGTTACAGCGAAATGTATTCGCAGAAAGGATATTATCTCGCCAGTGCTGCAAACAAAATCCTGCTGCATCCCGAAGGTGGTATAGAGTTTAAAGGACTCAGTGCCGAAATTACCTTCTTCAAAAAAATGCTTGAGAAGCTGGAAATTGATGTGCAGATTTTCAGACACGGGAAATTCAAAAGTGCGGTTGAGCCATTTGATCTCGAAAAAATGAGTGATGCCAACCGGCTTCAGACTGCTACTTATGTCAACTCACTCTGGGATCACATGGTTGACTCAATTGCGACTTCAAGAAAACTAAGCAGCGACAATCTCAATCAGCTTGCAGCAGGCTTGCGCATCCGCAATGCTTCTGATGCGGTGCAGTATAATTTGGCCGATGCTACCGTTTATGGTGATGAGGTTTGGAATGAACTACGTCTGCAATGCAAAAGCCTGAACAACCCGGATCTCATTCTCGTGCGCGATTATCAGTATGCAGTACCGCAAAAAGCAGATACAGATGAAGACAATGAAGAGGCCTCAGAAAATGATCCGGCAATTGCAGTTGTTTATGCAGTTGGAGAAATTGAAAGCGGGCTTGGCGACGACAACACCATAGGCTCCGACCGCATTGCACAGGCTATTGCAGATGCGCGAAACGATGAAAATGTAAAAGCAATTGTGCTGCGTGTAAACTCACCCGGCGGAAGCGCCCTTGCATCTGATGTGATCTGGCGCGAAGTAAGTTTAACAAAGGGCCAGAAACCGATTGTAGTTTCAATGGGCGATGTGGCCGCATCGGGCGGATACTACATTGCCTGTGCAGCAGATAAAATTGTAGCACAACCCAATACAATTACCGGATCAATTGGTGTTTTCGGGCTACTGCCTAATCTCAAAAACATGCTCGAAAACAAAATCGGCCTTACACACGATACTGTAAACTCTGCACCGCATGCCGATTTCGGAACTACTTTGCGGCCGGTGGATACACTCGAAGCTGAAGTACTTCAGCAAGGTGTTGAGGATGTTTACAGAACATTCATTAATCGTGTGGCTGAAGGCAGGGGAATATCTGCTGCAGATGTTGACAGCATTGGACAGGGACGTGTTTGGAGCGGACGTGATGCAAAACGAATCGGACTGGTAGATGAACTGGGCGGTTTGCAGGATGCCGTAAAACTGGCGGCCAAACTGGCTAAAATCACCGGCACGTATCGCATCAAAAGCTTTCCGGCACAAAGAAGTCCGTTCGATGATTTCTTCAAAAAGGCCGGTTCTCAGGCGCGTGCCGCAGCTACTGAACAGGAACTCGGAATGCTGGCCGAAGAATATCAGCGCTTCCGGCGCGCGCGTTTGCTGCTGCAATTGCGGAGTGTGCAGGCCCGTATTCCTTATGATGTGGATATTCATTGATGATTTTAACACCGGTTGCAAAAGCCTGATTTCATTGCATTTTAATATGATGGCAATTGCAAACCGGCAACTTTTTCGCCGACTCAGCGTCAGTTTATCAATCGCGAACGGCCGCAATAACTTACTTTTGATACCGTTACTCTTAGAAGTATGAAAATTATACGCATTCTCCTCCTGCTGCTTGTTCTTGTTCCCGCTGCCGGAAACGCGCAACGTTACAAAACAGCGCTTAACCGACCGGAATACTATCGTGATCCGATTCACTTCGGCTTTTTTCTTGGTGCCAACCGGTGTAACTTTTTGGTAACACCAATTAATAATTTCACTTCGGTTGTTGGCGGCGATTCGCTCAAAACAATTCTCTCCTCTCCCGAATGGGGATTTAATCTGGGAATTGTATCGGAGCTTCGTTTAGCCGAATATCTTACGCTGCGTTTTACACCAGACATTGCTTTCGGACAACGCAATCTCGATTATCATTTCGAAGGTGTAAATACATTTGATGTTCAGCGAAAAGTAGAATCTACCTTTCTCGATTTCCCGCTCAATTTGAAAGTACGCTCAAAGCGCATGAACAACTTTGCAGCTTATATGATTGGCGGCGGTCGCTACACACTTGATCTGGCTTCGCAACGCGATGCAAGAAATCAGATTCCGGGACAGGAAATTGTGAAAATCAATAAGCATGATTTTGGCTACGATGTAGGAGCCGGAGTCGATTTTTTTCTTCCGTATTTCAAATTTGGTATTGAGTTGAAATTAACACAAGGTATGCGCAATCTGCTTGTAAAAGATGTAGGCATTTACGCACAATCGCTCGACCGGCTCCGTTCGCAGGTGTTTTGGATTTCACTCACATTCGAAGGCTGAGCATGGTTCAGGTGCTCGATCTTATTGTTACTCCGCAAATTGCTTTTGAAGAACAGCAACTGCGAAACTATCTCTCCGAATATCTTGGAATTGACGATGCAGAACTCAGCGGTTTTAAACTGCTGCGCCGTTCTGTTGATGCCCGAAACAGAAACATTAAAGTAAATCTCCGCCTCGAAGTTTTTGTAAATGAGCCCGTTCCTGCACAACAACCCGAATGGCCGCTGAAAGATGTAAGCAAAAGACCAGAGGTACATATTGTAGGTGCAGGTCCGGCAGGGCTTTTTGCCGCACTCCGGTTAATTGAGCTCAACTTTAAGCCGGTAATTCTCGAACGCGGAAAAGATGTGCAGCGCCGCCGTCGCGATCTGGCAACACTTAACAAAGAACATATTGTTAATCCCGACTCCAACTACTGCTTCGGCGAAGGCGGAGCAGGAACATATTCCGACGGAAAACTTTATACCCGCTCCGGAAAACGCGGCGACATCAACCGCATTCTTGAACTCTTTGTAGCGCACGGTGCCGATCCGATTATTCTGGCTGATGCACATCCGCACATTGGCACCAACCGCCTGCCGAAAATTATTGTAGCCATGCGCGACAATATCCGGGCCTGCGGCGGAGAAGTGCATTTTGATACAAAAGTTACCGGCATCGAACGAAAAAACGATTCGATAACCACGCTTATTGCCGAACAAAACGGCACTGAAGTTCGCTTTGCCGCGCAGCAAATTATTTTAGCAACCGGCCATTCGGCACGCGATATTTTTGAACTGCTTCACAGCAACAATATCCGCATCGAAGCCAAACCATTTGCAATGGGTGTGCGTGCCGAACATCCGCAGGCGCTTATTGATTCGGTACAATACCATTGCAATACCGATAAAGTTCCTTTAGTGCGCGAATACCTTCCGGCTTCCTCCTACAGTTTGGTGCAGCAGGTAAACGGACTTGGCGTTTATTCGTTTTGTATGTGTCCGGGCGGCATTATTGCTCCGTGTGCAACAGGGCCTGAGCAGGTTGTTACCAATGGTTGGTCGCCGTCGAAGCGCAATAACCCGTATGCTAATTCAGGCATTGTAGTGGCTGTTGATCCTGCTGCATTAAAACAATACGAAAAGCACGGGCCGTTTGCAGCTCTGCGCTATCAGCAGGCGTTAGAACGAATAGCGTGGGAAGCAGGCGGCAAAACACAAACCGCCCCCGCACAGGCGCTCACCGATTTTGTAAACGGAAAACTCTCCTCCCGCCTGCCCGATTGCTCCTACCAGCCGGGCGTAACTTCTGCACCGCTGCACGAACTGCTTCCACCTGAAATCGGGAAACGATTGCAGGAAGGATTTCGCGCATTCGGACAAAAAATGAAAGGCTATCTCACCAACGAAGCATTAATAGTTGGTGTCGAATCGCGCACCTCATCGCCCGTTCGCATTCCGCGCGACAG
Source organism: Bacteroidota bacterium (assembly GCA_046335555.1). Classification (GTDB taxonomy): domain Bacteria; phylum Bacteroidota; class Bacteroidia; order Palsa-965; family Palsa-965. Next base: position 4,490 of record JBKDHA010000032.1, read on the forward strand.
CGAAACCTTGCAGCATCCGCAAATCAGTAACCTCTACCCCTGCGCCGAAGGAGCCGGCTACGCCGGAGGCATTGTTTCTGCCGCTATCGACGGGCAGCGCTGTGCCGAGGCCATTGCAAAGAAGCTGGGATAAATCAAAGAGATTTTGCGTTTTCGTAGTATAGGATTGCTGGTCTAATAAAGAAGCGGCTGCGCAACCAACACGCAGCCGCTTCAAGTGCCGGCCGGGAAAAACGCTACTAAAACCCGGCCATCTTGCTCAAATACCGAGCGGTGGTATTTGAGGAATTTCTTTTAACTATCGGCCTGTGCCGCTTGTAAAATTGGTTAACTCGGTTACACTGCTGCTGAATGTAAAAGCATCATTCACCAGATAGTAATTATTTCGGTCTATGCAGTTTGGATACGCTGCTTTGGCCAGAGCCAGTTTATTGCTTTCAAACGTCATCATCTTCACCAGTCCTGCAATTTGTGCAGCAGTCATCCTGTTGGCGGCTGCAGCTTGTTTGGCAATAGCTAATTTGTTACTGTCGAACGACTGATTATCAATAGTTGTTTTCAGTCGCAGATAATCTGCTTCAGGCATTCCGGGCTGCAGATTCGGGAAAGGCCAGCCATTCGGGAAAGGCCAACCCGGAGGCAGATTTATACCGGGAATCGTAAGATTATTTTGCATATACGGATTCTGTTGTTGCCCCGGATTGCTTTGCTCCCAAGGGAAAGTAATACCCAGAATACGCATTCCGTTTGCACCGTCAACCAATGCATCGGTTTGAGCACTGTCGCGCAAATTCACCCATCCGTTAAACAAATCTTGCGGCGGAACTATTCTGCCGTTTGTATCAGTAGTTTGTGTACTTCTAACACGCACAAACTGATTACCGGGCATCAAACTATCAATAACAATTGTTGAAGCGGTTGATACATACTGTTGTCCGTTTACAAACACTGTAAATGGAGTGCTGGTACTGTTGGTTAATTTCAAACCGGCTTTCTGGGCCATTAATACTGCAGGCACTGCGGTCAGCAAAAACAAGAAGAGGTTTCTTTTACTATTCATAGCTCAACTCCTTTCCGTATATTTTCCTTTCCGAGATATATCCAATAGATGTGCCAAAAAAAATCTTTGTGGGCAGGTTGGTAATTTTTAACGTTAAAACTTGCGGAGAAGTAGGCCTCAGAATTAAAAAGAAGAAAAAAATCAATCTATAACTTATTGATTCAAGTGGTAAGATACTTTTAGCATATATTTAAAATCAGAAAAATCTAACTCGTCAATACTCCTAATTTATATACAAGAAACATGGCTCAGCTTTACAGTAAGATGCAAAACAACTTAAAAATTTTATGCCTGTTTATCTGCTTATTTTTTTTGCCGTCTATAGCAAAAGCACAACTTACCATGAATTCACCTTATGGCAATTTAACTGATTGCGATACTATGTCGAGGGGTATTTTTTTATTCTGGTGGGATAGGGATTTCAACTATTCAACACAGATAGATGAAATGCTGGACACAATGGCTGTACACAGAAGTTTCTGTTTAAATGAATTATTCATGCAAGATCCGCTTGGTGTTCAGAATGGTTATTACTGCAATATCTACATTCACACACCCGGTAATCCTGCTGACTACTTCTCTGTTAATTACTCTTGGTGGGGTAATGGAGTTGGCGGTGATAGTAATGGTAACGCTTACATGACACTGCCTTATTTTGTTTTAGGCAACTGGCTTAATCTCGCGCATGAGACTTTTCATATTTTTCAAACGCATGGCATGTGGGACATTACTCCGGGAGTATATAATACAGATGATGGAGGATGGTACGTTGAAGCTACCGCAAATTGGTATGCACATTCTCGATACCGCAACGATATTAATTCATTTGTTGAAGCTGAAATTTTAGTCCGTATTCCACAAGTCCCCATGTGGCTTGGGTGGATTAATTTCCCTAACTATTATCCGAATAACTGGCAAAGGCAGGTACATCAATATGGCTTTTCTACTAATTTATATTACCTCACAAACGTTGTGGGTCTTCATGATACTGACCTTGTATCCGTTTTCTATAGTGGTACAACTTAAACTCCTCAGGAATACTTATATAATAAGATCGGTGGTGCTGCTTTTCGTGATCATTTTATTGACTGCGCTGCACACATGACCAATAACTTTGATTTTCTTTTACCAGCTCAGGCTTCAAACGCTTTTAATGAATGGAATACGTATGCCGATCCCGCAGACGACAATCAATATATTCAAACGTATTACAATACCGGAAGTAATGGGTGGTACAGACCTGCAGACTCATTAACCACAAATGCATGGTCATTTAACACCTATAAACTTTCGAATACCAATATCGAAACATATACATTTGAAATCAATGGCGATCCAACAGGTTCTTACGGTGATAGCTCGTATTTCCAGGGAAAAGTACTGGTTCAAAACAGTGTAACCGGAGCAAGTTTTCACGACTTGATTATGAGCAATGATGTTCAAGGTTCTCTAACGTTGAATCTGACACCAGATGATACTGCGGTTTATTTTATTATCGCAAGTATGCCAGAAGTATTTACTGACAATAATCCGACATTTCAGTATTACCCATATACAATGCGAATTGTTAATGGACCAACCGGAATTTGGGAAACAAATAACACCTTGCCCAAAACAGAAATTATGCGGTACAATGTGTTAGGGCAACAAATCAATAAGACCGACGGAGGACTGCAATTCATACAGTATAGTGACGGAAGTGTGCGAAAAGTATTTATTCAGAAACAATAGCGTTTGAGGATTTATTTAGGCTTCTGCGAACTAAACTGGTAATTCGTTATAAATTTTCAGTAAAAAGCTTGAATTCACTTCGGGTTACTTCTAGTAAATCTGCCCCAAAAGAGCGTTTCGGTTAGATTCGCTCTATTTTACGTGAAAAGATGTGAAGAAGTAAGCTGATATATTAGGATGCCTATTTCAGATGTTAATTACCTTTGATCGTATGAAGTTCATCATCCGCATACTCATCTCAACTTTGGCTGTGCTGTTAACTTGTTATATCCTGCCCGACCGCATGGTTAAGGTTGACGGATTTCTCACAGCACTCATCGTTGCAGCAGCACTGGCTTTTCTTAACACGGTGATCAAACCTATTCTCATTGTACTCACTATCCCGATTACTTTTTTAACGCTGGGCCTTTTCCTGCTGGCTATTAATGCCGGAATGGTTTTGCTTGCCGATAAATTTATCGACGGGTTTACTGTTGGCGGATTTTGGTCGGCACTTTTGTTTAGTTTGCTGCTGTCCATCATAACCGGAGTATTTGAAGGCATTCGAAAGCGCGACGAACAGGGCGAGCAGCGACCAAACGGTTTCAACAATTTCAATAGATATAACTGATTCTTTTTTCAACTATGCAATGGTCAACCTTGTTTTCAGAAGCCCGCCCCGGCGATAAAGAGCCGCGTCGTGCTACTGAAGACCGCACCAATTTTGAACGCGATTTCGACCGCGTAGTTTTTTCATCTGCTTTCCGCCGTTTGCAAGATAAAACGCAGGTAATTCCGCTGCCCGATAACGATTTTGTTCACACGCGTCTTACACACAGCCTTGAAGTTTCGTGTGTAGGTCGTTCGCTCGGAAAAATGGTAGGCAAAACCATTATAGAACGCTACCAGCTTACCGATTTGCATCCTTCCGATTTTGGCGCTGTAGTGGCTACCGCCGCTCTTGCACACGATATTGGGAATCCGCCCTTCGGGCATTCAGGCGAAGCAGCCATCAGCGATTATTTCATTAACGGAAACGGACAGCGTTTTCGTGAGCAAATTGCTGACGATGCACTTTGGCAAGATCTCGTAAGTTTCGAAGGCAACGCAAACGGATTTCGGTTACTCACCAATTACAACGAGGCAACCGGCGGCAGCATCAGTTTAACATACAGCACGCTTGCGGCTTTTACCAAGTATCCTACTCAATCACTCAAACTGCTTGAGACCAAGCGCGGCAGTCAGAAAAAGTACGGCTACTTTCAGGCCGATAAAGATATTTTCGCATCCATCTTTAAACATCTGGAAATCGATCAGATTCCAGGAACCGATTATGCCTGGCTGCGTCATCCGCTTGCCTTTCTGGTAGAAGCGGCCGATGATATTTGCTATCGCATCATTGATTTTGAAGACGGCATGCGTATGCGTCTTATCGGCGCGGCAGAAGGAACTGCTTTGCTTAAAGCGGTTGCCGGAAAATATTTCAGCGAAGAACGTTACAACAGCATCAAAGGCGAACGCGAGCAATGGGGCTATCTTCGCGCCGTAAGCATCAGTCGCCTGATTACAGAAACTGTTCAGGCATTTCTCGATAACGAAGCAAAAATGCTTACCGGAGAATTTGACAAGCCACTGCTCGATGTTTTTCCGACCGATCTTCAAAATGATCTTAACCAAATTATAAAACTCTCCGTAAAGCATATTTACCGAAGCCGCACTGTGCTGGAGATTGAAGCTGCCGGGTTTAATGTGGTGGCCGAGTTGCTTGATTTGTTTATCAATGCCACAATAGACAAACATACATACGGCGATAAGTTACGAAAGCAAAAACCGTACAGCGAAAAAATTCTCAGCATTCTACCCGAACAGTTTTTGTTCGACGGACAACCACACGGCCGCGATCTTTATCTGCGCATACTGCGTATTTGTGAGTTTGTAGCGGGTATGACAGACACCTATGCCGTTAGCATTTACCGCAAACTCAAAGGCATTGAGCTTCCGAAATAGTTAATTTTCAGAAGCGATCCTGCGCACATTAAAAAAACGCTTGGCTCCTCCCGCAATAACTGCGGGAGGGCTATACATTCAAACCACCTGTGCAATAAAGAACCAGTAATAAAGCATTCAGGGAAATAAGCTATTGTGCAGCTTCTTCAAGCACTTCAAAAATTTTCACCATTGCCAAAGTATCTAAGCGGCAGTACTCAAGCAGTTCGGCTTTGCGTTCTTCAATTGCAAACATATCTGTTTCCAGATGCAGCTGATCGTAAACTGCCATAGCATGATTTCCGTTTTGTATCGCTAAAGCAGCATGCGAAAGCTCAGGAACCAATGCCGGCAAAACACTTTTAAGCGAAATAGAACCATTCATTGCCGGATGATGATACCAACCTTCGGAGAAGGGCTGCATCAAATCACGCAGGCGGGCAAGGCGTTGTTGCAAAGCTGCAGCATACTCGGGAAAAGTATGTACCAATTGCTGAAGCGTGTATCGTTCGGCCGAAATATCGTAAGCCAGAATCAGATTTTCGCCTGTAGTATCTTTCAGAAACTGTTCAATAAATGCTTTGCGCGGATCGGCTCCCGGCTCTGCCAAAAAGCTGATGTGCTGCGTTTCCGATTCTCCGGCTTTTCGCCGGTGCAGAGAATAGGCAAACGGAAGTGCCATAAACGGACGGGTTCCTGCAAACCGGGGCACTGCGGGCTGAAAGTTTTCGATGTCTATAAAATCGAGGTCACAATTCAGCGCGTTCAAGTACTTTTTTAAAGCTTCTTTATTTACAAAAGGTACTCCGCTGCGCCGCGTAGTTATTTGCAGTTTAGCAAGTGGCGGTATTTCTGCATTTATCGGCATTTGTTCCGGCACTCGAATTCCTGCGGTAAAAAAAGCATCTTGTCCTGCCCTCGAAATTCCGGCTACATCAAAAACAGATGGCTGCGGAATATTTTTCCAGCAGTTGCCGAAATAATCGCACACATAAGGTGTAAAACATTTTGCGCCAATGCTTATTTCCGGTATCTGCGGCGAGTTCAGTACTTGCTTTTGTTCTGCTATTCGGGCCTCTATCATAGGTTGCTGCTCTTTGGCAAAATTCAGCACCGATGTTTTCCGAAACAACTGTTTTAAATCCAGTGTCCCGTTTCTTACATAGCTTCCGTTGAGGTGAATAAGTGCAAGCTCATTTACATCAACTCCTGATCCCCTGATGACATAGTATTGCAAAGCCGCATCCTGTTGATTTGCGGCTGACATCCGAAGTGAACTTTTTACTTCAAAAACATCCCAGCTTTGTCCGTTGCGAACAATAATATCGGCAAGTACGAGTACTTCATTATACACAAAAGCGGCTTCGTAAATTACTTCTGCCCCGACATCCATTAGCTTGCGTGTACGTTCAAGAGCTTCTGCAGAACGCGGGCCAAAACCGGCAGTTGCATCGGTGCCGCCCGGGTAGAGTTGTCTGGCCATAAGGCCTACATCATGCCCCCGGTTCAGAGCTGCCATCCTCGACGGCGGAATAGGATCCCGCAATTGCGGATAATAGCGATACAGAAACAGTGCTTTTGCACACTGCATTCCGCGCATGTACGATGTTTTACTCAGCAGATAATGTGATGCCACAATGGCTACTAAGTTAGACATTTGCACTGTACCAATTCACCGCAACATAATTTCAGAAACCCTTCAGGAAGCAGATGCTGCCTTTAACTGATTTATGAGTTTCGAGGATGAACCCAGCATCTCATGCGTGGTTATTAGTTGCCTCCTGCCTAACAAAATCATAAGCCGAACTACTAACCTGAGAAAAATGTAGAAAACCCTAAACCGAAGCCACGGCACAAGTACACCAAAAGCAAACAACATAGCATCTGCGGCTTTCCGGCGCTCTGCTAAAACACGTTCGTGTTCATCTTTAAATTCATCGGGAAATTGCTGTTTGTGGCGAATCCCCTGCAAACTAAGATTTAAAAAATTAGTAGCCGAAAAAAAGTGAGTTGCATTGGTCTTTAGCTGCACAATATCATAACTCAGATGTGAATATATACTGCGAAGTGCGTGGAGATCTTTTTGCTCAATCTCTTTATTAGAAAAAACATCTTCAAACAGGAGATCAATTACGCTGCATTTAACAACCCGAAAACGCACTTCTGCACGATGCCGGTTATAAATAGATCTGAGAATAAGATACTGTTTTGTGAGTACTAATGCACTAACAATAAATGTGAGGTAAAGTAATGTGATGTTCATCTTTGTGGTGTTATTTTAAATAATTAAAAATTAATTTCCAGAACAATTCAATAAAATAATATAAATAATTAACTGGTTTTCAGTTAGTCATTTACATTATAAAACAGACACAACTACTTACTAGAAAAAACACTTATATGCACTCAATAAAATGAATCTGGTATCAAGCACATTAGTTGAAAACAGACACAACTACTTATAAGAAAAAACACTTATATGCACTCGATAAAACGAATCTGTTATCAAGCACATTAATTGAAAACACTCACCTGATTTTTCGCAAACGCTATACTTCCTGATGGTTTCTGCTCATTGCCTGCCCCGAAAAATTAATTTTCTGATCAATAACAAATAGCAGCCTTTTGTTTATTTCTTCTTCCCGCAACACTAACCGCTCTATTTCCTGATCCTTAACTTTAACAACTCTTCTGAACCAGCGAAACTGCATTACCATAAACGACACCTGCAACATCAAAATTAATCCCAAATATGGACCATACGCATCAATAATTTCATCAAATGTTATCATATTCTCTTTCGTTTAAATTTATTCATCTCAAAAAAAAATCTCCACAAAAGTATTATCCCAAAAACCCCTTCGTCAATACCCTAACTAAATCTGTTGATATCTTTCCCTACTCACTCTTTACTTTATACTTCGTATAACAAAAATAAAAAAGTCGAAAGCAAGATCATCTTACTTTCGACTTTTTGCAATTACAACTAGCTCTAACTATTTGTAATTAATTAAAAATAAATTCAACCTTTCCTGTGAACTCCGAATTTCTCACTTCATACGAACGTGAAAAACGGAGCAACGAATCAACAATGTGATCGCCGGGTTCTTGGTTTGAATTATCTTCCGCATAACTAAGCAATTCTGCACTGTCAATCGGAAGGTTCAGAAAATCTTGAGTAGCTGTTTTATTCATTCAGTTGGGAGATTAATTATAGTGCTATAACGCCTCCGGTTTCAGCTTATTGTACTCCAATAAAAAAACCGGGATAAAATTTATCCCGGTTTTCAGTGTTGCCACATTTTTTAAGCTGTGAGCGCAATATTATGCTTCTCCATCATGCGGCGCATATTAATTAACGCATAACGCATACGGCCGAGAGCTGTATTGATGCTCACATTGGTAAAATCAGCTATCTCCTTGAAACTCATATCCATATAATGACGCATCAGCAAAACCTCGCGCTGTTCTTGCGGCAATTTATCAATGAGTTTACGGATGTCGGAACGTACCTGACGCTTGACAATTTTATCCTCGTGATTGCCCTGACGCATCACCAAAACCGAGAAGATATCAAAATCATCCCCAGCATCTACAAGCGGCATACGCTTCTGGCGGCGGAAATGGTCAATAACGAGATTATGGGAGATCCGAAGCACCCACGGCAAAAACTTGCCCTCGTCGCTGTAGGAACCACGTTTCAGTGTTTGGATCACCTTAATAAAGGTGTCCTGAAAAATATCTTCTGCAAGATGACGGTCGCGAACAACCATCATAATGTACGAAAATACACGCTTTTTATGGCGTTGAATTAATAATTCTAGGCAGGATTCGTCTCCGGCAACATACAAGTCAACCAGTTCCTGGTCGTTCAGTTGGTCATAGCGCATAGTGGCCTCCTTTCGGGTTTTCAGCTTGGGTCTGTTAGAAAACGTAGAGGTGTATCGCTATTCCTGACTTGTTGTGGCTTTTTTTAACAAAGCCGTGAGACAATAAAAAGAGTTTCTGTATTTCTAAACGAAAACCATTTTCAAATGTTGCATAAATAGAGAAAAAAATCTCCGGGCAACTTCTTTATTGGAAATCGTCTATGGCAAATATAGACCTATTCGGTAAAAAATCAAGCTTCGTGCCGTAATTTTGCATTTTAATTTCCGAACGTGGCCAAATCATCTATAGAAAATCTCGATCCGAAGCAGCACATTATTATCAAAGGTGCCCGGATGCATAACCTTAAAAACATTGATCTGGCGCTGCCCCGCAACAAGTTTGTGGTCATAACCGGGCTTTCCGGTTCAGGCAAATCTTCGCTTGCTTTCGATACCCTTTATGCCGAAGGTCAACGCCGATATGTTGAAAGTCTCTCAGCTTATGCCCGGCAATTTCTCGGTAAAATCGAAAAACCGGCCATCGAATACATAAAAGGGATCTCCCCGGCCGTGGCTATCGAACAAAAAGTAAATACCCGGAATCCGCGCTCTACCGTAGGTACATCTACCGAAATTTACGATTACCTGAAACTGCTTTTTGCCCGCGTTGGTCAAACCTATTCGCCCGCCAGCGGTACAATTGTAAAACGGCATTCGGTTACTGATGTGGTAGATGCAATTCTTGCAATGCCCCCCCAAACCCGCCTGCTCATCCTCGCCCCCCTGCATGCTAAGCCCGAAAAAACGCTCAAAGAGCAACTCGGTTTGCTCCTCCAGCAAGGATTTACACGCATTCTCTGCAATGGCGAACTACTCAGGCTGAACGAAATCAATGTCTCTTCGCTTTCAGAAAAAGATGAAATGCACATTGTAATCGACCGTATTGCTGTGAATCCGGATGATGAAGATGCAAGCTCACGGTTAGCCGATTCAGTACAAACTGCATTTTACGAAGGAGAAGGCTACTGCATCATTCAGCTTGCCGATGCCCCCGCCCCCGAACCCGCTCCTGCCGCAAAAGGCAAAAAGAAAAAAGCCGAAGAACCCGCAGCTCCCGGACGCATACAATTCTCCAACCGCTTCGAGGCCGACGGTATTCAGTTTGATGAACCCAATGTGCATTTCTTCAGCTTCAATAACCCAATCGGCGCCTGCAAAACCTGCGAAGGATTCGGAAACGTGATCGGTATTGATGAAGATCTGGTGATTCCGAATAAAAGTCTCTCCATTTACGAAGATGCCGTTGCCTGCTGGAAAGGCGAAAAAATGGGCGAATGGAAAGAAAAATTGGTAATGAATGCCTACAAGTTCGACTTCCCCATTCACAAACCTGTTTACGAATTAACTGAAGAGCAGCGCAAACTGTTGTGGACAGGCAACAAATATTTTTGGGGACTCAACGACTTTTTCAAATTTCTGGAAGAACAGAGCTATAAAATCCAATACCGGGTAATGCTTTCTCGTTATCGCGGAAAAACCACCTGCCCCGATTGCCGCGGAACACGCCTGCGCAAAGATGCCAACTACGTTAAAGTAGCCGAAAAATCAATCAGCGATATTGTGCTGATGCAGGTTGAAGACGCGCTTGAGTTTTTTGGGAATATCGAATTTGACAAACACACCAAACAGATTGCCAAACGTTTGCTCACAGAAATCACCAACCGTTTGCGTTTTCTGTGTGATGTTGGCTTAGGCTATCTCACCCTCAACCGCCTTTCTTCTACACTTTCGGGCGGCGAATCGCAGCGGATAAACCTTGCAACTTCTATGGGCAGCAGCCTTGTGGGTTCCATGTATATTCTTGATGAACCCAGCATTGGCCTGCATCCGCGTGATACTGAACGGCTGATTCGTGTGCTCAAAGGTCTTCGCGATATTGGCAATACCGTAATTGTAGTTGAGCACGACGAAGAAATTATGCGGGCTTCTGATGCGCTTGTGGACATGGGACCGATGGCTGGAACTCTCGGCGGCGAAGTAGTATTCTCAGGCATTCACAGTGATCTTCTCCTCTCAGACAGTCTCACTGCAAAATACTTAACCGGACGCGAAGTAATTCCGGTGCCCGCTAAACGCCGCCCGTGGAAAGCCCATATCGAAGTGAGCGGCGCCCGTGAAAACAACCTTAAAAACATCAGCGTTAAATTTCCGCTTGATGTAATGACCGTAATTACGGGCGTTAGCGGATCCGGAAAATCAACATTGGTAAAACGGATTCTGTATCCGGCCGTGCAAAAACACCTCGGCGGATATGGTGAACAAACCGGGCATTTCGACCGCCTCAACGGCGATTTCAGACACATTGCAGCAGTAGAGTTCATCGATCAGAATCCAATCGGTAAATCATCGCGCTCGAACCCGGTTACTTATGTTAAAGCTTACGATGAAATTCGTGCCCTGTATGCCGAGCAGCAGCTTTCCAAAATGCGTGGCTACAAAGCCTCACATTTCTCTTTCAACGTAGAAGGCGGACGCTGCGAAGTGTGCGAAGGCGAAGGCGAAGTTGTTGTTGAAATGCAGTTTATGGCCGATGTGCATTTGCTCTGCGAAGGTTGCAAAGGCAAACGCTTCAAAGAAGAAGTACTCGAAGTACAGCACAACGGAAAACACATTGCCGATATACTTGAAATGACCGTTGATGATGCCATTACGTTTTTCAATGATGGCTCAAATCACGGCAAAAAGATTGTCAATAAACTTCGTCCGCTGCAGGATACCGGCCTTGGCTATGTGCATCTCGGACAATCATCGAGCACACTTTCAGGTGGTGAGGCGCAGCGTATCAAATTAGCATCGTTCCTCGGCCTCGGACATAACCAGCCGCCAACACTTTTCATCTTCGACGAGCCTACAACCGGCCTGCATTTTCACGACATCCGCAAATTGCTCGATGCGTTTAATGCATTGATTGCGCAAGGCCACTCACTCATTATTATCGAACACAATATGGATGTAGTGAAATGTGCCGACTGGGTAATTGACCTCGGTCCCGAAGGCGGACAAAACGGCGGACATCTTGTTTTTGAAGGTACACCTGAGCAAATGGCGAAGAGTAAAACTTCATCTACAGGGATGTATTTGAAGGAGAAGTTGGGTAGTTCGAAAAAATAAGTTCAAATTGATGGTTACCTTTTGCTGTTAAACAGAATTAACAGGAAAATCTGAACAATGAACCGCTTTTCTAAAATTGCATTATTCGCTGCAGCCACCATTATTATATCTGCAGCTGGATGGTGGCTTTATCAATCTGCACAATCAAACACCGGATTTCCTGAACTCAATGAGCAGGGAACCAACGTTTGGAGTGATGCCGACAGCTTACTTCCCACACATAAATTTCTCATTAATCCACAACACGACACGGTAGTAATTACGCCCGGGGGAAGTTTATTTGCTATTTCAGCAAATTCATTTACCTCCGAAAATGATGAGCCTGTTACTATAGAAATTCGCGAAGCGCTCAACATTACCGATATTCTGAAAGCCGGACTCAGCACTATGTCAAATGGTGAACTGCTCGAAACAGGTGGTATGTTTTACATAAATGCCCGGCAAGATGGAAAGTCTTTGCCGCTGAATGCAGGAAAATCTATACAAGTGCAATTACCGGCTTCTGAAATAAAACCTGATATGCAGCTTTTCAATGGCCAACGTATGGCTGACGGATCCATCAATTGGGTTAACCCAAAACCATTGCAAAAACCGGTTACGCCAGTTCCGTTAAAAACACTCAATTTCTACCCCGAGCAATTTCTCCCAACTTTAAAAGAGTTTGGGTTTGATATTAATAATCGCAAACTCACCGACAGCATTTACAATTCCTATTCAGGAAAAAAAGTAGTGTTTTATGATGAACGCGAGTATAAACCAGGAAATGTGACAGGTAAAAACCTCTTTAAAAGAAACTGTTCTTCTTGTCATTATGCCAACGATAAAAAAGGAACAGGTCCCGGTCTGGCCGGTGTTCTAAACCGTATTCCTGCAGGAGACTGGAAATATAAATGGGTCAGAAACTCAGCAGAAATGAAAAGATCTGGTGATGCTTATGCACAAAAAATAATGCGGGAATACAATGGTGCGGCAATGACAGCATTTCCGTCGCTTTCAAATGAAGATATTGACGCTATTTATAACTATGTACACTTCGGGCAAACCGATACGATATACCAGATTGATCCTGCCCTGATTGCTCCGCTAACAGATGCTGCTTATGAAGGAACACTGATTGCGACACACGAATTTGAAAAACGGTTACAGGTTATTTTCAGCCTAGGCAATCCTGCCATTCTTGATGTGTATCTGAATAACATCAACCAATCATTCAGATATAATGATAGCTTGGTAATGGTGTATTTTCCGGAAGAAAAATATGCTTTTGAATATTTCTTCAATTTGAATGAAGGAAAAGTAGAAATAAACAAAAATCTTATCGGACAATTGAACCGCTTTTATCAGTTACGAAGCGAAGCAGTCAGAAAAGCAGCAGAAAAAGTATATCAGCAAAAAATGAGCATCCGCGAAGCGGAAGACAGTCTTGAATTGTCTTTTATTATTGATGAGAGTAAAGCACGGGGTGCTAATTTCCAAAAAGAACTTCAAATCAATATCAATGATGTTTTTCAGCAGTTGGGCTATCCACAAAAAGATACGTTGAGGCGTATTCCCAGAGGCAAATATTATTCTTTTCCAGTACAGCAAACTGGTTGGTATAATGTTGATCGTTTTGTTTTTGAAACGACTACCAAACGGGAATCTGGAGAATTTACGGATTCGTTAACGGGCAAAACCGCAAAGCTAACCTACAAACCGTTTGAAGTGCGCGTTAATCAGGCTTCATCTTATAATTCTGTTCGCGCTTATCTGGTTTCCGACAGCCTTCCTGCTTATCAGCAGATAACTAGAAACGGAGATGCTTTTAAGGAAAACCTGAATATGTTGTTGGGTTATCGGTTAGTAGTTATTGCCCGCAAAAACGACAACTGGTTTTATGCACAACAAGATCAGGTAAATCCCGGTTCAATAACCATTAGTGTAAATTCAATTACTGAAAATCAGCTTTCTCAAAAATTAGAGGCGATGCAAAAATCGTCAAAAACGAGTCTGTTTGTTATGCAGATGAAAGCAATTGAATTTGAAATTACTAAGGCGGAGCTTGATATGCTGCGGATAAAAGAATACGAGAAAGACGAAGCGATTAAGAAAGCCATTTTTGTGAATTTCTCTACTGCTCCATTTGAAAGGCTAATTTATAAGTAATGTTCTTTTTATAAGAATTTTGAAGCACGGAAGAGTTGAATTTCTAGCCCGGGTTGTAATGGAAACACAGTGCTGCGGTAAAAGACAGTTATCATAATGGAAAGTTTCCGCAGCACTGTGTTGGAATGGAAAACCGGAGCAGGTGATTTATTGAAACACTGTTGGTTCGCTCCTCTATTTATTGGCACATATTACTTCGTACATTTGTTTATATCAGAATCTTTCAATCCACGCTACATCAATGCGCATTAACCGCCGCAACACCGCTGTAACAAATGATCTCGGCTTCGGAACTAAAAACACCGCTGGCCGGAATCTCAATAAAGACGGCAGCTTTAACGTAAAACGAACAGGACTCCCGCGCTTCCGGTCGTTTGAACTTTACGACAAACTTATTTTAATGTCGTGGAGTAAGTTTTTGCTCATGGTGATCTGCTTTTATATCATCGTGAATTTGATATTTGCCTGCATCTACATGCTAATCGGAACAGAGCATTTGGCAGGCATAGAAGGACAAAACTTTAGCGAGCGTTTTCTCGAAGCTTTTTTCTTCAGCTCTCAAACACTTACTACACTTGGATACGGCCGCATCAGTCCAACAGGTGCGGCAGCCAGTACTATTGCTGCGTTAGAATCAATGCTTGGGCTGCTGGGCTTTGCTATGGCTACCGGTTTGCTTTACGGTCGGTTTTCAAAACCCAAAGCAAACCTGATGTACAGCACACATGCAATTGTTGCACCCTACCGTGGCGATCAGCGCGGACTGATGTTTCGCATGGCCAACAAACGCAGCAACCAGCTTATTGAAGTAGAAATTGATGTAACACTTGCCATGCTGGAACCCGGAGCCTCCAACCGGTCGTTCTATCAGATAAACCTTGAACGAAAAAAAATCAATCTCTTTCCGCTCAGCTGGACTTTAGTACATCCGCTTGATGAAAACAGTCCGCTGTATGGCATGACAGATCAAGATATGCACGATAATCAGATTGAACTTTTTGTTCTCATCAAAGCATTCGATGATTCGTTTTCGCAAACCGTTTATGCACGCACTTCATATCGCGCAGAAGAAATAATTTGGGGAGCAAAATTCATTCCTATGT
>JBKDHA010000033.1:0-33724 GCA_046335555.1 Bacteroidota bacterium
ACCTAAGCAATATATCGCTGTGCAAAATGCCTGAAAAAACTCAACACAACGGGGTAAATGACCTAAACTCCGGGCTCAAATCTCTACAACTTATAGGGGGCTAAGACAACGTTTGCCTTTTCGGATGCAGCGGAAAGACAAGCAGTATCGGCAACTAAAGTCTGTTGAACGGTCAGGTGACATATTGAACACAAAGGATTGTAGAGACCAATAGAATTGACCTCTCGCAGAGATGAAACGAAAAAACGAGGCTAGTTAGCCTCGTTTTGCGTGAATTTGATAGTAAATCTATTTATTGAAGATCAGGTTGTTAAGTCTAATTGTGACACTCTGTTTAAGTTCAGGTGACGGATTGAACACAACCCTAATTTAATGTGCTTCTCTATCCTTTGGGAATTTATATAAATAGTAATAATATTTGCTAATATCGTTTCGATATCTACAATATAACCATTTTTGAAATTCAAAACTGTGATGAAATACTACCTCATGAATTACATTATTTTCGACATCTACGATGAAAGGGGAATTACCTCCGACCAAATACTTATCGTTCCAAGTATTGAGAAAAATAGTTGTTGCATATGTAAACATATAGCCACATCTAAATCTCTGTAAAGATGATATAGAAAGACATAAGGGAGGTGCTTCCATTGATCTTTCAAAATCACGAAGATGTTTCTTTGCCATACTTATAGCAATATCTATATGTTCCATATTATAATCCAAAATGAAATTGTTCCATACTAAAATTTGGCCGTGGTGCTGATAAATTAGTAGCATCCATATATCTGAGTTTAAGATACTGATTTACTTGAGATCTAGGAAATGCTCCAAAATCTGATAATCGACTATCGAAATATCTAATCATCCCACCTTCATTTCGAACTGCTACGTAATGCCCAAGAGTATTTCTACCTTGTGACATAAATAGAATACCATGTGAGCCATCTCCTCTTCTCAACATCATACTTTCAAATGACGATATTGAAAGCGGTTATTAGTTTATAAGCCAAATTTAAAATTACTATTTGAAAAGTCTGGTGCCGGTCTTTGTGCCTTAGTTACATTCATAAATTGAAAATTACTATAATTATTTTGCACAAACGTTTTCTGCTTATCAAATTAACGAACATGTGAAACACGTTTCTATTGTCTCCGACGGTGGTTCTGAAAACAAAGGCGAACTATTGGTGTGGATTGCCCAGCAAGTAGTACCCGAAGTTCGTAAACTGACTTCGGGAATTGATGTACGTTCAAACTCAATGTCAGAAAGTATTCATCATATACTTAAGAATGAATATCGTTTGCGCTTTGGTGTACCTCGTGATTTGGATGATTTGGTGAAGCGATTGCAGGGCTTTGTGCATTATATGAACCACGAGAAATTCCCTATTGACCATTACGGCTACTCATGCTGGGAAGTATTGCACGGTTCTGTTCCTAACCGCAGACGGTTTGCACCGCGAATGGCAGAGGCCAAAGTGTTACGCCTTTAGGAAAACCGTTCGGGGAGTTGCCTCAAAGGAATTGGGTGTGTGAAAATGTAAGTTCAACGAGCGTACAACCGGTTTTTCCGAGAGACCTTTTTTTAGTGGGTGTTTTCTTTGGGTCGAAAACCTGTTTTTGAAAACAACAAAGCCGATCAAAATCTGATCGGCCTTGTTGTTTTATTGAATGTATTGAAAATAAGTGACAACGAATATTTGAAGGGTTTTACCGCAGGTCTCGTGGAGAGCGCGGCGCACTAATGCGAAACAGAAGATACCAATACATTATTTTTATACCGTTCTGTTTTTTGTTTCACACCATTAAAATCATAGTAATACCATGTCCCAACTCGATTACCTAATTTATAATAACCTATAGACAGTATTTGGCCAGACTCATAGAACTCAGCACAAACACCATCAGCAATAACTTGTTGATGTAAAAGCATATCGTATATGGATTTTATGCTATTAATGGTATGATTACTAACAATAGAAAATGTTTGAATATGTAATGTTTTTTTACCACAAGAAAAGGTACGATAAAACCGCTTCATATCCTTTAATTTGTATGTTTCAGTTGAATAAACTGACAACGTAGAAAAACATCCCGGCAACCGTGCGTAACGAAAGCTTACAATTGAATCAAGAACGCCTTTTTTAAAATATAAGCTAAGAGAAACAGTTCCTTCAAAAGGACCATTTTTAAAGTAAATATCTTTAACTGTATCACACAAATAATTTTGATAGTACCATTTCTCCTTTTTGTAAGAGAATAATGCAGTATCAGTATCTAATGCTAAACACCAAGCATTAAATGAAAAAATAAGTGATAAAAACAATAATTTAATCTTCATTGAATTGTGATTGTATTAGTTATTGGTGGTGTACCTATAGTTGATGATAAAGTTATGCTTGCTGTTGTAACTCTTAAGATTTGAGCAGGAATTCCTGCTGGTGTTGACACCAAACGCTCCATAGCCGGTGGATTAGTAGAACCAGCATCAATAATTAACGATTCCAGCTTTACCATTTCATCTGCTTTTTATTTCTCAATTACTGATCATTTGAGAGTCCTAATCAGGTGAAGGATTGAACATGACACTAATTTGATGCACGACTGACTTACTGACTTGTTGGAATTTTATCAAGAATCTTTTTTATTTTGTTTGAAATACTATCAACTGTATTAATAATATAAGTCGTATCAGAGAAATGACTTTTCATATCTGATGGGATAGTTTTATTTTCTGAGTGCAAAGTAATTGTATCATTAATAGACAGATACGACAATGCTGTTGTTGATGACGAATCATTTTCAATCCATAAAATATACTCACCTAACATTCCAAATTTAATAAGTCTAAAATTTGACTTTTTATTTAGCATTATCTCCATGTTATCTAAACAAACCTGAACACAGTCAATACTATCAGAGAGATTTTTTAAACTACACACTTCGCCAATCTTTTTTTCATTAAAGAAAATTACGCTCTTAACATTCAAAGTATTAGTAGGGCATAAAATATGAAAATTGGTGTTCGATTTTTTTCTCGTGCCTATACAGGCAAATAATAAAAAAGCAAGTGTTGTAAAACAGATGAAAAATTTCATTTTAGCGGTTTTCATCGTTATTGGTTTCTTTACCAATATACTCTATTTTTTTATCTCTTCATTAAGCCTCCCCCCAAAAACCGCTAAACTCAAAACTACTAATTCTGCCAAAAATAAAAAGTCAAAACTCCACGAAAACCCGCATTTCAACACATTGCCGTTCTTCGCAATTGTCCTACTTTTGAACAATATATCCCATATCCGCATGTTCCGAAAATTCCTTTTCCTTTTCCTTTTTTCTTGTATTACATTCACCGCAACCGCACAGCTCAACGTGCAGTGGGTTGCCCGCTACTCTACTGCGGGCAACAATATAGACCGTGCCCGGGCAATGACGCTTGATGCTTTTGGCAACAGCGTAATAACAGGAACAAGCTGGAACGGCAGCAATTTCGATATCGTTACAACCAAGTTTGATGCCGCAGGAAGTTTGGTTTGGACAGCATCCTACAACGGCGCCGGAAACGATTTCGATGAGGCACGAGCAATTACTACCGATACTGCCGGAAACATTATCGTTACCGGAACAACAGCTACTACAGCCATTAACTACGACATTGCCGTTATCAAATACGATCCCGCCGGAAATTTGTTGTGGGACACCACCTACAACGGGCCGGGCAACAACTACGATGAACCGAACGATGTGATTACCGACAGCGCCGGAAACATTTACATTACCGGAGGCAGCGATGGTTTGGGTTCCGGTGCAGATGTTGTAACCATTGCTTATTCGGCTGCCGGCTCTCAACTTTGGGCTACACGCTACACCGGAAGCGGAAATAATATTGATGCCGGCAAAGCCATTGCCCTCGATACTGCCGGAAATGTATATATCACCGGAACTACGCGCACCAACAGTGTAAACAATCAGGATGTAATCACTATAAAATATGATGCGGCCGGTGTGCAGCAATGGTTTATTCGCTTTAACGGTCCCGGCAGCGTTTACGACGAAGGTACCGATATTGCCGTGAACGATACCGGCGGAATATTTATTTGCGGCTACGTGCGCGCATTGGTTGGCGTTACTAACTACGATTACATTACACTCGCCTACTCAACTTCCGGCGCACTGCTCTGGCAGCAAAGCATAAACGGAGCCGGCAACGAAAACGACCGCGCCAACTCCATTACAATTACACCTTTCGGCAAAGTTGCTGTTACTGGCCGCACACTCGGAACCGGCGCTACTGTTGAAGACTGCACAACCATTTTATATGATGCAGTAACCGGCGCGCAGCTATGGATAAAAACATTCGACGGCGCTGCAGTGAACTACGATGAAGGCCGGAAAGTAATCAGCGACAGCCTCGGAAATATTTTTGTAGCCGGTTACGCATTCACAACAGGACAAAACAACAACTATCTCCTGCTCGAATACGACAGTGCAGGAAATGAGATACTGCGCGACCGCTGGAATGGCTCAGGCAACAACTCCGATCAGGCATACAGCATTGGCATTGATACACTCGGCAGTGTATATCTCGGCGGTTCAAGCCGCGGAGCAGGAACAGGCGAAGACTTTGCCGTTGTAAAATTCTGCCGCCTGCAAACCAATGCCGGTGCTGATACAACCGTTTGTCAGGGCGCTTCTGTGCAACTCAATGCAAGTTCTTCGTTTGGCGGAATTGACAGCGTTTGGTGGGTTCCGGCATCAGGACTCAGCAATCCGAATATTGCAAATCCAATTGCCACACCATCTGCCAACACCTGCTATGTAGCCTACATTCGCAATAGTTATGGATGTATCAATACAGATACGGTTTGTGTTTCACTGTTCCCACTGCCAGTACCTGAAATTACAGCAAACGGTCCGCTTAGCTTTTGCATTGGCGGACAGGTTACTGTTACCGCACAAGACACAACCAGCAGCACCGTAAGTTATTTGTGGAATACAGGCGATACCACGCAGAGCATTACAGTTAACACTTCAGGAACTTATACTGTAAACGTTATCACCACAACTAACTGCGCCAGCCAAAACCAAATTACGGTAACCGTAAATCCGCTTCCGGTTGTTTCGGCCGGCAACGATGTTAGTTTCTGTTCGAGCACAAACGTAACCCTCTGCGCAACCGGAGCCGCCAACTACAACTGGTCGCCCGCATTTGGGTTGAGCGATTCAACAATTGCCTGTCCGGTTGCAGGGCCAACACAGAGCACCACCTACGTTGTAACCGGAACTGATGTAAACGGTTGTGTTGATACGGACACGGTAAGTGTAATTCTCTTCCCGTTCCCGGGAGTTCCGGTGATTACACAAAATGTAGCCGTGCTTACCAGTTCAGCCGCAAGTACCTATCAATGGTACTTTAACAACAATCCGATTGCTGGTGCAACATCGCAGAGTTATACGCCCACGCAAAACGGCACATACTACGTAGTGGTTACCGATTCAAATGGTTGCACTTCGTTTTCATCAACGTTCACATTGATTGATGTTGGCGTTTCAGAGCAGAACACCACTGAACAGTTGCGGGTTTATCCGAATCCTTCTGAAGGCGAATTCATCATCAGCACCGATCTTCAGGGGCAGGATGCTGTGCTTGAAGTAACCGCTGCCGATGGCCGTTTGGTGTACAGCCGCACCATTGCCGCAGCTAACACAACAGAAATCCGCACCGATCTTGGCGGTATTGAATCAGGTGTTTATCTGATTGCAATCCGCCTGAACAACGGTACGATAAAACATTCCCGCATCATCATTCAGCATTGAAACAGCAGTGTTTCATCAGCAAATTTGTATGAATATCATCGGAATTATTCCCGCCCGCTATGGCTCAACACGGTTTGAAGGCAAACCGTTAACTGTTATCGCCGGTAAAACCATGATCCGCCGCGTAACCGAACAGGCCATGAAAGCTGCAAAGCTCTCGGCAGTGGCAGTGGCTACCGACGATGCACGGATTGCAGAAGAAGTAAAAAGTTTCGGCGGCACGGTAGTCATGACCTCTGCCGATCACCTGAACGGAACGAGCCGCTGTGCTGAAGCCGCCGAATTACTTGGCGGAAACTGGGATGCCGTAATCAACATTCAGGGCGATGAGCCGTTTATTCATCCCGCACAAATTGATTTGCTCGCGGGTTTGTTTGATGATGATAAGACTGAAATCGGAACTCTGGTCAAGCATTTACACGACATAAGTGATCTCGACAATCCGAACATTATTAAAGTTGTGCTCGACCGTCAGCAAAACGGCATGTATTTCAGTCGTTCACCAATTCCGCATTTGCGCGGCATTGAACCGGCCGAACGTTTGCAGCGGCATACGTTTTACAAGCATATCGGCATTTACGGTTATCGGATGAATGTGCTTCGGCAATTGGTTAAGCTGGAACCTTCGGAGCTTGAACTGGCCGAATCGCTTGAGCAGTTGCGCTGGCGCGAAAACGGATTCAGCATCCGCACTGCGCTGACTGATCTCGAAACCATTTCTATTGATGTTCCCTCCGATCTCGAAAAATTGAAGGCCGCAGGGCTGATATAGAGCCTGCTTAAATTTTGTTTTTGAGATTTGTTATACGCTCATTTTTTGCCAGACGAGGCGGTTTTTGCAGCCCATATCGGAGATGATACGGGCAAAAAGACCAACGAAGTATGGTGAAAAATGAGCCATAACAAAGCCGAAGGATGAAATTTAAACAGGCTCTTAGAAGCTTTTTTAATTTCTAATCGGCTTGTTTCGAGAACATTAATACACAGTTCAAAAAAACAAGTGTGTCTGTTTTTTTTCTTTGGCTACTTTTGAACACCTGACTATGGAAAATCCGGTAAACGTAGCGCATTACATCAGCGAACTGCTGTTCCTGCACGACTGTGTTGTTGTGCCGGGCTTTGGCGGTTTTGTGTGTACGTATGCGCCTGCGCGTATTCATCCTGCGCAGCACACGTTTCATCCGCCTTCCAAGCAGTTGGTGTTTAACCGCCATCTTCAGCAAAACGACGGGCTTCTGGCGCATGCTATTGCGGCAGCTGTTCCGTGCCGGTTTGAAGAAGCCATGGCCGCAATCGAAAGTTTTGTAACTGAAACTTCGGCTGCACTCAATGCCGGCAAAGCGGTTACCCTGCACAATGTTGGTCAGCTTAGCTTAGATCCCGAACGCAATATTCGTTTTGAAGCCGATCAGGAAGTAAATTTTCTGATTGATGCCTTCGGACTGGGCAGCTTCCAGTCGATGCCCGTGATTCGCGAAACGGTAGCCGAAAAGCCTGCAGCAGAGCCGGTTCGCGAGCTTCGTCCGCGCGAGAACAAAGTAAAAGCCGATGAGCGTTTACCTGTTCCCCGCCGTCCGCTGGTCACCCGCCGCCGCGTTATAGCAGCAGCCATTCTGGTTCCGCTTGCCGCAGCAGCATTGTGGTTGCCCATGCAGCGCCTCAACAATACACAGCTTGCCGGTTTCGGCTGGACTGATGGCGAAACAAAAGCCAAATACCTTCCGGTAAATTGGTTCCGCCAGATCCAGCCCGCAGCCGATTCATACCCGATGCCCGGCGATTTGCGAACGGATACAGCCCGCGTCATCAATTTACGGATCGGAGAAGGACAACCGCTCACCATCAACCGCGAGTTGGCTGCACCCGAATCAACACGAGTTGAAACACCGCAGCGCCCGCAGCCTGCCGCAGTTCAGCAAACGGTTTCAGGAACATTTTACGTAATCGGCGGTGCATTCAGCGTTGCACAAAATGCCGATAATTATCGCCGTCTGCTCGAAGCCAAAGGCTATCCGACAGCCGTTCTCGAAAACGTAAAAAGCAAACTCACGCACATCAGCATTGCCAGTTTCCCTAACCGCAGCGAAGCCGAAGAGTTTCTGAAAACCATTCAGACATCAGTTCCCGGCGCCTGGATTCTGAAGCGTTAAGCAACCGCTAAACCCAATCCTCCTTAACATCATAAAAAAACAGCACCGGAAATAAATCCCGCTGCTGTTTCTTTTTATTATAAATCAGCGAATAAACATCATATAAAAAAACAAAGAAAATTTATCGCTCCATACCAAACTTCTTAGGAAAGCGACTTTGCGGCTTTGCGCGAAATTTTATCACGCGCATAGAAGAAAAAATTCCAAAAAACATTTTTATATCGCTCCGAAACGAACTACTTAGGAAAGCTTCTTCGCGACTTTGCGACTTTGCGCGAAATTTTATCACGCGCATAGAAGAAAAGATTCCCAAAGACATTTTTATATCGCTCCGAAACGAACTACTTAGGAAAGCTCCTTCGCGGCTTTGCGGCTTTGCGCGAAATTTTATTTACGCGCTTAGAAGAAAAAAAATCCCAAAGACATTTTTATATCGCTCCGAAACGAACTACTCAGGAAAGCTTCTTCGCGGCTTTGCGACTTTGCGCGAAATTTTATTTACGCGCATAGAAGAAAAGACTCCAGCAACATTTCATATCGCACCATACCAAACTACTTAGGAAAGCGCCTTCGCAGCTTTTGAACTTTTGTCGAAAAAGCGACTTTGCAACTTTGCGCGAAATTTTATCACACACATCAATATTGCCAGTTTCGCTAACCACAGCGAAGCCGCAGAGTTTCTGAAAACCATTCAGGCATCAGTTCGCGGCGACTGGATTCTGAAGCGTTAACACAGCTTCAAACACACTACTTTCACATTCTTTTATCAACAAACATCATAAAAAAAGCAGCATCGGAAAAATAATTCCAATGCTGCTTTTTTATAGTTAATTATATACTATTTCTTCTCCCAAACTTGTGTTGAAACATTACCCGAAGCAGTAAGCGTAATTACATAACTTCCTGCGCTGAGGTGTGAAAGATCAAACGAACGAACCAATGTGCCATCCACTTTTCCGATACGCTGACTAAACACAACACGTCCGTTCACATCATTCACATTCATCACCACATCATCAGAAAATACATTACTGAGACTCAGATTGAGCAAGCCCGGCGACGGATTGGGATACAATGAGAAGCTGCCGTTACCAAGAGTTTCAGCAACACCAACGGTAAAGGTTACGAGTATTGTATCTGAATCAGTACAACCATTCGCATCAGTTACCTGTACCCAATAATTACCAAAAGAATTTACCGAAATGGTTTGTGAAGTTGCCATTGTACTCCACAAATAGTTGCTGTATCCCGCACCTGCATCAAGCACAACCGGCGGCATTACTTGTGTAATATCGGCACCGAGGTTTACCACCGGATTTTGATTTACAACAAGCTCAACTGTATCAGTTGAAGAGCAACCATTAGCATCTGTTCCTGTAACCACATAGTTGCCGGAAACTGTTGGTGTAAACGGAACACCATTGCTAACACCGTTCGACCAAACATAGGTGCTGGCTCCAGTACCTGAAACGGCAACAGAAGTTCCTGCACAAACAGTATCATCCGGTGCAGCAGAATAACCTACAACAGGCAAAGCATTTACCGTAACCTGCACGGTAGCTGTATTTGTACAGCCGTTTGCAGCGGTTCCGGTAACTGTATAAACTGAACTTGCTGCCGGTGCAAAAGGCACAGCATCAACAACGCTGTTTGTCCACGAATAAGAACTGGCACCGCTTCCGCTGAGTGTCAGCAAATCGCCGGCACAAATTGTATTTGCAGGCGAAGCATTTGCAGCAACAACCGGTCGGGGCAGAACAGTAAGGGGAACTAAAATTGTATCCAGGCATCCCGCAGCATTTGCAGCGATCAGCTGATAAGTTGTTGAAGTAGTTGCTGTAAACGGCACAGCATTCACTACACTGTTGTTCCAGTTGTAGGTACTCGCATTTGCACCAATAAGTGTAACCTGTGTTCCAGCGCAAACAGTATCGTTTGGTGTTACCGAAGCAGCAGCAGTAAAACCGCTCTGGATGTAAGACACAATAACTTGTCCGTTTCCTGCTCTGATGCCGGCTGTATTGGTTTGATTTGTGCCGCCGTTGAACGAACCACCGCCACCACCACCGGCACGGCAGGAACTGCCTTCGCCGGCGCCGCCGCCTGAGTATCCGCCGCCGCCGCCATTACCGCAAACAGCACCGCCGCCGCCACCGAAACCGCCATCGCCCTGACCCGGAGAGCCAAACGAAGTTGATCCTGAACCGCCGGTAAACAACGGCCAGCTAAGTCCGCCGGTGCAACCTGTACCGTAAGTCGAATTTTGTCCGGCCGAGAGCCAACCTGCTCCACCCGATCCTGTTCCTGAAGGAGCATTCCCAAAACCTCCTGCACCGGCTGTTCCGCCAAGTGCTGAAGATGGCCCGTTGCCTTGTGTACCGTCGGCTGTAACTACAGCGTTAATGCCGGCAATACAACCACCGGCCCAGTTAGTGTTTCCGCCACCGCCGCCGCCGGCAGCCGCGAGCAGAGTACGTGAAGGTCCGTTGCTTTTCCATACAAACGAACCGCCGCCGCCGCCCGATGAAGCTCCAACGCCGCCGCAGGTATTCACAGTTCCCTGCTGTCCAACGGCAATGTAAAGTGTATCACCTGATGTAACGCTGAACGTTCCTTTGATTCGCGAGCCTAAGCCGCCATTGGAATTTCCACCTTGCGCGCCGTAAACATCAATATCAACCGAGGTCACACACGGCGGAACAACAAACTGTTGAACTGTTCCGTTGCGGCCGATTCCGTTTGCATTGAATGTAACTGTTGTTTGCGCAATCGCTGCTGAACTTAACAGCAGCGAGGAAAAAAGTAAGGGTTTAATCATGGGTAAAGGGTTTGAGATTGCTATCCGAGATTCCGTTAATTTACGGAACACTATAAAAGTATATGATTCTGTCTAGTTCCGACAATTTCACGGGTGAATTAATTGAAAATAACGAAAGGCAAAAATCTGACATTGCTGCGGCGTGTTATATTTGTCTGTAATGAATAACACACCATTAAAACTAACACAACTTCAGGATCTTGTTCGCGGCACACTCGAAGCAGCGTTTCAGGGGCAAAGCTGGTGGGTTATAGCCGATGCTGATGAGATTGACGACAGAGGCAGTATCATTTATCTCACATTTATTGAAAAAGGAAGTGATAATGCTCCGGCCGCTCGTTTTGCAGGCTGGGTAAATAATCCCGACGCGCTTACACGTTTCCGAAATTTCGAAGACATCACCGGTAAATTAGTGCGCGATCTGAGAGGCTTGCAGGTGTTGGTTCGCGTTACAGTTACATTGCACCGCACAGCAGGTTTGAGACTGAATGTACTTGATATTGACCCGCACTTTATGCTCGGGCAGTTAGAGCAGCAGCGCCAGGAAACCTACCGCAAGCTGGCAGCCAAGCCGGGTGTGCAATTGGTAAATGGCCGCTGGCAGACACCCAACAAACAGCTTGAACTTCCGGCGGTGATCCAACACATTGCGGTAATTACATCGGCTTCTGCGGCCGGGTTCGAAGACTTTTCGCACAAGCTGCGCAACGATACTTTGCAATATGGTTTTGTGATTGAAGGTTTTTTCGCGCAGCTGCAGGGCGAAGGAGCAGCCGAATCAATGCGTGATCAGTTGCTGGCTGTTTATGAACGCAGCCGCAGTATCAGGTTTGATGTTGTGGTGATCATCAGAGGCGGCGGGGCACAAAGCGATTTGCTACCGTTTGATAGTTTCAGCTTGGCGTGGCCGGTGGCAAAATTTCCGATACCTGTAATTACCGGCATCGGACATCAGCGCAACGAAAGCATTACAGACACCATGGCGCACACCGCGCTGAAGACACCAACAGAAGCCGCTCAGTTTATTATCGACCATAACCTCGCTTATGAAACTGAGCTGGATGAAATTTATCAGCGCATACTTCAGCACAGCAGCAGAAAAATTGCAGCAGAAAAATTAATGCTCGAAAAAACATCTGCAGTGCTGGCCGGGAGCATACGCAAGCTGCTGAGTGAACATGCCGGAAAACTTACACGAACTGAAACAACCGTTACTTCCGGCAGTAAAAATCTGCTGCGAAATGCACCGGTAACTGTAAACCGTTTGCAAGAGCAAATTGCCGCCGGAGCACAACGTATGAACCGGAATGCCGCGACTGCAATAGCACAGCTACAGCAAAACATAAAACAATCGGCACAGCATAATATAGAACGCAGCAGCCATGAGCTTACGATGCTGACAGAGCGTGTAAGACTGCTGCATCCTGACAATGTTCTGCGCCGGGGATACGCCTATGTTACACAACAAAACAGCGTTATAACGGCGGTTTCAAAACTGGATAACGAAAAAGAAATTATCGTACATTTTCACGATGGTACAGCAACAACTCAACTTAACAGTATTTCAATAAATGAGTGATCAACTTACATACACAACCGCCCTTCAGGAACTGAATGAGATCGCTCATTCTATAGATAGCGAAAGCATTCCGATTGATGAATTATCGGCAAAAGTAAAACGCGCATCAATCCTAATTGAGTTTTGCAAAAAACGCCTGCACGCCACAGAAGAAGAAGTGAAAAAAATAATTGGTGATATGGAATCTTCTTCCCCAAAATAAAGAACATCTCTAAAAACTCAACATATCTTCGTTAGACTTGTCGCGAAAATCCTTCCCCGCAGCAAATGCGGGGAAGGTTTTCGCTCCTGCGTCCGCCTCAATCTATTGAGTTTTAAGAGATGTCCTAAACTGCAACGACATGAGTAACAAACCAACAACTACCGACGAATACATTTCAGCACTTCCCGCCGACAGGGAAGCGATTATCACAGCCATGCGTGATACAGTAAAGAAAAATATCCCGAAAGGCTTTCAGGAAGAAATGAGTTATGGAATGATAGGCTTTGTTGTGCCGCACAGTGTTTATCCGGCCGGCTACCATTGTGATCCGAAATTACCTTTGCCATTCATCAGCATTGCTTCGCAAAAAAGCCATATCGGCTTTTACCACATGGGAATGTATGCAAATCAAGAATTGTTGAATTGGTTTGTATCCGAATGGCCAAAGCACTCTAAAAAGAAATTAGATATGGGAAAGTCATGCGTTCGGTTTAAGAAAGCAGAAGATGTTCCGCTCGAATTAATTGCCGCATTGGTAAAAAAAATGAAGCCTAAAAACTGGATTGATTTGTATGAGTCTGAAGTGAAGAAATGAAACTCTAAATGATTAAGCTCGGTTTTCTTCAAAAGCTAAACACGTTGGACATATATAAAACCCTATAATTTGTACATTACATATAGAAATAATAATAATCAATAATTATATGCATTCATACACGCCCCCGCTTATTCGCTTAATTCTAATATCATTATTTCTTTCAGCTGGTTTATTCGGGCAACAAAAGAAAGATTCGCTCTGGAAAATCTGGGATAACAAATCAAAATCAGATTCAATAAGAATCAAAGCTTATAAGAAATATATTGATGATTACTATTTATTCAAGAATTCTGATTCCTCTTTATATCACATTAATAAACTATTAGACTTTTCTCGAGCCCGTAAAGACAAGAAAACTGAGGCTTACGTATTAAACTCGTTAGGCATATATTACAGAGGAAAACTACAATATGAGCAATCAATCGAATACATCAATAAAAGTATTTTAATAAATAAATCTCAAAACGACCTGAATGGTTTAGGGCGTGATTATAACACTCTAGGAATAACATATTTCAACTGTGAACAATTTGATAAAGCAATTGAATGTTATTACAAAGCTTTAAAATACTTTGAACTAACAAAAAATGAAGCCGATAAGATTGCTGCTTATAGTAATCTTGGAATGATATATGGCGTTTTAAAAGATACTAGTAATGCAGTGAATAGCTTCAAAAAGGCATTTAATGAAACTCGCAAAACCACAAACTATAAACGCCAAATAATTGCCGCGCATAACCTCGGTTTGTATGAAATCGTATTCCCGGAAAAACGCGACTCGGCTGAACAATACTTATTATTTTATCTTGAAAAGAGTAGAAATCTCGGTTACAAAAATCTGGAAGCAAATCTGCTGGGGGTTCTTGCCGACCTTTACCTTTTTAAAGTTGATTATAAGAGTAGCCTTGCTTTTTTGAATAAGATTCTCCCGATTGCCTCTGAAATAAATGATAGCTCGGGAATAGCAAACTATTACTACCAGTTAGGACGAACAAATTACATTATGCATCAACGGGATCAGATTTTTGAGCCACTTAAAAAGTCGCTGGGTATTTATTCTCGCTTAAAAAACTGGAATAAAGTTCGCAGGACTGCATTATTTCTTTCCGATTTATCTGTAGAATATGGCAAACCTGAAAATGCACTGTATTACTACAAAATATACATTCAGGCAAAAGACAGTTTACATGGCACAGAAACTGAAAAAGCGTTGTTCAGGGAACAAACTAAATACGAATACGAGAAAAAGACACTGGAAGATAGTGCTAAAACCGAAATATTACTATCTAAATTCCGGGAAGAAGCCACAATACAAAGTTACCGGATGCAGAAATGGATTATCGTTTCAGTAAGTATTACAATAATAATGCTTGCATTATCACTTTTTTACATCAAAAATATTCGACAGAAAAAAGTTATTGCCGAGCAGAAAGCTGATATCATTAAACAAAAGCTACTCGTTTCACAAATCAATCCGCATTTTATTTTTAACTCTTTAAATGCTATTCAGAGTTATATTTTCAAAGAAGAGTCACTAGTTGCGGGCAATTACCTCTCGCAATTTGCAGATCTAATGCGAATGATCTTAAACTTTTCGCGTGAAGATACTATTACTGTTAGTTCCGAAATTCATTTTTTAAAGACTTATCTCGACCTGCAGAAACTACGCTTTGCAGATTCATTTAATTACACAATTGAGTTGAGCAGCAATATCGAACCCGATGAATTACTTATTCCTACATTGCTCGGACAACCTTTTGTAGAAAATGCAGTTGAACACGGAATGAAATCTATTGAAAACCCAACAGGACTAATTCATATAAAATTTTATATTGAAAACAACTTCCTAATCTATGAAATTGATGATAACGGTTCCGGAATCAAGCAATCATTACCTGATGATGCGGAATCGGACAAAAAACATAAATCGTTAGCAACAATTATTACCAAAGAACGTCTCAAAAGTTATTCTGAATCAACATCCGCTTACTCATTAACAATAACAAACAAAAAAGACAAAGCTCCTGATACTTCAGGCGTGAATGTCAAAATTAAAATCCCCTGCCATTATAATTAACAAGTATGATTACTGCTGCCATAATAGACGATGAGCCAAACAATGTTGAGTTGCTTAGCCACATTATCACCACATTTGCACCTCAGGTTAGCCTTGTTGGCACAGCCTCGGGCATTACAGATGGGTTTGGATTAATCACCAATTTAAAACCCGCTCTTATTTTTCTTGATGTTGAAATGAAAGACGGAACCGGTTTCGATCTGTTGAAACTCATACCGAATATACCGGTGAAGGTTATCTTCACCACCGCTCACGAAAAATATGCCATTGATGCTTTTCATGTTAGCGCTATTGACTATTTGCTAAAACCCATTTCTCCTGCACAGCTTATTGCAGCAATACAAAAAGCCGAAACCGCAACCAGTGCCGACGAACTTCGCTTGCAACTCAGTGTGCTTTTGGAGAATATCAACGAGCCTCTAACCCGTAATAAAAAAATTATACTCAAAACATTTGAACGTATATACGTAACCACTAGTCAAGATATTATACGATTTGAAGCAGACGGAAACTACACAACTGTATATCTAAAAGATGGGACCAAAATAGTTGTTTCAAAACTATTGAAAGATTATGAAGAAATACTGAAAGATGACAGCCATTTCTTTCGCGTGCATCAGTCGCATCTTATTAATTTAAGCTATTTGCACTTTTTTGAAAAGGCAGAGAATATATTGATAATGAAAGATAAATCAACCATCCCTGTTGCTATTCGTAAACGAGATCAGTTGTTGAAACTTATTACGGTTTGATGAACAATACAGACACAAGTATATTTTATTTACTGAATTATTAAAAATCCAATACAACTAAACTTTAACTATGCCATGCTCTTTCTGCGCATATTCAGCTCCCGAACATCAACATAAAACGCAGTCAGTACAGCAGAATATTCAATTACAGTAAACCAATAATTTTCGGCATATCCTGCATTGCCGTATGCCGCATAACTCAACCAGGCCATTACCGACCAAACAACCGGAAACCGCATCGGAACAAACACTGCAAACAACACAAGCGGCGTTACATACCACGGATGCACAATAGATGCACAGAGGTAATAAGCCAATAAAGCAAACATTGATTTACGGATAAATCCGCGTACAGCATCTTCCGTAGTTTTTCGGAAACTCAGAATTGCTATAACTCCCAAACTCAGCAGCAGCAATGCCGGACCGGCAACCGAAATTATATTATAGCCTTTCACAGCGAAGCCGATTTCACGCACAACATAGTAGAGACTGGCATTGAACTCAAACTTCTGAAAGTACAGATCAATACTGCTGAGCAGATGCGGAATAAAACCACCGGCCAGCAACGGAATAAAAAGTAATGCAGCTGTACCGCCGGCAATAAGTGAATAACGCAGCGTTCTCTTCCAGCCCAAAACACCAAGCAGCAATGGCAGCAACAGCAACGGAATAAGTTTTGCTGCAATCGAAAAACCGAACAGAAGCGCAGAACCGGTGTGCCTCCCGCTATGCAGCAAATAGAAAGCTGCGGTGAGGGAAAAAATCACTAATGCCTCCGCATGCAAATTTCCGATAAGCTCAAGTATGACTAACGGATTGAAGGCATACAATAAAATGCGCTGCAACGGAATCTCCATTTTCCTCAGCAATTTCAGCAGCAGCCAGAGCGTTCCGGCTTCGGCAAGCAGTTGAATCATGCGCAGTACAAGCACACTGCCGTAAACACTTTTCCCGCCTAGCACTGCCGTCAGCCAAAACGTAAATTGAGCAAGAGGAGGATAAACCGTAAAGTAATCGGGCGAATTGAGTTTGGAAAAAAGTTCGGGAGTAAGATTGGCTGCTGCTGCTAACGGCGAATTAACTATTTCGCGCGGAAGTGCTGCAAATGGTTGCTCTCCCGCTGCAAGCAAACGACCATCCCAAATAAATCGAAAATAATCGTCGCTCAGATTGGGCAACATAAACAACAGCGTGAGCCGAAGCACAAAGCCGGCAGCTACCATGCGCGGCACATCCGCTTCGGGTGTTATTTTGAAAAGCCGCAAGCCGCATAAAGTTGCCAAAACAGCAAGCAGCAATAACTGTAAAGTTTCGCCGCGGGGTGTGAGATAGCCAAGCAATACAACAACCGAAGTCATTGCACCAAGCAGAAAATATTGCTCTTTCGTTATTGCGGCTGTATCTCTCACCAATATTTAAAAATTGTAGTGATAATCTTGTAACCCGCCATGACCGTGCCTTTCACCGTGCCGCTGATTTTTGAAAAACCAATCCGGCGACGATAAGTAACCGGAATCTCGGTAGTTTTCATTTTCAGTTTTGCCGCTTTAAGCTGCATTTCTACAGTCCAGCCATACGTAGTATCGCGCATATTTATTTTCAGCAGCGATTCATACTTCACTGCTCTGAAAGGGCCGAGATCAGTATAACGCACGCCATACAGCAGCCGCATCAGCGTTGTGGCAAGCCAGTTTCCGAATACCTGCTGCGGAGTCATCGAACCTTTTTCTCGATTTCCCAGCGAACGCGAACCAATTACAAGATCGCAACCCTCATTCATAATCGGAGCAATAAGCAAAGGAAGTTCTTCGGGACGATCAGAATAATCTGCATCTACAAAAACAACAATATCCGGCTTCTCCGGTTGCTCTGAAACCCAATTCATTCCGCGTAAACAAGCATATCCGTAACCCTGATTAGTTTCATCCAAAACAACAGCTCCGGCTTCAGCAGCGTTTGCGCGTGTAGCATCGTTTGAATTGTTGTTTACCACAACAATGTGCCGAAGAATCGTTCGCGGCAATGCAGTTACAACTTTGCCAACCGAATTTTCTTCGTTGTAAGCAGGAATTATTACATCAATAATTGGAGTTGTGCGCATAGCAGTACTTACGAAGATAAAGCCATTCGCGGATTAACTGAAAAAAATACGAAGCAGTTACTTGAGTGTAGTTTAAAACCACCTGTCCCGCCATCCGCTCTACTCCGGCTCTGCAAGCAAAAAAACCGACAAACAAAGCCGGGGTGCCGCTGCTGTCGGGGCTACGAAAATATCTTCCGTATTCCAAAATGCCGCCGGCTCCCCGCCCCAAAACACCAATTTTACTGCCCGAATAAAATGACTAACTTCATAACATGAATAAACTGCTGCTCATACTGTTGCATAGTACAGCTCTGCTTGTACTTACAGCACATTCGTGCAGCGAGCCTGCAGCAGCAACGGCAACTTCAACCGAGCAACCTGTTCAGCGAAGCACACCACTCATTGCCGGTTTCGGATTTGAAGCGCCGCCCAAACCGGTTGATTCATCGGTTTTTTCAGCCATGCAGCGCTGCGGCGGAAACTGGGTAGCACTTATGCCCTATGCTTTTGTGCCTGCGGGCAAAGCAGAAATCTGGTTCAACAACGAGCGCCAGTGGTGGGGCGAACGAAGCGACGGAATAATAGCCTGCACACAATTAGCACGCAGGCAAAAGCAAAGCATCATGCTCAAACCACAATTGTGGATTGGCGGCGGAACATTCACAGGAACATACACGCTTGCCGACACAGCACAATGGAAAATGTTTGAGTTTAATTACACCCGCTACATCGTGCATTACGCCAGACTTGCCGACTCACTAAGCATCGAATTGCTTTGCATTGGTACAGAACTGGCCGAATTTACAAAAGCACGTCCAGACTATTGGTCGCAACTCATCGACACTGTGCGAAGTGTTTACAAAGGCAAACTCACCTACGCCGAAAACTGGGATGCATGGAACAAATTTCCGCATTGGAATAAACTCGACTATATCGGCGTAGATGCTTATTTCCCGCTGAGCAAACAAGCAACACCGTCAACCGGAGAACTTATTACACTTTGGAAACCGCATTCCGAAGCATTGAAAGAAGCAAGCAATAAATACAGCAAACCAATACTGTTTACTGAATTTGGCTACCGAAGCTGCAACGCAGCAACAGCCGAGCCTTGGGTTTCTGACACAGATGCTCCCGTAAATCTTGCCGCTCAGGAAAATGCCTACGAAGCATTGTTCCGTACCTTTATTCCGCAAAATTGGTTTGCAGGCGGTTTTGTTTGGAAATGGCATGCCGGCCACGATGCTGGCGGCAATTACAACAATGACTATACACCACAAAACAAACCGGCACTCAAACGCATAGCCGCATGGTACGCAAACTAATGTTTCTGGCAAGTCTTCTTTCGTTTTTTACATCGTGCAGCGGACAGGTTGGCAGTGCGAGCTACAATGCAATGCTTAAAACGCTGCTCAAACACAGTGTAAAAGAAATAAGTGTTGATTCGCTTGAGAAATGTGTGAACAATGTTACCCTGCTCGATACACGCGAACTTGCTGAGTATAATGTAAGCCACATCAGCGGCGCAAAGCATGTCGGCTACGATAAATTCGATTTAAAAAGTGTTGCCGACATTCCCAAAGAAAAACGCATTGTAGTTTACTGCTCTGTTGGCTACCGCAGCGAAAAAGTAACCGAGAAATTAATCGCCGCCGGTTATACCAATGTCTCCAACCTCTACGGCGGAATTTTTGAATGGGTTAATCAAGGCAACAAAGTAGTTGACAATACAGGAAAGACTACAGCTAAAATTCATGCTTACAGCAAAAGCTGGGGTGTTTGGTTGAGTAAGGGCGAGAAGGTGTACTAATCTAATACGACTTGATTCCTGTGAAAAATTCCCATCCCTATATTGTTACCCGTCTTTTTCTCTGAGAACTTAAAAGGGTAAACTCACTCTTACAAATGTTATGCTACATCTGGAAAAGCAATCTTTCAAACAAGTATTCCATTAGAATGAACTTGTTTGTTTAGCGCAGGAATAAAATCACTGATGAAGAACGGAAATCCGGGTTGTATAAATCTTACCCGAATCAGTTCTCATTCTAAAAAAATACATTCCTTCAGCCCATCGGCTTACGTCGATATGTATGAGACCATTTGAGCTTTGAAACATTTCTGAAAACACACGCTTCCCATGTGAATCATAAGCCAATAATTCAAATTGCTCATTTGTTGTTTCGACTGAAATTGCGACTTGGTTATTTGCCGGATTGGGATAAGTAGAAATCGTCCGGATAGTATCTTGCAAACCGGTAGTTAATGGAATAACAGGCAGAGATGATTGAACCGTGCTCCATGGTATCAGATTCCCCGCCGAATCAATTATATCTATACGTTCAAAAAGCAGGGATAATGTATCCGGTTGTGATAATAAAAGATCAATGCGAAATGAAACTTCAGCAATTTTCCCAAACCCACTTCTCCCATAATGATCAAACCGAACAATAGAGCCTTCAAAGCGCCCTCCGGGATATGAACGTGTTATTTCCCAGCCAGTTATTTGTGGCTGACAAAGCCAGCTATTTGTAAATAAAATGCTTTCCGATCCTGGCTCAATAATACCACTACTGGCAGGTGAAAGGCGCATACCAATTCCATATACATTTTGAAAAGGCAAACTTGACGTCCCTGCCCATATCTCCGCAATGACAGTAGAACCAGCTATTGCTTGTTGCTGAGGAAAAACAACATAAACCGGAGCCGCATTTCGGTTTGTATTCTGAAAGAAAACAGGGGCAATTGGCTGAAGATCAAGCAACCCATAATTTACAGAAACAGCATTTGTATCCAGACTGGTTATTATCCCATCTCCATTACAATCTACATGCTTGATATCTTCACCGTTAGACTGTAGTGTTCCCCAATTTAAACCGGTGTAGCCTTGCCAGTTAATACTCACCGACCATCGTTGTGCCCCGTTTATACCATTATATACCCCAATCGGAAGCAAATCGAAATTATCTACAATGCTATCATTATTCGTATTTCCGGGCCAAATCAATTGTAAAGGATACCCAAATTCATCTGCTCCGATACATGGAGCTGAATTACGTAAATCCCTGTCAATGTCATACAGAAGATTGGGAATAGCTAGTCCAACACCGGAGAGTAATGGATTCTGAATATGTAAGTCAAAAGTTGAAACTAACATGGGATCGATAGCAGCCGAATGAATATCAAATCCGGGATAGGTAGTTTGTAAACTTGTCAGGTATTGTAAGCCAGCAGTCTGATTGCCCCTATTCCAATAAACATTATAGTCACTCGAATTCGAACCTGAATTGTTCTCAAAACGCATCTGATTACTATTCTCGCTGTGGAAGATATTATTCACAAGCTTTGAATTGGTAAGCATGTTTCTACACGCTGAACTAAAGTTTTGAGGAGGGGTATGAATATTAAATGTGTTATTTGCCAACAAAACGTAATCTCCTGATAAGTCAGTTCCGTTATTGAAAAAATTATTCCTGACTATCACCGAATCATTAAAGCTTCCGTCTAACAGCAACAAACAGTTATTAAACCTATTTCCATCTATAATTGAAGGGGTTGCATAATACTGTCCCGAAAAACCAGAAGAAAAATTATTCCCCTGCATCAGCAACTCATCCAGATGGTTAATAACAGTAAATCCTTGGACATTGTTATTTTCAATCCGCAAACGCGCCAAAGCAGTAGGCTGAGTAAGTACCGGATTAATAGAAATTCCTTTATGAAAATTTACTATCTGATTATTCGTAATACTAAGATTAATCCCTGACATTGCCAATGCAATACGTTGCGGATAAATTGATTGCGGATAAACTGTTCCACGCAATATACAACTGTCAATAGATGTATAATTCCCAGCTATTGAGACAGCTGCAGAGTAAAATGTTGGGAGTGTATTATAATCATGCAAAGCCGCATCTATGGTAATATGACGTAATGAAACATAATCAGAGCCAATATAAACCGAGTGATTTACATTCCCGGATTGTATATTACGTATAATAAATACATCTGCTATTCCTGAAGCAGAACAAAACAAAACGGAGTCAGTCTGTGATACGCCCGGAATGGGAGTTGAGATATTTATACTCTCATAATATGAACCACCATCAATCTGAATTGAGACGGGCCCACACACACCTCTTTGCAATAATGCAGAAACAGCATCAGCTATTAATGAGAAATCTGATGTAACTGATCCTACTGTATATTTACCACTCATTGGACCAACATTTCGATCATTAAGCATCGTATCATTTAAATTGTTTTGATCCGACTGCATATTGGGCATTGATGTCCAAACTTTAACACTCGCTGTTCCATTTATGGAGAAAAAACTACCAATTGATATATATCCGGTACTTTGACCAGTACCAAGACTTCCTGACCAATTAAAAACCTGTGGCGATGATTGATTAATTGAATAATGGAGTTGGAGATTATTCAACGTTAGTGTACTATAATTAATAATCTTTACTTCAATCTGATGATTTCCATCACACGCTAAAGCCTGATTATTAATTTCACTAATACCTGCATCGTATAAATAAGGAGTAAATTCTACTGCACCAATATCTGGCTGTGTTGATGAACGTAAATTGCCAAATAAATCTTCGTTTACAAAACTCAGCGGACTTGCATCATCATTTAACAACGTATCACCGGGTAAAGCAGGATTTTGAACCTGAAATAAAGGCAAAATATTACGACTTAGAGCATCTTGTCCGGATGAGGTAGCAACCCATGCAGACATTGAAGAACATAAAATACCATTGTAATTTCCAAGAATTGATCCGGTAGTGAAATACACATTATTATTCAATAGTTTTTGCTGACCAGTCGATACATCAACAACTATACCACCTGTTTTATTTACAATACAATTATTTTGCTCTCTGATGAATCCGGTATTAAACAGATTTCTGCACAGAAGAGCGGTCCTTTGTGCACCTGCATTTATTTTAACAGTATTATAACAGAAAAATATTGAATCAATTTGTATTTCAATCCCTCCCAATAGGCCAGAAGAGATAGAGTCAGTATTGAAATAATTATTGGTAACATAACAACGACCTGCCGTTTGAAAATTAGAATTAATATTAATAAAACCAGCAACGTTAACAAAGTCGAATTGGTTTTTGGAAATGGTAATGTTACGAAAATCAAGTGGCCCCGCTCCAGCGATTGCAGAAAACAGAGGCGTATTTCTTCGGCCCAAGAAAATATTTTCTCGTATCTCTATCACTCTACAGTTACTTACTACATAGACTCCATGTAAAAACTGATCTTCAAATCTATTGCCTTTGATAACTAGAGAGTCACCTGCTAAATAAAGAGCCACGCCACCAGCTTCAAAATAGTTATTGTAAAATCTTAAATTCTTCGGTGTGTGCCAATTGGTTAATACGGAAACCGGAGCTTGGTGCAAGGGATAACTGAAATTTGAGCGATACTGATGATCGATAAAATGACAGGAATTGACTTCAATATTTTTACTTTTCTCTACAATAATAAGCAGATCACCCGGTCTGGTTGGCGAACTAGTCGGAGAATTAACAGTTGTAGGATAAAAATCAAGTCTGAAAGTCACCTTTCTGAACACAAGATTTGAAGAGCTGTTTATAGTAATTATCGGATCTATATAGTATGATGCTGTATCATTTTCCAGAATAACAAGCGAACTATCACCCGACTCTGATTGCAGTGTTATTCTATTAATACTACTACTTCCGGGTATTGAGTCAATAATCACATTTTCTTTGTAGATACCATTTCGGAGATTTAAAGTAACTGGACCACAAATTCCGGCAGTCTCCAGAGCACTATAAGCAAGATTAATTGTACTAAAATCCGGATTACTTCCTCCAACAGTATAAATCCCATTCATCCTAACAGGCAAACTATTCTGACTTAACGTATCGTTAAGCTGGAACATATCAGTTGATGAATTAATTTGCGCAAACCAGACTTTGATCGAATATGATGAGAATAGTTGTTGCGCAAGGGTATCCAGTACAATCACGGGACTTGTAACACCAGCCGGTAGCGAGCCACTCCAAACAACCGGCGGCTGAATCTGGTTATTAATAGACCAGTTGAAAACCACACTGGTTATTGTCGAAGATCCTGCATTAGAAAAAGTAAGTTCGACTGGTACTATCGAGTCACAAATAAAGTTTGAAGGAAAAAGAGTTTCCATCTGTGCATCAAGAGCAAATCCAACATACTCATCAGCTCCGATGTCAGGAAAATTAAAGCTTCTTAACTGACCATCTATATCAGTTTGTATTCCGGCAATCGGAGTTCCGCGATTACTTGGAAATGCGCTTAAATTAATATGAAGGTTTGAGGCAGAAAAATAGTTAGGATTTCCTGACTGCGAATTCAGATCATTACCAGTCTGGTTTCTCCAACTGGTTAGAGTTCCATACCCAAATATAAGTGTGCTACCTGCCGAATAGTAATTATTGTAATTGCATTGCAGAAAAACAGCATCGTTATATTGCCTGAACGCTGGTCCTGTTCCATAATTAGCAGCAATATTATTTAATATACGCCATCCAGTAAATGAAACGGTGTTAGGCGATGAAGCTACAAGAGAAGCATCAGTAGAATTAAAAGATCTGAGATTATTAAAATAAAACAACATCGAGTTACTTGACCAACTCAGAAATGCTGCAGTTTTTCCACCACTGAAAAAATTATTATAGACCAAACAAGTATCTGGCAGAACACTTCCAAAACCAATAATTGAAAATGCTGTACCTGGGGCACTTTGTGTATAGACCTCATTATAAATTACCTGCACATCACCCGTTATGCTTTCCAGATTTATACCAAACGGAGAGGAGGATGTGCTCTGAGAAAGATTGATGAAATTTCTCTCCAAATGAATATTCTCTGAGAAACGCATATAAACTCCATACTTGTGCTGATTCAAAAATACAGATCTACTTACACTTATATTATTAGAATTCCCACTATTTAAATTTAACTCTACGCCTGAATAACCTCCCGAAAACAAACAACTGTCAATAAATATATTGTTTCTTGAACCTGAATTAGATGGATTAGTAGTTACTAACTGAGCATTTGGTGAAACAGATGTTCCATTCACATTCTTAAATGCACAACGATCAATATATATATTCCCGACAGTATTTGAAAAAACTATTGCCCTCGGATATGAAGGATGACTAACTCTAAAACTGAGAGCTCTGAAATAAATATATTTTGAATTGTTCAGCGTAGCAATTTGTAGTTGTGTAGTCGGCTGATTGAGAATAACAAGCGAACTATCATTAGACAATGACTGAAAAGTGATAGTATTCACTGCCGATGCACCGGGTATATTTTGAAAAGAAATATTTTCAGTGTAGGTCCCATCCTTAATCAGCATTGTCACAGGACCACACACACCATTAGTATTCAAAGCATTAACTGCAAAACTTATAGTAGGAAAGTTTGATGGTGGCTGTCCAATAATAAAAGTTCCGGACATAAATGTATTACCAATACTTACAGTTAAACTATCGTCAATTGTAATTGGATCAGGTTGGCCATTGGGCAATTTGGTTTTAACAGTTAAGGTATAGGCTGTCTGTGGTAATAAGTTCAACGTACCTATTGTTACAACTGACGAGTCACCGAATTGTAAGTTCCCAGACCAATTATAAATTGGCTGCACAACATTATTTACAACCCACTCAAACTGACAGGTCTGAAGATTGGACAGACCTAAGTTTTTAATTTTCACAATTACATTCGTGTTCCCGAGACAAGTGGGAAAAGAGGGGCTGATAATTGCCGAATTTTCAACACTGTTTGCCGTAGGAACAATTTCATCTGCTCCAATATCAGGCGGCGAGTTTCTTAACTGACCATCTATATCAAATAATATACCGGTACCTGCCCAACCTGCTGAATTTAACGCTGTAGCCTGAACATGCAGATCTGTTGGGGAAATGAAATATGGATTAGAAAAAAGACTGTTTTGTTCAAGAGAATTTGCAATTTGATATGCCTGCAAAGTAGGGTAAATAAAATTATTAAATGAAGCAAAATCAGGTCCTGTTGTGTACCAGCAGTTATTAGTTGATATATAACTGATAAAGACTGATCTAAAACACATCCCCCCCCCAGAATTTGCTATTATATTATTTCGTACTTCAACATTAGAATATGAAAACCCATTAAATACTAGTGTTGCTATACCTGAACTATTGGCTGACGCAGGACTTGTAGATCTTAATGTATTATGATAAATTCTGACATGATTAAGTCCTACAACTCCAAGCGCAGCCGCAGAAGAACCACTTGGTAAGCCCGCAGATATCATATTGTTTGCAATAATTGCAGGCACAGATGGTGACATCACATCTAATCCTAAAGAAAATCCACCGCTATTGGAAGTACTTACATTTTCAATAATTTTTACTGCTCCTGTTACTCCAGCTAATTCAAGTTGCACAGCACCGGGTAATGTAACAGTACTATTGAAGTTGTTATCAGCTACTTCTATATCTGATACTCCAATGATCCGTAAAGCTGTATTAGTAAAGTTAATAAATGAATTTTCCTGTATCTTAAAATCACTGCTATTAGTATTGGTTGAGGATGGTCCAAATAAATTGATTGCGTGATGACCATTAATAAATAAATTCCTTTTCACTCTCAATCCCGAAATATCAGCATACAAAAATGGCTTTTCTATGTATGAACAAAACCCACCTGAAGGTTGTTGAAAAACACAACTTTCAACACTCAAATTAGTACTATTCCCTCTCAGCATTATAGCACTAGATCCATACTGAGAGTTTGATTGTACTAAGAAAGTAATATGATCTATCTTGACATAACTACTTGTATCTACAAAAATTCCTGCCGAAGGTGAAACAGATAAATTACAATTTATTATTACCTGTGTACTGTCGCCACTTTCAGAAGTAATACGAATAGTATTAATTACAGATACACCTGAAATTGTGGGAATAGCTACCCCTCCCGGGTAAGTACCATTCCTCAATCTTAATTCAACTGGCCCGCAAACTCCTAAAAGGTCAATTGCATTTACAGCCTGAGTAAGTGACGAGAAATTGGGGGAAATTCCACCAACAGTGTAAACCCCACTCATGCACTGAGCCCCAAGTCTGACATTTAAAACAAGAAAGATCGAAACTAAAAGCAGGAATTTAGTTAAAGTAGAAAACATCGGGGTATTTTTTTCAAAGGTAAAAACTCCTATTTATATAATCAACAGGCTATCAATCCTTAAAACCAA
This sequence comes from Bacteroidota bacterium, assembly GCA_046335555.1. Taxonomy (GTDB): domain Bacteria; phylum Bacteroidota; class Bacteroidia; order Palsa-965; family Palsa-965. The sequence continues at coordinate 27,354 of JBKDHA010000033.1, forward strand.
TTTTAACCTTAATTTTAAAAAAGTCGAAACCCTTTAAACAGGTCAACCAAGGCAATAAAGTAGTTGACAATACCGGAAAATCAACTGCTAAAATTCATGCTTATAGCAAGAGCTGGGGCGTTTGGTTGAGTAAGGGCGAGAAGGTATATAAGTAAAAACAAGAGGAGTGTTCTGCGAAAGCGTTTCAGCAACATTACTTAACACTCTGCCGCTGAAACACCGAAAAATAAAACACCAGCCCGTAACCCGCAGCCAGCATAATGTGAAACGGCAGTAAACCGTAGTCATGCAAACGGATGCCGATTACAATACCATAAATAAAATACAGCATCATCAAACCTTCGGCAATAATCATTGGCGAGAAGCTCGTGCGGATATACACATTACTGCCCCACTTGTCTGACGTTTTATTGATATTGAATTTCGGAGTACGCACAAACGGAGTTTTTCTTCCCAGATAACCTTCAACTACCGCAACTGCATTGTGCAACGACAAACCCATTGACACCGAAAGAAATACAGGAAAAGCAAGTAGATAACTCCCCAAACCCTGATTTTTAGATTTAAAAAATGTTTTGCTGGATATATAATACAATACCGCCAGCACAACAAAGCTGAGCAGAAAGCCGGTAGCTATCAAAAACAATTTATTAAGCTCTGGAAATGCTTGTTTAGCAAATAAAAGCGGAACACTTGTAATTGCACTTATAATCACACTTATAAACACTGCACTGTTCAGCAAGTGCATAATTCCATGCCAGCGTCTGCCAAACGAAAATGGAGATCGCAATACATTACCGATATGCTTTCTGGCTACTTCGGCACCACCTTTTGTCCAGCGATATTGCTGTGATTTTAGCGCACTCATTACCGGCGGCAATTCGGCAGGCGAAACTACATCTTCGAGATAAATAAATTGCCAACCTTTTAATTGTGCCCGATAGCTGAGGTCAAGATCTTCGGTAAGTGTATCAGCTTCCCAGTTTCCGGCATCTTCAATGGTAGTTTTTCGCCAGATACCGGCGGTTCCGTTGAAGTTAATAAAACCGCCCATGTTGCGTCCAACCTGCTCAACCGTAAAATGTGCATCAAGTGCAAAAGCCTGCAGCGATGTAAGCAAACTATAATCGCGGTTGATATGCCCCCAGCGGGTTTGCACCATACCAGCTTTGGGGTTCGTGAAATACGGAAGTGTTTGTTCCAGAAAATCTTCTCCCGGAATAAAATCGGCATCGAAAATCGCAATGAACTCACCGCGCACAGTTTCGTGACCATACTTCAATGCTCCGGCTTTAAAGCCGCTTCTGTCGGTGCGGCGAATAAGTTTTACATCAACACCTTTCGCATTCCATTCTTTAACTTTTGCTTCGGCAAGTTCAGTTGTTTCGTCGTTCGAGTCATCAAGTATCTGAACTTCAAATTTATCGCGCGGGTGACGAATACAGCAAACGGCATCTATCAGTCGTTCTACTACATAACGCTCATTATAAAGAGGAAGCTGAACAGTTACAACAGGTTTAAACGTTTCATCGCGCTGATACAGATCAGCAGGTTTTTTCCGGTGCAGATAACGCCAAACCAATTGCCCCTGCGTTAAGCTGTAAATAAAAATAAACAGCAGCGCCAGCGCATACAGCACAACACAAACAATAAGAAAAGCATTTACAGCGATAGGCGACATTGCCGCAAATATCAGGATAATCCGTTGAGCTTTACACCATCATTCCCAATACTGATGGGATTATCGTTGATGCGCTCTTCTTCCGGACCGTTTTCGAGGCGCAGTACACCGCGCGGACATACAGTTGCACAAATTCCGCAACCTACGCAGGATGCGCGCACAATGTTTTGTCCTTTTTGTGCATACGCACGAACATCAATACCCATCTCACAATAAGTGGAGCAATTGCCGCACGAAATACATTGCCCGCCGTTTGTGGTAATACGGAAACGCGATTTGAAACGCTGAATTATACCCATATATCCGGCAAGCGGACAGCCAAAACGGCACCAAACCCTGCTACCCAGCACAGGATAAAATCCAACACCAACTACGCCCGAGAATGCTGCTCCAATTAAGAAACCATAAGGCTTCTGGAAATATTCGTAAATATTAAGTCCGAGAAATGTTGAACTGTTGGAGAAGTAGCCGTAAAGAGTTGCTCCGGTCATTATAAAGACAAGCACAAGTACGGTATGAATCATCCAGCGTTCAATTTTCCAAGCCGATACTTTTTTAGAGGAAAGCTGACGAAATGGATCACCTGCAGTTTCAGCAAGTCCGCCGCAGCCGCATACCCAAGAGCAATACCAGCGCTTGCCTGCGAAATAAGTAATAACCGGGGTTACAATCAAAAACAGTGCTATTCCGACTACAAGGAAAATACGACCGAGTGCGCCGCCATCGGTCATTGCATTCAGGTGCCAGTCATTAAAAAAGTAATAATTCAGCGGCCAGATATTTTTGATGTCTTTGGCAAAATAGGCTTGTCCGGTGGTCAGTCCTTCCAATATTTCCGGAATCAGGTAAGCCAGAAAAAGCTGCGAAACCATTACAACCGATGTGCGGATAAGTTGATAGCGGTTATGCCTGTACTTGAGCATAAACTTGATACCCATCGAGAGAATGGCAACCGTATAAAGCGTTCCGTAAACAAACCACTGCGAATCGGAATTATGACCGGTGAGCAGGCGTTTGAGCGGATCAAACAGGGCTACAATGCCGGTGTTATTGCCGTTCTTTACAAATCCCAATGTTTCGGGAAACCAATAAAGGGCAACATAAAAACCGGTAAGCACAATTCCCAAAGCCCAACCCCAAAGTCCGGCATTGGTTAGCGAAGAGGTAAACACACCATTATTTTTTATGCCGGGCGGAAGATTCCGGTAAAGCTGCCAGGCATAAACTACAGTGCCTGCAACAATACCAGACAATGTAATGATGAGCGCTGTTGCATTTACCGGAACTAATTTTACCCAGGCCAGCAGCAAATAAACAACTGCTGCAATGGCAACTGCAAATCCGGTTTTGCGAAGTGCATCAACGCCTTCTGGATGCGGTTGTGCGATGGAGAGACTTGGCTCTGGTGCTTTCATTAGAGTGTGTGGCGGTTGAGAATGCGGTGCCAGCTTTTTTTAAGCGGCTGAACTGTTGTGCCCGTTTGTTTACTGAATGCTTCAGCAATTTCGTTTTCAAACGTGCGGTAAAATTCGGGGTCGAAAGCCGCATCATTCAGATGCTGAATAACATAATCAACTTTTTTACGATGTTTCAGCCAGCGGTCAAACAACTCGTGCCGCATCCGCATCCCGAAAACATTAATTCCGGTCAGTGTTTTATCGGCCGCATTATACACGGCACGAAAACTGATTTTGCCGTTTTTATGTTCCCAGTAAAATGTGTGTTCGTTCTCGGCAGCATTCGGTTTTACATCTCCATACGTTTGGTATTCGATGTCGAAGAACTTGGCCGAGTTGAACCACGGGCCGGGCTGATAAGCTGTGCGGCGGCCGGTAAGCGTTAGGGCAAGTGTTTCGCCGTGAAAGCGGCCGGTGTACCAAAGCGGCTCTATAGCGCGGCGGCCGGAAGGCGGTGTTTTGTACTGAGCACAATCGCCGATAGCAAAAACACCGGGCGTTTCCGTTTCAAAAAATTCATTTACCAAAATGCCGCGGTCAACTGCAATGCCCGATTCTTTGGCAAGTGTTGTATTCGGACTAACGCCAACTGTGATGCCCGCAAACTGGCAGGCAATTTCTTCTCCCGATGCAGTTACAACTGCGCGAACGCGGCCGTTTTCGTCAGCTAAAATTTCTTTGAGTTCAGTATTCAGCCGCAGATCAATGCCGTGTTCGCGAATGTGTCGGCTGATGAGCGCTGATTCTTCGGCCGGAAGTACATTGCGCCAGAAACTGCTTTCGCGCACCAAAAAGGTAACGTGTATGCCCCGCGAATGCAGCATTTCGGCCATTTCAACACCAATAAGTCCGCCTCCAACAACTACAGCGCGACTTATACCTTTCGTATTCACTTCCATGCTTTCAAGATCCTGAAAGCTGTAAAGTCCCTGCACTCCTTTTAACTCCTGGCCCGGCCAGTTAAAGAAGTTTGATTTTGAACCTGTGGCCAGCACAAGTTCTCCATAAAACATTCGGGTTCCGTCGGCAAAAAACAATTCGCGTTCGGCTGCATCTATGCGCTCAACATATTTGCGCATAAGTGTAATATTGCTCTTCTCCCAAAACCAATCTTCATAAGGTTTGGTATGTTCGTACTTCATGTGTCCCATGTAAATATACATGAGCGCTGTACGGGAAAAGAAATGTTCGGTTTCAGCAGAAATAACCACTATGGGTCGCTTGCTGCGCTTACGGGCATGACGGGCACAAGTAATGCCGGAAATCCCGTTTCCGATTATTACAAGCGGCTGTTCATTTGAAACCGAATCTTTCATTGGGCGTTTTTACGTGTCTGACTTTTGCTGAGATTACTCGTTAAGTGTCCAGTCGTAGGTAAGATACTCCAATTTAGCATTGGCGTTAATCTTTACATCAGAATACTTATTGATAACCTCAATTACAGTTCCGCCTTTTTTAAAGTCCATAGCATACCAGTCGAAGATTTTCGACACTTTGGGTGTTGCCGCAGAAACCTGATTACGTTTAGCATCTTTCAGAAATGCACGACCCTGTCCGTCAAGCTGTGCATCAAGTTTTTCAGGCAGATAAGCCGCATTCAGCAATATCGGGCATGATTTTGAAGCACAAACTAAAGCAAAATGCAATCGATAATCGTTGAACTTTTTACGAAGTTTTGTGTGTTCGATATTGTTCAGGTCAAGTGTTTCCTTGCCTATTTTAATGAATTTAATATCCCAGGGCGTATTTACAAAAGGAACTTTCCCGGCAATGTCTTTAATGCTTTTTACGGGATAATATTTGATAATTAACTTAACCGTAAACGCATTATAAGCATTGATCCAAAAGGCCTTTTCCTGATTGGCTGTCCAGTCGGCGGCGGGCGGATTATCGCTCAGCAGTTTTAAGTATTTGTTAAGTTCCACCGAATCGCGGATAAAGGCTTTGTAGTTCACCTTGCCATCGGCAGTTACATTTTTTTTGAGCAGGTTGTCCCAGGCAGAATGCGAGGGCGCAACGGCAAAAATTGCTGCTGTTGGCAAAAACAATAAGAAAAGCAAGGCTTTCAGGGACAGTTTCATGTTAAATCTGGTGTTAGGCTAACATATACGAAAATAGGAACTCTGTTGGTTTCCTCCTAAACTGATTTTCTATGTACAAAAGCAGTACCACGCTGAGCTATTTCCTTTTCATCTTCAAAAACTTACTTTTACCGTAACAGAACGAACAACAACATGAAAAAACTTATTTACTCAGCAACTGTTCTTGCGTTTGCAACACTTGTCTCCTGCGGCGGCAATTCAGAAAGTAAAATCTCAAATGAGGATCCCAACCGTCCTCTCTCGCCCTACGAAATAGAGCAGAAAATGAAAGACAGTCTGGCAAAACTTCCGCCGGCACGCATCAGTTTTGAGCAGGCTATTGCCGATACGCTTGAGTTAAACCACAATGTAATTATTGAAGGTTACTTCCAACTTCCGCAGCTTTCATCAACCAGCGACCGTGGCCAAAGCATGAACTTCTACGGCCGCCGCAATCAATCGCACGGACATGATATTTACTGCACTGTTCCAACTGGCAGCGGTAAAAACAAAATGAAAACCTTGCCCGACAACTACAAAGTATCGGATGTGGTAATTACCGATAAAAATGGAAAAACATTCAGCATTAACGAACGTGTTAAAATCTCCGGCAGCATGTATGCTTCAAAAGACTACAGCGATCCGAAGAAACATACCACATACCTGCAGATTACTGAAATCGAAAAAATTGATGAAGCTGCGCTCGATTATTCCGGATTTAACTGGCCCGAACTTACCGAAGAAGCTTCCAAGAAAGAAGAAAATTACAACAAAGAGTATTACCTCGAAGGTAAGCTCAATGCCCCCATGTTCGTGCTTACCGGAAGCGAAATGACTATTGATCTGAACGATGCCAAAGGCGTAAGATTTACCGTAAAACTCGTGCGCGGTTCAGGCAATAGTCAAATGGAAGAACTACCAGAAAACTGGTCGAAGAGCGATGTAAAAATCCGCAACAACAAAGGCGAACTGATTTCGCTGAATAAAACAGTGCGTGTTTACGGCGTGCTCAAGCTCGACGGATTGCATATCGAAGAAGTAGTTTCAAAATAACCGAATCTCAAATTCAGTTCAGCCCTGAAAGCACATTGTTTTCAGGGCTGTTTTTTTCTGATCAAGTATTACGTTGTTTTCGTCGCCCGGCAGTTACCT
>JBKDHA010000034.1:0-12767 GCA_046335555.1 Bacteroidota bacterium
GAGCAGTCCGGTAAGCAGCAGGGCTTTGTTGGTGCGCTGCTGAAACAAATGGCCGAGCAGTTGTTTCAGTTTGGTAAAGCCTCGAAATATATGTTTGACACCGGTAATTTTCGCGGCAATATTTTCAGGCATCAGCGCAAAAATCAGCATCAGAATTCCGATGGTAATACTAAACCCTTGCTGAAAACCGGCCATCGCAAATCCATTGCCGAGCAATCCGAAAACAGCGCCAAGCGCGGCATACGTCAAAGCGCGGCCAATGTTGTAAATCAGAATTCCGGTTGCTCGCCCGGCCGGACTGCGGTGATGAACCGGCAAAGCCAGGGCAATTGGTCCGCACATTCCGGCACAGTGAAAACTGCCGAGAAAGCCTAAACTAAGTGCGGTTATAATGAGCAGTGTCATGGCTCAATAAGTAAAAACAACTTCCGAGAAATAATTCTTGCCTTCGGCTTTCCACTGTAGCTGAACATTGTACATGCCGGGCTTCAAATCGCCGCTGATTAATTGTTGCCCGGTTGTATCGGGTTTCAGTGTAAATGTGCGGTCAAGTTTTTCATCAGACGGACGGTAGAAGTAGGCTGTGCCGGTAACTGTTTGTCCCTTCATTTCCTCCGGGAGCTGAATGTTAACGTCTGAACCGGTGCGGCTGAGTTTCACCTGTTCCGAAAGTGCAGCAGCATTATCGGTTTCATCAATCCGATCCTGATGTTTTAATTCGGCAGAATAGTAATCTTTTCTTACCAAATCAATCTGCTGTTGTGAGCTGAATACAACCATACCAACAACACCGGCTACAAATCCACCGTACAAAAGTGCAATACGAAGTCCCCAGTTCATGATCGTTATTTTTTGTTGAGTATTGATGCAGGCGCAATAAATGCAGCCTTTACTGTTTTTACTTTTTTATCGCCGGCATAAACACCAATCATCACATCCGATTTGCGTTGCATGATATTCACACTGTCGAGTACTACAAAGAATCCCTGTTCATCATTCGATTCGGCTTTCAGATAAATTGTTGAGTCGCCAACCAATCTGATTTCTCCTTTGTGAGATTCGAGTTTAAGAGTAACCGGAAAATCATGTGTGGTTTTATTCACCATTTTCAGGTTATACAGGTTACTTATTTTATGATCAGGCTGGCGCTGGAAAATCAACCCCTGAGCCCGCAGCAACGTTGTTTCTAAATCGGAGCGGGTGAGAAGAAGTGTAACTAATACACCAACCAATACGGTAAGCAAAACACTGTAGGCAATTTTTCTTGTGGTAACACGAGTGCGTTCTCCTTCGCGGATGTCGCTCTCTGATGCATAACGAATTAAGCCTTGCGGTTTGTCTAACTTATCCATTACATGGTCGCAGGCATCAATACAGGCCGTGCAGTTTACACATTCAAGCTGAGTGCCGTTTCTGATGTCGATACCGGTTGGACACACATGCACGCAGTGGCCGCAATCAACACAATCGCCGTGCTCTGCAGTGTCGTTTTTACGGAATTTTCCGCGAGGTTCTCCACGTACATAATCGTATGCAACTACAATAGAATGTTTATCGAGCAATACGCCCTGCATACGACCGTAAGGACAAACAATTAAGCAAGCCTGTTCACGGAACCAGGCAAAAACGCCGTAGAAAACACCGGTAAAAATCAGAATTGAAATAAATCCGCCTAAGTGCATACTTACAGGCTGACTGATAATATGGAAGAGCGCTTTGTAGCTGATAATATATGCAAGAAATGTATTGGCAATCAGGAATGCGATAAAGAAATAGATGCTGTGTTTAAGCAAGCGTTTTGAAATCTTCTCGCGATTCCACGGCATTTTTCGGAGCTGTTTCTGCTTGCTCGAATCGCCTTCAATCCAGTATTCGATGCGGCGAAAAACCATCTCCAGAAATACAGTTTGCGGACACGCCCAGCCGCAGAATATTCGGCCGAAAGCAACAGTAAACACAATGATGAACACCATAAAGGTGAGCATCCCGATAACGAAGATGAAGAAATCCTGAGGCCAGAAAATAACGCCGAAAAAGATAAACTTCCTGTCAATTACGTTAAACTCGAAAAGCGGATTTCCGTTTACATAAATGAAAGGAAGTGTAAAAAAGACGATGAGGTAGAAGAATGTAAAAAGGGTGCGGAGGTTATAATAACGTCCTGAAGGCTGTTGCGGAAACATCCACACCCTTTTGCCTTTCTCATCAATAGTTGCAATACTGTCTCTGAACGATTCGTCCAACTGCACCTTTTCTTTCTTTTGTTCTTCAGACATAAAGCTTATTATTTTACTGCGTTAGCCGGTTTTGCTGTTGAATCTTTTTTCAGCGAATCGCCGGCTGGGGTTTGTGTTGAGTCGGCTACTGCACCTTTCGGATTGAACAGTGTTCCTTCCGGTGCTTTTCCACCTGCAACATTTGTACCTGCAAGAGTAAGAATGTAGCTCGCTACTTCCTGCATTTGCACCGGCGAAAGATCGTTTTGCCAGGCTTGCATACCCTTACTTGTTACGCCATATTTGATGGTCGTAAATACACTTTTGATGTCGCCGCCATGCAGCCAGTAATTGTCTGTAAAGTTGGGACCTATATCGCCGCTGCCATCTGCTTTGTGACAGGCTTTACATTTTTCTGTAAAAATGCTTTTACCAGCACCTAAGCTGTCTGCAGCCTTTAGCAGATATACATTACTTTCATCTACAAGGTTGGCCGCTGTTTTCCGGTATTCGGCTTTGAGGCGCTCGCCTTCGGCCATTTGAGTCTGATACTCTTCGGTTTGAAGCGGTCCTGTTTTGCTGACATGGAAATGGATGAGATAGACCACAGCAAAAACAATAGTCAGATAAAATCCATACTTCCACCACGGCGGCAGGTTATTATCCAGCTCGCGGATACCATCGTACTCGTGATCGAGCATAATTGTACCTTCTTCTTCAATAGCAACAGAAGCATTCAGCGTTTCGATGAAGGCCGGTGCTGCTTTGACTGCTTTGCGAATAACCGGAGGTGCTTCTGTTTTGAGCAGCTTCATCCCCGAATTCCAGAGCATGTAGGCGATCAGTGCTTCAATAAAAATCACACTAATCATAAGAAAGAATATTCCCATATCCAGTCCGCCTACAGAATCTGCAAAATCAGGAACGGTTGATTTTACTTCAGCAGCAGCATCACCAACAGCTGCTGCAGCATCCTGAGCCGAAGAAAGTACAGGCAGCAGAAGTCCGGCGAGTAACAAGATGCCGCTTACAGTGCCGCTGCCCGCATTCTGGTTTTCTTTTTTATCGGCAGAAGCTGGGGTCTTTTCTTTTGCAACGTGGTAACGTGCAGCACCCTGAAGCATTTGTGCCAGACCAATTATTACCAGCAGCAGAATTACGCTCACTGCAAGCAGTGTATTAAAAAGTGTGTTTGAAAATACAGACACTTCTTCGGGTGCTGCAGTAGTTGTTGCGGCTTGGGCGTTTGCGCCAGCAGCAATAAATACTGCTGCTGCTGCAATAAACCAGCGCCGGGTTTGGAGTGACGTGATCATACGCGGTCTGTTTTATTTATGTCGGCAGATTGGGTTTCCTCACTGTCGAGCGGGAGGTTTTTCATGGTATCAATCATCTGTTTCTCGGCGCGGAATGCCCAGAGTGCTACGATAGTAAAGAACAGCACAAACATGAGCAGCGACAGCAGCGGGAATATGCCCACTCCGGTGATTGTTTCGAGATAGCTGGAGAATTTCATGGCTTATTTCTTTTCTGCTGGTTTACCGGCTTCGATGTCCCTGCCGAGCCGTTGCAGGTAAGCAATCATTGCAATTACTTCACGGTTAGCTGCAGGCGGATTATCAGAGGGAAGAAGTTTTTCTTCGGTTTTCATCAAATCAGCATAAATCTCATTGGCCTGTTTCATCAGATCAGCATTGGCTTTTGCATCATATCCTTCGGGATAAGGAACGCCAAGTGTTTGCATCGCTCTGATTTTTGCCGGTGTTGATGCTGTGTCCAGATCATCATTCAGCAACCAGATATAACTCGGCATAATAGATCCCTGCGATATGTATTGCGGATCGGCAAGGTGGTTGTAATGCCAGAGGTTGGATTTTTTCAGGTTGCCTGTGCCTTCGCGGGCAAGATCAGGACCGGTACGTTTTGATCCCCACTGGAACGGGTGATCATATACAAACTCACCGGCTTTTGAATACTCACCGTAACGTTCTGTTTCAAATCGGAACGGACGAATCATTTGTGAGTGACATACATAACAACCTTCGCGTACATATATATCCCTGCCCTGTAATTCAAGCGGTGTATAAGGCTTCACACTTGCAATGGTGGGAACGTTTGATTTTATCAGGAAGGTTGGAATCATCTCAAGAATACCGCCGATTGCTACAATCACAAGACTCAGAACAAGGAACTGAACCGGGCGACGTTCAATAGCACGATGCCAGTGTTCGCCGGTATGTTTGCGGTAAACTTTGGCAAGAGCCGGAGCTTCTGCGCTTTCTTCGGGAATAAATGAACCCGCTTTTGCAGTTTTGATCAGGTTGACCACCATAATTACTGCACCAGCCAGATACAGTGTTCCGCCAACCGCACGCATCATATACATAGGCGCAAGTTGAGTTACTGTTTCAAGGAAGTTCGGATAAAGCAAACGTCCGTCGGGGGTAAACTGTTTCCACATCAAGTGCTGTACCCATCCACCCCAGTACATCGGAATGGCGTAGAACAGAATACCTAATGTTCCCAGCCAGAAATGCCATCCGGCCAGCTTTTTCGACCAAAGTGTTGTGCCCCACATTTTGGGTACAAGCCAGTACAGAATACCGAAGGTGAGGAAGCCGTTCCAGCCCAAAGCACCTACGTGTACGTGTGCTACAATCCAGTCGGTAAAGTGTGCAATGGCGTTTACGTTTTTCAGCGAAAGCATCGGGCCTTCAAATGTGGCCATACCGTAAGCCGTTACAGCCACAACAAGGAATTTGAGCACCACATCTTCACGCACTTTATCCCAGGCACCGCGAAGCGTAAGCAGACCGTTAATCAGACCACCCCACGACGGAGCAATGAGCATTACCGAAAACACAACGCCAAGTGATTGTGCCCAGTCGGGAAGTGTAGTGTACAGCAAATGGTGCGGACCTGCCCAGATATAGAGGAAGATAAGTGCCCAGAAGTGAATGATGGAAAGACGATAAGAGTAAACCGGACGGTTGGCAACTTTCGGAATGAAGTAATACATCAAACCGAGGTAAGGAGTGGTGAGGAAGAACGCAACCGCATTGTGGCCATACCACCACTGCACAAGCGCATCCTGCACACCGGCATACCACGAATAACTTTTCATCAAGGATACCGGAAGCTCAAAAGAGTTTACGATATGAAGCATTGCCACCGTTACAAATGTTGCGATGTAGAACCATATTGCAACATACAGGTGACGCTCACGACGCTTGATGATGGTGCCAAACATATTCCAGCCAAACACCACCCAAATCAATGCAATAAGAATATCAATAGGCCATTCAAGCTCCGCATATTCTTTTCCTGTGGTGTAGCCCCAAAGCAGAGTTACGGCAGCAAGAACAATAATAAGCTGCCAGCCCCAGAAGTGAATTTTACTCAGTTTATCGCTGAACATACGTGCTTTGCACAAACGCTGCAGCGAATAATAAACACCCATAAAAATTCCGTTACCCACAAATGCGAAAATCACCGCATTGGTGTGCAGCGGACGAACACGGCCAAACGAGGTTTGTGCTATTCCTAAATTTAACTCAGGAAAAACCAATGCCAATGCTGCATACAATCCTGCCAGCATACCCACCACACCCCAAAGCATGGTGGCATAGGCAAACATCTTGACAATCGTATTGTCGTAGGAAAATTTTTCGGCCTGTGGTTTGTTCAGGTCCGTTTCTGCGGCGTGTTCCATAAACTCGGGTTCAGTTATCGGTGGTTGGTTGGTTCAGCACTGTTGCTTCACCTGCGTTTTGACTTTTCGGTTGATTGGCGGAAGGTTCATCAAACAATATCCGCACTGAAGGAGTGTACTGATCGTCGTATTGCCCCCCGCGAACGCTGCGGATAAAAGCATACAGGAATCCTCCCGCTACTAAAACACTTACTCCGATTAATAAAAACAATACACTCATTTCTCTCTGGTTATTTCGTGCGTAAAATTGCCCTTGTTATGATTTTTTAACGATGAGGATAGTCAGAGACGGATATGATTGAAATCAGGAAAAGGGTAGTTAATGATGAATGATGAATGATGAATTGTGAATTAGGGAACTTCCGGCAAAGCCGGAAGAATAGTATCCTTTTCATTTTACATTCATCATTCAACACTCATCATTATTTTTTCACAGCGTATCGCGTAGCGATAGTTGTAAAAAGTATAATGGTTACTGAGCTTACCGGCATCAGAATGGCGGCTACCAGCGGCGATAGATTGCCCTGTACGGCAAACCACAGGCCTACTATATTGTAGAGGAACGAAAGCAGGAAACTGGCAATCAATATTCGTTTTCCGTTTATTGCAGAATGCAGTACTGATGGAATATCTTCAAACACTTCTGCATCAGCAATACCATCGCAGGCGGGCGAAAAATTGTTGATGTCGTCTGAGATGCTTATGCCTGCATCGCTTTGCTTTAGTGCTCCTGCATCGTTCAGGCCGTCGCCAATCATCAGTACTTTATGTCCCTGCTTTTGCAGTTCGCGCACGGCACTTAATTTATCGGCTGGCGATTGGTTGAAGCGAATCAGCGCATCCTGCCCGAAAAGCTTTTTGATGTATGCGGCTTCTGCATCATTATCGCCCGAGAGCAGGCCGAGCTTGTATTTCCCGCGCAGCTTTTCAATTACTGCATCGAGGCCGGGACGGTAGCTGTTGCGGAATAAAAAGCGGCCGCGCTGTTTTCCGTTTATACTTATATATACTGTTGCGGCCTGCGCATCTTGCTGTGCTTGCGGTTCAATTCCCGCAAACTTTGCCGATCCGATTCTGATTTCTGAATCGCCGGCTTTTCCGGTTATGCCTTTTCCGGTGTGCTCCTCAAAGGCTGTAATTTTTGGCAGTATTCCGCTTTCTGTTCCTGCATATAATTTCTGGCTCAGCGGATGCGATGATTGTCGCGCTAATGCACGCACAGCGGCAAGTTCGCTGCTGCTTAATGTTTCGCCTTCCCACTGAACACCTGTGTCGCCGCTTTGTGTGAGCGTTCCTGTTTTATCAAAAATCACGGTATCAACCGAAGCAAGTGTTTCCACTACTGCGGTGTTTTTTAGATATACTTTGTTGCGACCGAACAGCCGCAGCATATTGCCTAATGTAAACGGCGATGATATGGCGAGTGCGCAAGGACAGGTAATAATAAGTACAGCAGTAAACGCGTTCAGTGCGCGCTGCGAATCGCTGCTGAGCCAGAAAAGTCCGGCACCGGCAGCAATAGCAAACACCACAAACGTGAATGTTTTGCTAATTCGTCCGGCCATTGAAGTAACATCTTTGTGTTCTTCTTTCCGGAATGCGGCATCGTTCCAAAGTCGTGTGAGATAGCTCTGTGAAACTTCGCGAATCACTTCTACTTCTATGGCGCTGCCTTTTTGCCGACCGCCGGCATAAATGATTTCGCCGGCTACTTTATCAGCCGGAGCCGATTCGCCGGTTACAAAACTGTAATCAAGCCGCGCATCGCCCTGCATCAGTATGCTGTCGGCCGGAAGCAGTTCTTCACTGCGGATCAGCAGACGGTCGCCTTTGCGAATATTGGCAACCGGTATGCTGGTTTCTTTTCCTTCGCACAATACAGTAACCGCCATCGGGAAATACGATTTGTAATCGCGGTCGAATGAAAGCCGGTCGTAGGTTTTATTCTGAAACAAACGACCGATAAGCATCAGAAACACAAGGCTGGCAAGTGTATCCATATAACCTGCACCGGTGTGCGAAAAGATTTCCCAGCTGCTGCGGATAAACATAACCAGAATACCCAGCACAATAGGTACATCCATATTTACAACACCGCTGCGCAGTCCGCTCCATGCCGAACGAAAGAATACCGAAGCGCTGAACAGCAATACCGGCAATGAAAGCACGAAGTTGACATATCCAAAGAAATTCCGGTATTCAGATTCGGCCAGCGAATCAACGCCAAAGTATTCCGGAAAACTCAGCAGCATAATATTGCCGAAGCAGAAAAAAGCCACACCAAGGCGATAATACCAATGCCGCATGGTGTGTGCATTATCTTTCGGGGCAACATTTCCTGCGCGCAGATCTGGCGGATAGCCAATTGCCGACAGCAATTCTACGAGCTGCCGAAGGCTGATTACTTTATCACGGAACGTAACGTGTGCTTCGCGGCGCAGGAAGTTGACCTGAGTGCGCACCACACCCGAATGCAGTTTCCATAAGTTTTCGAGCAACCAGATGCACGAGCTGCAGTGGATGGCAGGAACCTGAAACGTAATTGTGGAAATATCGCCGTCGGTAAACTGTATCAGTTCACGCCTCAATTGCTCATCATCAAGCCAGGCAAATTTTTCTTTTGCAGCAGCAACTCCGGCGCGGTTTTGTCCGGGAGCAAGATTGAGCTGATAATAATCGGCCAGATTGTTTTGCGAAAGTATTTCGTAAACTGTTTTGCAGCCTTCGCAGCAGAATGCCCTGTTGTCGAGCTTTAACGAGCTTCCCTTCAGATCTTCCCCGCAGTGAAAACAGGTTGTGGTTTTAACTGAATCAACTGTTTGCATACGGCTGCTAAACTACAGTTGCGGTCTTGTTACGGGTATGAGGCGAATCAGGATGTTATAAATTTAAACTGCTTGCAGACAGGCCTAAAACTGATGAGGATCATATTTTGAACTGAAGTCTGGCTCTATTTTCGCTGATTCTTTCTATTTTGATGGAAAATTCCTTTACATTATTTATGGACAGCTTAGAAGGGGCAGAGGCGCTATTCAGACATGCGGCTGAAGGCATAATTGTGGTGAACGGCCGCGGCAATATCGTGCGGTGCAATCCCAGTGCTTGTCAAATGTTTGGCTATGAGCCGGGCGAACTGCTCGGAAACCTTATCGGAAAACTTGTTCCCGAACGTTACGCTTCAGGACATGCTGAACAACATTATGCTTACACCGCAAACCCCGAACCCCGAAGAATGGGAAGCGGCCGCGATTTGTTTGCCCGCAGAAAAGACGGAACAGAGTTTCCGGTTGAAATCAGTCTCAGCCCGTTTGACGGCGACGGCGAAAAGTTTGTAATCGCGTTTATTGTAGATATTACACTGCGCAAACAAGCCGAAGCCAAATTGCTCAATTACTCCGCTGATCTTGAACGTCAGGTTCGGAATCGCACGCTCATTCTGGAGGAAGCGATAGACGAATTACAGAAAACGAAAGATCAGTTGCACACAGCATTGGAGAAGGAGCGGGAACTGAACGAACTTAAATCGCGTTTTGTTTCTATGGCTTCGCATGAGTTCAGAACGCCGCTGGCTACAATGCTTTCGTCGCTTTCGCTTGTTACAAAATATGGCGAAACCAACGACAAAGAAAAACAATCGAAGCATGTACTGCGCATCAAAAGCTCGATCAGTCACCTTACTGACATTCTCAATGATTTACTTTCAGTAAGTAAATTGGAAGAAGGTAAGATCACGCAAAAACCGGAGCTCATCGACATCTGTCAATTTACCGGTGAGATCATTACCGAACTCAAACCGCTGGCAGCTAACAACGAGATACAGCTATATTATACGTGTACCTGCACAGAATCTGCACTTATTGATCCGAAGCTGCTCAAGCATATTCTGTTCAATCTTATTTCGAACGGAATTAAGTATTCGCCGGCCGGGAAAATCGTAACTATAACTGCCGAACTAAGTAACGATGAGCTTATCCTGGCAATTCAGGATCAGGGTATCGGAATACCGGAAGAAGATCAGAAGCATTTATTTACACGTTTCTTCCGCGGCCGGAATGCCGGACATATTTCCGGTACCGGACTGGGCCTGCATATAGTTGCCAAACATGCCGAACTGATGAATGGTTCAGTTACCTTCGTTAGCAAAGAAAATCAGGGAACCACATTTACACTTCGATTTCCGCAATGAAAAAGATACTGCTCATTGAAGACAATAAAGACATGCGCGAAAACACAGCCGAAATTCTTGAGCTGGCGCATTATGAAGTAATTACTGCCGAGAACGGGAAAGATGGCGTTGAGAAAGCCATGAAAACCAATCCGGATCTTATTGTTTGTGATATTATGATGCCTGTGCTCGACGGTTATGGAGTGCTGCATCTGCTTTCAAAAAATGATCAGACGGCAAGCATACCTTTTATTTTCCTTTCAGCAAAAGCAGAACGCAGTGAGCTTCGCCGGGGCATGGAAATGGGAGCCGATGATTACGTAACCAAACCTTTCGATGATATTGAACTGCTGAATGCCATCGAAAGTCGTCTGCAAAAATCAGAGCGCGTTCGCCGCGATTTTTCACGAGATATTACAGGACTCAACGAGTTTGTGAGCGAAGCAAAAGGCTTTGATGCCCTGCGTGAACTTTCGGCGCACCGCGATGTGCGTTCGTGCCGCAAGAAAGAAAGCATTTATGTGCAGGACAGTTTTCCGAAAGGCATCTATATGGTGGTAAGCGGAAAAGTGAAAACCGGAATGGTGAACGAACAGGGCAAAGAACTCATTACCGGATTATATAAAGAAGGCGATTTCTTCGGCTATCTCGCCCTGCTCGAAGACAAACCTTATTCCGATTCTGCAACAGCGCTCGAAGATGCTGAGGTTTGTCTGATCCCGAAAGAAGACTTTTTTGCACTGCTGTATAAAAACACCGAAGTCGCCCGCCGCTTTGTGCGTTTGCTGGCCGATAATCTGACCGAGAAAGAAGAACAGCTCCTTAAACTCGCATATAACTCAGTCCGCAAACGTGTAGCCGAAGCACTCGTTACACTATGCAACCGCTACCGCCGCGAAGGTGAAGAAACATTCACCATGACCATCTCGCGTGAAGATCTCGCCAATCTGGCCGGCACAGCCACAGAAACCACAATCCGCACACTAAGCGATTTTAAAGAGGAAGGACTCGTTGAAGTGAAAGGCGGAACTATAACAGTGGTAAGCTACGACAAGCTGCATAAGATGAAAAACTAAGCGATTACTGACAACGATCAGTAATCAGAAATGATGCAGATCATTCCGGCCGCTTGGTTGGTGGTTTAGTTTTGTAATGTCCGTAAAAGGTGAAAGCCAATTCATGCGGATATTTCACGTATGGATATTACCATTAACGATACACGCTCTGTAGCCGACATTCAGGAAGAGTTTACCCAAAGCTTTCCTTATCTGCGTCTTGAGTTCTTTTCGCGTCCGCACAAAACCGGAAAGCCCTCGCCCCGCAGCCAGATGCTCCAGAACACCCGCACATTGGGCGAAATCAGAACCACTCATTTGGATGGAGAAATACAGATCACACCGTCAATGACCGTTTCTGTTCTTGAGCAGGAATTTATGAAGCATTACGGTCTTTCAGTTCAGGTGTTCCGCAAATCCGGCCGCGTTTGGTTAGAAACTACTGTAACCGATGGCTGGACTTTGGCCGAACAGAATGCACAAGGCGAAGCGTTGTCCGCTCCGCGAAATGATGGCCGCTTCGCGGAGTGATAACCGCTTCGCGGAGTGATGAATGTTAAGTGATGAATGATGAATTTTTTAATTCATAAATCTTGTTGCTGCGGGATGAATCCCGCAGTTTTTGATTGCAGGATGCGTCCGGTTTGCAACCGGACGTTGCGTTTGAGTTCAGTTTTTAACTGAACTAGCAGGATGCCGCAGGATGCGTCCGGTTTGTAACCGGACGTTTTTAACTACAAATTATCCGAATCAAACCACTCGGCATACGAAGTTGGCGTTTCGTTGAGGCGGAGTGTGACTAAATCAATGCCTTTTGGAAGGTGCTCGCGGATTTTTTGCATAAAATAAATCACCAGCAACTCGCAGGTGGGCTGAAACGGCATCCAATGGATACGCGTAAAAAGCGGATCACTCAGCATCGGCTCCAGCATTTTGCGGCTTTCTTCGGGCAAAACCAGGGCATGGTCAAATAAATCAATGATTTGCTCTCGCACTATCCGCTTCAAATTTCCGAAGTCGATAACCATGCCGTTGTCGGGCGCACCGTATTGCTGTTTGGGTTTGCCGGAAATAGTAACATGCAGAAAATAAGTATGACCGTGAATATGCTTACACGGACCATCATGCCCGGGTAAAGCATGTGCCATTTCAAAATTGAAACTTTTGGTGACTCGGATCGTGGGCAGGTACATACGGAAATTGGATTGTTGCTGCAAAAATACACAGAATGGATAATAGTTAACAGCTTTGTTTGAACAGGAAATCACCCGCTGCAATACCTGATTCAATTCAATATTATGCTTAAAAACTGCTGTTTTACATTTTTTGAAACTGATTTACGGGCCGACCATTTAATCACTTCTCAAAATATGATCTGTTAACTAAAAAAAATCAATTGGTTAAAAAGCAGAAAAATGAATATTAAGAATCCGTAATTAGCCATCCCGGCAATTTTTGAATTAAAAAAATAGTATTAAATCACAGCTGTCCAAAATAATTTGATTTTGTGTAATTGGACAGATGTAAATAGCTGATTTCATTGGCTTTACGATTAGGCTTCTCGAAACAACAGATTTGAACCCTCGGATGCTGTCCAAAACGATATCAAAGGTGTGTAC